>NZ_JAGGRO010000003.1:0-204788 GCF_018612805.1 Halomonas sp. ISL-56 | reverse complement strand
CCCCATGCGAGAGTAGGTCATCGTCAGGCACTTATTATGAAAAATCCCCCAGGGCTGATGCCTTGGGGGATTTTTTTTTGCGTGAGCGGTAGGTGGTGAGGGGAAAATAGTGAGGAGTGAGGGGTAAACTTCAACACCTCACACCTCACACCTCACACCTCACACCTCACACCTCACTTATACATCCCTGCGGTGTTGGCAAATACCACCGGCCCAGGTTTCATAAATCGCGCGATCATCAGCCAGCATCATTAATGCAAATAGCCGTTCGCCAAGGGTAGTGCAGTGGGTTATGCGCCGTGACAGCAGCGATGTTGCCTGTGGCTCAATCACCACAAAGTCAGCCTCAAGGCTAGGGGCTAGCTGTCCAATGTGACTATCCATCGAGAGCGCTTTTGCATTGCCCAGGGTTAAACCATAAAAGCCCTGCCATGCGGTAAGGGGCTGCCCGCCTAGTTGACCCACTTGATAGGCTGCTTTAAGCGTGCCAAACCCTGATAAGTCGGTGCCTGCACCTATATCGCTGGCAAACGTATAGGCCATCCCCGTTTGTTTGGCGGCTTCCCGGTCGAATAATCCACTGCCAAGAAAGAGATTGGAACTGGGGCAAAAAGCAATATTGGCGCCTCGGTCTGCCAAACGCTTGCGCATGCCATTGTCGAGATGAATACCGTGGGCAAAGGTGCTGCGGGGGCCAACAAGGCCTGCTTCTTCATAAACGGCCAAATAGTCGCGACTACCTGGAAACAGTTCGGCTACCCAGTCCAGCTCACCGCTGTTTTCAGCCAAGTGAGTTTGCAACCAAAGAGTGGGGTCATTGCGTAGAAGGGCGCCGGCAGCGTCCATTTGCGTTTTGGTTGATGTCGGTGCAAAGCGTGGCGTGACGCTATAGCCCAGTCGGCTCTTGCCGTGCCAGTCTTCAATGAGTCGCTCGCTGTCAGCAATGCCTGAAGCACTGTCCATCAGCGCCTCGGGCGCGTTACGATCCATTAACACCTTGCCCACCAACATACGTAATTGGCGCTTTTGACAGGCAGTGAAAAAGGCATCCACGGAACCGGGGTGGCTAGAACCAAATACTTGAGCAGTCGTAGTCCCCGCACGTAGCATCTCATCCAAAAAAGCGTTAGACAGCGCTTCTGCATGGGCGTGACTCGCAAAACGACACTCTTCGGGAAAGGTGTAGTCGTTTAGCCAATCAAGCAGTTGGCGGCCATACGACGCCATGATATCCAATTGAACGTAGTGCACATGGGTGTCAATAAACCCCGGCATAATCAGTTTGTCACGGTAATCGAGAACGTCAGCGCCTTTGGGCAGCGACGGCGCCAATTCAGGAAAGTGGCCGACGGCATGAATATGCTGGCCTTTCAACCAGAGTAAGCCATCACCGTAGTGCTCTAAACTGCCCGGTTGGGGCGTATCGCCATCTCCAGGGTCGCGGGCAAAACTGATCAGTTCGGCACGAATAAACGTATCGGTAGAAGAAGTCGTCATATTAACTCGTGGTCGTCGGAGAATCGGTCAATAGCGTTCGCAGAGACTGGGAATCCAGCCCGCGGTTATCTTGAGAAGTGGGCGTGTCCGTTAGCCAAAGCAGCTCAGCCACCACCGTTAGCGCAATCGCATAGGGCGTTTTATTAGTCAGCTTAGTGGCGTGGATGCGCCCAATAGGGCTTCGCACCCGCGCTATTTGTTCATCAGAGTAACCGTCGCGTTTCAGCCGTCCTGAAAAACTGGCCCACTTGCTGTCAGAACCAATCAGCCCAATTGATGTGACGTCGTCTCGCTCAATTAGCGCTTTGATCAGCATGTAGTCTTCATCATGGTTGTGCGTCAATACCAGCGCATGGGTATCTGCAGGCAAGTCGGCGACGCATTTCTCGACATCACCAAGCGGATAACAGTGAAGTCGCGGCTGGTAATGCCCGGCAAACACATCACTACGGCTATCGTACCAATGTAGTTGCCAGGGGAGCGGGGCGCCCAGTTTGACGATCTCTTGACCGACATGGCCTGCACCAAAGATGGCGATGTGAGCGGTGGCGCCGGGAAAGGCTTCTAAGAGGATATTCACGAAACCGCCGCAGCACTGGCCGCTTCGTCCCCCCAGAGAGAAGGCTTCTAAGCTGAGTCCATAGCGTTGTTCAGCCAAACAGGAACGCGCGGCGGAAATGGTTTGCCATTCAAAGGTACCGCCTCCCAGGGTATCGAAGATTCCATCGTCAGTGATCACCATACGCGCACCCGGCTCGCGGGGTGTTGAGCCAGCGCTGGTCACCTGGGTGGCTAATACATGGGGAATGCCGTCGCGCTGTAAACGGTGCAGTGCCGCATGCCAGGTTTCAGGAGTTTGAGTAAAACTCACAGCGCTTTCTTCCTGATGGCATTGGCCGCCAACATTACCCGCTCCGGCGTGGCCGGGGTGTCTAAGTGAGGCGATATGGCGTAATCGGTAAGGCTCGAAAGGGCATCACGTAACGCTGACCAGACACAAATACCCAGCATAAAGGGGGGCTCGCCTACTGCTTTTGAGCGGTAGAGGCTGGCCATGGAATTGGGGTGCCCCTCTAGCAGGGCGACATTGAAGACCGGCGGTAAATCGCCAAAAGTGGGGATCTTATAGGTTGCTGGGCCATCGCTGACTAAAACGCCTTTATCGTTCCACTTTAGTTCTTCGCTGGTCAACCAGCCCATTCCTTGAATAAAGCCCCCCTCTACTTGTCCAATATCAATGGAGGGATTTAGCGAGTCACCTACATCGTGCAAGATATCGACACGCTCTACCTGATACTCCCCGCTTAGCGTATCTACGCTCACTTCAGCCACCGCAGCGCCAAAGGCGTAATAGTAGAACGGCCGCCCCTGTCCAACTGAGCGATCGTAGTGAATCAGCGGTGTGGCATAAAAGCCTTTTTCAGACAGTGATATGCGATTGAGATAGGCCGTTTGCACTAATTCACCCCAGGGGATAGTGCGTTCGCTTTCACCAAACCCGGCCACCAGCATACCGTCTTCCAGACGCATGCCCTCCCGATCCAGCCCCTCTGAATAGTGCCCGGCGGCAAAATCGAACAGACGTTCACGTAGTTTGCCGGCCGCATCCCGGGCTGCCATACCGTTTAAGTCAGCACCGCTTGAAGCGGCGGTCGGTGAGGTGTTGGGGACTTTATCGGTTCGCGTAGCGGTAATGCGCACCTTTTCTAAATCGAGTCCCAGCTCCTTGGCCACTACCTGGCAAATCTTGGTATGCAACCCTTGACCCATCTCGGTACCGCCGTGATTAATCATCACGCTGCCGTCGGTGTAAACATGCAGAAGGGCGCCTGCCTGGTTAAGGTGTTGAGCGGTAAACGAAATACCAAATTTCACCGGGGTTAGTGCCAAGCCTCTCTTGATAACCGGGCTAGTGGCGTTGAAGTCTCTGATCGCTTTGCGACGCACCCAGTATTCGCTGTCGCTTTCTAGCGTTTCAACGAGTGTATGCAGGAGTTGGCGCTGATCGACCTGCTGGCCGTAGTGGGTCACCTCGCGGCCGTTGCGGTAGAAGTTGCGCTTGCGAACGGTCAACGGATCTTCGCCAACCTGGCGGGCAATGTCATCCATGGCAGCTTCGATGATCATCATACCCTGGGGGCCACCGAAACCCCGAAAGGCGGTATTGGATGCGGTGTGGGTTTTGGCCCGATGCCCAACTACCTGGGCATCCCCCAGAGAGTAGGCGTTGTCGGCATGAAACATCGCACGATCAACGATAGCGTCAGAAAGATCCGGCGAGTAGCCGCAGTCGCCGATCACGGTGATCTCTCCCCCCTGGATAACGCCTTCAGCATCAATGGCGAGCCGATAGCGATTATGGAAGGGGTGGCGTTTACCCGTGGCGCGCATATCTTCACTACGCGGTAAGCGGAGTCGAACCGTTTTGCCGGTACGGCGGGCAATAATCGCGGCGATGCACGCCCAGGGTGAAGCTTGAGTCTCTTTGCCACCAAAGCCACCGCCCATACGGCGCACTTCTACGGTCACGGCATGGAAAGGAATATCGAGCACCTCCGCCACCAGCTTCTGAGTTTCGCTGGGGTGCTGGTTGGAGGTGTGGACGATAACGCCCTCATCTTCAGTAGGATGAACCACACAGGCCTGGCCTTCCAGATAGAAGTGCTCTTGTCCGCCGACGAACAGCTCGCCTTCAACAATCTGTTCCGCATGCTCAAGCGCTTGCTGCCAATCGCCACGGGTCTGCACATGGGAAGGGCGCACAAACTCCTCACGCTCTGTCGCGGCCACTGGGTCTAAACTGGCAGGCTGTTCATCGATGCTAATGGCGGCTAACTTGACGGCACGGCGAGCCGCCTGCAGCGACGTTGCGGCAACGGCGAAGAGGCATTGGCCTGCGTAGCTGATCTCCTGATCGACAAAAATAGGATCACCGGGAAAGACCGGCCCGATATCGGTATGGCCGGGCACTTCATGAAAAGTAATCACATCGACTACCCCCGGCGCTTCTTTGACCTTGTTAAGATCAAGCTGCGTTAAGGTGCCGTGGGCGACAGGCGAGAGACCTAGCGCTACATGCAGTGCATCGGCCGGTGCGGCCAAGTCGTCGATATAAGCCGCCTTGCCGGTGACGTGTTTTTCGGCACTTTCATGAAAACTTGAGCTACCTGCTTGCCGCTGTCCGGTACTGTCGACCGTATGGCGTGCTAAGGGGCCAGCGCCTTGAATGTGGTCGTGTAGTTCACGGCGGGCACGGCTGCTATCGCCGTCCAGTTTAGTGAGCGTACGCATGGAGCATCACCTCGTGGTCGGACGCTGAGAGAGAAAGATAGAGGCGTTCAAACAGGTTCTTGGCGGCTTGCTGGCGATACTGCTGGCTGCCCCGCACGTCACTCATGGGCTGGAAGTCATTATCGAGTGCCTGCTGAGCGGCGCGAAACGCCTCACGGGTAATAGCACTGCCCTCAAGCGCTGCTTCGGCTGCCAACGCGCGTTTGGGAGTAGCGGCCATACCGCCAAAGGCGATCCGCACATCACGCAAAACACCCTGCTCAACGCGGTAGCTAAAGGCGCCGAGCAGCGCGGAGATATCATCTTCGCGACGCTTGGAGAGCTTCCAGACGCGTAGTTGGCTGCCTTCAACCGGCTGGGGAACGAAAATTCGCGAAATGACTTCATCAGCCGCCAACGCGGTCTTTTTGTAATCGAGGAAGAAATCCTCAAGCGCTAGGCGACGCTTGCCGGTTACGCTGGCAAGCTCTACCTGGGCACCTAAGGCCAATAGCACGGGAGGCGTATCGCCAATGGGGGAAGCATTGGCAATATTGCCGCCCAGGGTTCCCCGGTTGCGAATCTGCTGGGAGCCCAGCCGGTGCAGTAGATGTGCAAAAGATGGAAAGTGCGCTTCAAACAGGGGTTCGAGCTGGGTATAGGTCATCCCGGCGCCTATCCACCAGCCGGTTTGATTCTCCAACTGAGCCTCTTCAATGGTGAGTAGCTCGGCAACGCGAGAAACGTCAATCAATTGATCAAGGGGAGCCAAACGCTGAGTGCTCTCCAGCCAGAGGTCGGTGCCACCCGCCACCAAGCGTGCCTGGGGGGATGATTGGCGTAGTTGCGCTAGTTCAGCCAACGACGCCGGTTGGGCAAAAAAGGCAACCGTTTGCGACGAATCTGAAGGCTGCGTATCGATTTCTGAGTCGGGCAGTGTTGCATCGAACCATTGAGGGCGCTGGTAAGGAATAGCATTCATACTCAGCGCTGCATCCCGAATCGGCCGATAGCCAGTGCAGCGGCACAAGTTGCCGCCTAGCGCGGCTTCAAGTCGCTCTGGTGTTAGCGGGGAGGGGCGCTGGGTAAGGTCGTTGTGCAGAGTGAAAAGCGACATGACAATACCCGGCGTACAAAAACCACACTGGCTACCATGGTATTCGATCATCGCTTGCTGGGCGGGGTGCAAGTGACCCTTTTCTGATAACCCTTCAACGGTCACTAGGTGCCTACCCTGTAACTGGTGGGCTGGCGTAATGCAGGCGTTAGCGCTGGTATAACGTTGCGTTCCAGTCGTTGACTCGCCAATCGCCACGGTACAGGCGCCACAGTCGCCGGAAGCGCAGCCCTCTTTGGTACCCGTTTGGGCCAAATGCTCGCGCAAAAGGGTTAAAATACTAGTGTCGGGTGAAACGTCACACCGCTGGGGGGTACCATTGAGCAGGAACGCAATCGTTGCCATGCCGAACTCCACTGTGATTGTATAGACCGGGATTGAGCTGACCGATCGGTCAATATGCGTTGAGCTTGGGACAAAACGCCCTACCTTGCAAGTATTTGCTCACTGCACAGGAGTGGGGCGAGCTAGTATAAAATGCCAATTTTTGGGGCAATTCGCTAGAAGCCTGTTCGGCTTGCCCGATCATCGCAGTAAAACAGTGTTAAGTCAGACAGGCTTCTCGCCTAGCCATATCACCAAGGAACCTTGTTAATGACCGCCGCATCTGCCACTTCTGAAAGCCCTAGCCGGGAAAGAATCGAGTCGAGTATCCTGCTTGCCGCGGAGCAAGTGTTTTCTCAGCACGGCTACCGCGGGGCGAGCTTGCAAGTGATTGCTGATCGCGCCGGTCTCCCTAAAGCCAATATTTTGTACTACATGGGCAGTAAGCAGGCGCTTTATGTGCGGCTGCTTAACCGCATGATGCGTCGCTGGAATGAAGTGCTTGAAGACATTACCCCTGACAGCGACCCTGCGACGGTGCTCAGTGACTTTATCCGCACTAAAATGGTGCTTGGCCAGCGCTATCCCGAAGGTTCCAAACTCTTTGCGGCGGAAATTTTAGCTGGTGCCCCCTTCATAAGTGATTATCTGGCGGGCGAGCTACGTGACTGGGTTGCCTCGCGGGCGGCAATTATTCGCCAGTGGTCGGCACAGGGAAAAATGGATGCTGTCGATCCACGCTGGCTGATTTTCCTGATTTGGTCTGCTACCCAGCACTACACTGAATATAGTGCCCAAGTGTCCGGTATTCTAGGAAGAGATGCGCTGAACGACGATGACCTTGAGTCGATATCGACGTTTTTAGAGCACGTCATTTTAAAAGGCTGTGGCATACCGCAGCCAGCTGTTAAAGCACACCCGCAGGAGTAGTGAAACGCGAATGAGTGTGCTCCCGATTGATCAGCATCTTGATCCCTTAAATGATGTTTTAGCTTCCCATAACCGCCTGATGCTGATTGCCCAGCCGGGGGCGGGTAAGACCACCCGCGTTCCGCTGAGTTTATTAGCGAGCTATTGGGCTAAAGGGCAAAAATTACTGCTGCTGGAGCCTCGTCGCGTCGCTGCGCGTTTGGCTGCTACGTTTATGGCTCAGCAATTGGGTGAGAACGTTGGTCAAACGGTGGGGTATCGCATGCGTGGCGATAGCTGTGTTAGTGCACAAACCCGCTTGGAGGTAGTGACCCAGGGGGTACTCACCCGAATGCTGCAAGACGACCCGTTGCTAGAAGGTGTTGCCGGGATCATCTTTGATGAATTTCATGAGCGTAGTTTAGAAGCCGACGTGGGTTTGGCGCTTGCGCTGGACGTGCAGACCAGTATCCGCGACGATTTGCGCTTATTGGTGATGTCGGCAACCTTGGATGTTGAGGCGCTCAAGCGGGTTCTGGGTGAAGAAGTGCCTGTCATCGAGTGCCATGGGCGCCAGTTTCCGGTAACAACGGCCTATCGTCCTTCACTAAGTGGCGAAGAGAGTGTCAGCCACGCACTTAGAGTGCTCAATGAAGCACTTTCAATACCTGATACTCAGGATATATTAGTGATTTTGCCCGGTGTGGCTGAGATAAATCGCCTAGTACAGGCATTGGATAGCGCCTTACCCGCTCTGGTGATCAGGCCGCTGCACGGCAGAATGAGCATCGCTGAGCAGCAGGCCGCCTTGGCGGCGAATACATCAAAACAACGCATTATTGTTTCCACCGCCATTACCGAATCGAGTATCACCGTTGATGGCGTAAATGTGGTGATTGACGGTGGCCTGGAGCGAGTGCCGCTTTTTCAATCGCGTACCGGGTTAACCCGATTAACGACCCGGCGAATTAATCGCGCCAGCGCTGATCAGCGGCGGGGGCGTGCAGGGCGTCAGCGGGAGGGCCGCTGTTTTCGGCTTTGGGCCCAGGAGCAGACCTTGGCGCCTTACGGTGAACCGGAAATCCAGCAGGCGGATCTCTCATCGCTAGTGCTCGAGCTAGCGTGCTGGGGCGTCGCAGCGCCACAAGCGCTAAGCTGGGTAACGCCGCCGCCGGAGGGCGCCTGGCGAAGTGGCCAAGCACTGCTGGTGCAACTGGGGGTATTAGACGAGCACCACAAGCTAACCCCTTTGGGCAGCCGATGTGCCCGTTGGCCAGTTGAGCCGAGAATTGCCGTGATGCTGGAGCGAGCGGCTAACTTCAATGCTGTGCCTTTGGCTTGCGGGGTCGCGGCACTACTAGAGGAGCGTGACAGCAACGAGCGCTCGCTTCACGATGCATTAGCCCTGCGGCTTCGCCAGCCTAAACGATTCCCCAGTTGGCAGCGCGAAGCGCTTAGGCTAGCAAAAAGAGCAGGGGTAGCGCTTAGTGACGCCGCGCTAGAACCGCTTGGGCCACTCTTAGCACTGGCTTACCCAGAACGCATTGGCCAGCAAGTAAGCCCTGGCAACTTTCGGCTTGCCAATGGCAAAACCGCTACTTTGCCGTTGAACGATACGCTGGCGCATCAGCCCTATTTGGTCGCCGTGGCGTTAAATATTACGGCGGGTGGGCAGGCACGTGTTACCGCAGGCGAGCCGCTGTCAATCGCGTCGCTGCTTTCGCTATACCCCAGTATTCAGCAATGGCAGCCGCGGGTAAGGTGGTCGCAAGAAGAGGGGCGTCTGGCCGGTGAAGAGGTACAGGCGCATGGTAGCCTCATCATTGCCAAACGGCCTTTAGCGGATATGCCGGAAAAGGCGGTAAAAGAGGCGCTATTGGGCGCCTTACGTCAGCAGCCTGAAAAGCTTTTCGGCGATAAGTTATTTGGCGAAAAGCTACAGCAGTTGCGTGGGCGAATGGCGCTGCTTCGTGAGTATCAGGGAGAGGCGTGGCCTGACTGGTCTGAGGAGGCATTGCTAGCCTCGTTAGATCATTGGCTAGCTCCCTACTTGATCGGGATCAGTCGGCTGAGCCAAATTGAGAAATTGCCCTTAGAGCGTTATTTGCTCAATTCGCTGCCTTGGGAGACGCAAAGGGAATTTGAGCAGCTAACGCCATTAACGCTTGAAGTTCCCAGCGGCAAGTTGGTTGGCATAGATTACCTGCCGTGTCTTTCCCAGTGCCCACCTGTTTTAGCTTTGAAACTGCAGGAGGCCTTTGGTTGGCAGGTAACACCCTCCGTTGTGGAGGGCACCGTTGCGGTGATGATTCATCTACTTTCACCTGCGCGCAGACCGCTGCAGGTAACTCAGGATTTAGTCAGCTTTTGGCAAAATGGCTATCCTGAAGTGCGCAAAGAGATGCGCGGGCGCTATCCCAAGCACCCCTGGCCAGAAGACCCTCTAACGGCACCCGCCACTGCGCACACCAAGCGTAAGGTATGACTGTTTTGACACTCTTTGCACATATACAAACTGCTGGATAGTTACTCGCTGCGCTTTTCCTGGATTTCGTCAGGAATGCGGTAGCGCACGCCGTCTATCCGCTCTTCTTCGTAGCGTTGATTCTCTTCCTCAGGCACAACGCCGATGACGGTTTCCTGAGAGCCGTCCGGCCATGTATAAGTCGTACAACCGGTTAACAGCAGCGGAACAATAACAAATAGCGCATTGATGGGTAATGCGAGGCGGCGCTTGAGCATAAGGCACTCCATTGGTTGGCGCTGATCCTGAGAATAAGTTGAGTATCTCACATTGAGAAACTTTAGGTAGTCATTTGCCTGACTGTAAATGCTTAGATTTCGTCTCTTTACCCTGACTTAATGCTTATGTATGCCTATGATAATAGTAGTTAACTCATTCAGGGCTGAATAAATGCGTGAGTGTCAACTCCCCTCGGAGGTTCTATGTGGTCGGTGGTGAAGTCAGTTTTGGCGGCCTTGATAGGCGTTCAGAGTAACCAAAAAAGGGAGGAGGACTTTAGCAGTGGCAGGCCAGCAGCCTATCTTGCCACCGGTGTAGTGGTTACATTGCTATTTGTTTTGCTGCTTATTTTTTTGGCCATGATGGCGGCCCGCTGAAAAGCGTTGATAGCGTTAAATAAGCAAAGCGTGACGAATCGCACATATTTTCTATACTGCTAATATCTCATTTAACCCTGTCCTAATCTAACGATAAGTAATAACAATAAAATTGGAGGTCTCTATGCGTTCACGGTGGTGGTGGCTAATAGCCATAGTCCTAGCTGCAAGTGAGTCTCAGGCTCAGTCCAACGGTTGGAACATGCCCGTTGGGGTAACAGATGTGAGCAGCGATATTTATGGCTTGCACATGACCATTTTTTGGATATGTGTCGTGATTGGCGTGGTGGTATTTGGGGCAATGTTCTACTCATTGTTTCGTTATCGTCACTCCAAAGGAGCAAAGGCAGCTCACTTTCACGAACATACCAGTGTGGAAGTGTTATGGACTGCCATCCCCATTCTTATCCTGGTCGGTATGGCAGTACCTGCTACCGCCACGTTAAAAAATATGTACGACTCATCAAACGCCGAGTTGGACGTCATGATTACTGGCCAGCAGTGGCGTTGGCGCTACGAGTATCTTGGTGAAGATGTAGCATTTACTTCCAATATGAGTACTCCGAGAGCACAAATCAGTGGCGAAGAAGCCCGTGGTGAGCATTACTTATTAGAGGTCGACGAACCACTGGTACTGCCAATTAACCGTAAGGTGCGTTTTCTAATGACCTCGGACGACGTTATTCACTCATGGTGGGTGCCGGACTTGGCGGTCAAGCAGGATACGATTCCCGGCTTTATTAATGAGAACTGGGTAAAAATCAATGAACCGGGGATTTATCGTGGTCAATGTGCGGAGCTGTGCGGTATCGATCATGGCTTTATGCCGGTGGTGGTGCATGCCGTAGAGGAAGAAGAGTTTGAAACTTGGTTGGCCGAGCGGAAAGAGGCCGCTGAACAGGAGGCAATGGGAGTTGATCGTGAATGGGAAATGGCGGAGCTAGTTGAGCGCGGTGAATCCGTTTATCAAGCTATCTGCTCCTCTTGTCATCAAGCTGAAGGCCAGGGAGCGCCACCTGCGTTTCCGGCTCTGGCCAATAACGAACAGCTATTAAGCGATGTGGATTGGCACCTTGATAAGGTGATCAACGGTGTCTCGGGTGCGGCAATGCCCGCTTTTCGAAGCACCTTGAATCCGGTTGAATTGGCCGCTGTGGTCACCTATACGCGTAATGCTTGGGGTAATGAGACGGGAGATGTGGTGCAACCTTCTGAAGTGGCTGAATTAATTGCCCAATGATCCTAGTTTGCCACCAAATCGGACAACAACAATATTTCGGAGAGTCACATGGCACCAAAATTGCCCCCTCAGCCACCACTACAACATAGCTCTACAGCCGTCGCCGACGGGCAGTCGCATGGACATGCTGCGCCGCCCAAAGGTATTTTGCGTTGGTTATTGACCACCAACCATAAAGAGATCGGCTCTCTATACCTGATTTTTTCGCTGACGATGTTTTTTATCGGCGGAATATTTGCCCTAGTGGTCAGGGCCGAGCTTTTTCAGCCCGGCTTACAGTTGGTCGAACCTGAGTTTTTTAACCAGATGACCACCATGCATGGCTTGATAATGGTATTCGCCGCGGTAATGCCGGCTTTTACCGGTCTAGCCAACTGGATGATACCGCTGCAGATTGGCGCACCGGATATGGCGTTGCCGCGGTTAAATAACTTCAGTTTTTGGCTGCTGCCGGTGGCTTTTACGTTGCTACTTTCAACACTGTTTATGCCCGGTGGCGGCCCTAACTTTGGCTGGACTTTTTATGCACCGCTGTCGACTACTTATGCACCGCCTTCTACGACCTTCTTTATTTTAGCGCTGCATATCGCGGGTATTAGCTCTATTCTCGGTGCCATCAACATTATCGCGACCATTCTAAATATGCGTGCGCCGGGTATGCGTTTAATGGATATGCCGTTATTTGTTTGGACATGGCTGATTACAGCCTTCCTGCTTATCGCGGTGATGCCGGTACTGGCTGGGGTTATCACCATGATGCTCATGGATATTAATTTTGGCACCAGTTTCTTTGACGCAGCAGGTGGTGGTGATCCGGTGTTGTTTCAGCATCTGTTCTGGTTTTTCGGTCATCCCGAAGTTTACATCATGATTCTGCCCGCCTTTGGGATTGTCTCGGCGATCATCCCTACCTTTGCGCGTAAGCCTCTATTTGGCTACGCATCCATGGTGTATGCCACGGCCGCCATTGCATTGCTGTCGTTTTTAGTCTGGGCTCACCATATGTTTATCGTGGGGCTTCCCCTGGTGGCAGAGCTGTTTTTTATGTACTCCACTATGCTGATCGCCGTGCCTACTGGGGTTAAGGTGTTTAACTGGGTGACTACACTGTTTCGCGGCTCAATCAGTTTTGAATCGCCGATGCTATTTTCCCTAGCCTTCGTGGTGCTATTTACCATCGGTGGCTTCTCCGGTCTGATGTTGGCTATCGCGCCAGCGGATTTTCAGTATCACGATACCTACTTCGTCGTAGCCCACTTCCACTATGTGCTAGTACCAGGGGCGATCTTCGCCATTATGGCGGGTGTGTATTACTGGCTACCGAAATGGACGGGGCACTATCCCAATGAGCGGCTGGCTCAATGGCATTTTTGGTTCTCGATTATTGGCGTCAACTTAACCTTCTTCCCCATGCACTTCGCTGGCTTGGCGGGGATGCCACGGCGAATCCCTGACTACGCTCTCCAGTTTGCTGATTTTAACTTGCTTTCAAGTATCGGAGCTTTCTTCTTCGGTGCGTCGCAACTGCTGTTTGTATTGGGCGTTATCCTATGCATACGTGGTGGTAAAAAAGCGCCCGCCAAAGCATGGGAAGGCGCGGTTGACCTGGAGTGGACGGTGCCTAGTCCAGCGCCACTGCATACATTTGAAACGCCGCCAGTGTTTCACCGCACGTCTCACTAAAAATACATAAACCACACGGGTCGCTGGCCTAAGAGGTGTTATGAATAGTCAAGAGCAGACGCAAGTGGGGGTGCGCCGCACGGTCATTAGGACAGTCGCCGTACTGGTCGGCATGTTTGGGTTTGCCTTTGCATTAGTGCCGCTTTATGACGTTTTTTGTCGGATCACCGGTCTTAACGGCAAAGTGGATGCCACTGCGCAAAGCATTGTGCATGAAGAGGTGGATGAATCGCGCTATATCAATGTGCAATTTATCACTCGTGGCAGCCCCGGGCTGCCGTGGCAGATGAGTGTTGAAATGCGCCAAATGAGCGTCCACCCCGGGCAAATGGCGGAAGTCGATTTTACCTTTACCAATAATAGCCATAGCGAAAGCTGGGGGAGAGCAGTGCCTAGTGTGTCTCCCTCTGCTGCTACGACGCATCTACGTAAAATCAGCTGCTTCTGCTTTCAAGAGCAACTGTTGAAGGGCGAGGAGCGACTAACCATACCGCTAGTATTCCAGCTGGCGCGTGACCTGCCTGCAGATATTAATACCATTACGCTGGTGTATACCTTGTATCCAGTAGAGCATGCGATTCGGAATGCTTCACTAAATAGCGCTAAAAGCGACCTAGAGAATGAGAACGACCCCAGTAATAATCTGAGTATAGACCCCAAAAACAATAAAGCGGCGGGAGAAGCGATATGAGCAGTGGTAGCTATTATGTTCCGGCGAGTAGTCGGTGGCCTGTTCTAGGATCAGTGGCTGTGGGCGCCATGATGGTTGGGGCCGGTATTAAGCTCGTCTACGACACTGGATTGCCATTGGTGTTAATCGGGGTGTTGGGCGTTATTGCGGTGATGGGGCTCTGGTTCCGTGACGTGATTAGCGAGTCCCGGGGTGGGCTATATGATGCTCAAATGGATCGCTCATTTCGCTGGGGTATGGGCTGGTTTATTTTTTCGGAAGTGATGTTTTTCGCCGCCTTTTTTGGCGCACTGTTTTACGTACGTATGTTTGCTATCCCATGGTTAGGGGGGGAAGGGGCAAAAGGCGTTTCTGCACTGCTATGGCCTGACTTTGTCGCCACATGGCCGCTGCTGAACCCGCCAGACTCAGCTATCGCTGGGCCCCAACAAGTCTTTAGCCCTTGGCAACTGCCTCTCGTCAATACGCTGATTTTGATTACTTCTAGCATCACACTCACCGTTGCCCACGAAGCCTTAAAAGTGGGTGACCGTAAAACATGTCGCAACTGGCTGACGGGCACTGTGCTGTTAGGTTGTTGCTTTATCATGATTCAGGGCATTGAGTATTACGAGGCCTACGCCCATTACGGAATCACCTTAGAAGCTGGGATCTTTGGTGCAACGTTCTTTATTTTGACGGGTTTCCATGGGGTTCACGTCATTATCGGCACGCTGATTTTAGCCACCATGCTGGTGCGTATTTATAAGGGGCACTTCGCTGACGAAAACCATTTTGGTTTTGAGGCCTCTTGCTGGTATTGGCACTTTGTTGATGTGGTCTGGGTGGGTCTATTTATTTTTGTCTATGTCTTATAGGCCATTAGCCTAACTGGCCCGACCAATAGCCATAAATAATAAGGGCCATGAGCAGGCAGGCTAAGCCAATTCTCCATTTGAGCGAGAGCAGCAGGCGGCGTGAAGAGGCGTTATCACGCAGTAAGAAGCCTGCTCCCATGGCCAAGCTGATAACCATCGCAATAAATACGGCGGCAATGAGTAGTTGTAACCACATGATGAGAACCTCTCGGCAATGGCGTTTTTATAGTTGGTGTATGTTTTGGAGTTTGCTGGTCACGCTAGGCGCTTGTTTAGGACTATGGCAGTGGGAGAGGGCAGATGACAAGCGCTTAGCAATGGCCGTTCGCAATGCAGCCCCTGCTTTGGTGCAGCCTACTGAGCAGCCAGACCAAGGCGCCCAGGTGACGTTGCGGGGGGAGTACTTGACTGAGCATACACTTTATTTGGATAACCGAGTTGTGAATGGAAAAGTGGGTGTGGCGGTGCTAACGCCACTGCGTGATGCTTACGGTCAGATTTGGCTTGTTCAGCGAGGGTTCTTAGCAACTGGGCCTCGTCGTGAGCCACCTCATGCAGCTACACCCAGTGGTATGGTTGAGTTAACCGGCGAGTGGCAGGAGGTTCAAGCGGGCGGGCCGCTATATGGAGAGAATAGAGAAGGTGTGAGGCTGCAACAGCTTAGCCTTGAACCCTGGCACGCTTCACTAGGTTCCTTTAGCTACCCAGGATGGCTACACGCTAATGAAGGCGATGGGGTTTTGATCCCTTGGTGGGAAGCTAATGTCATGCCTCCCAGTCGGCATATGGGTTATGCGTTTCAGTGGTGGGGTCTATCCCTGGCGGCCATGGTGGTCATGTTGATTGGTGGCCAAAGATTGCGTCGCGATAGTGCTCAACAAGAGCCTTTAGGTCATAAAAATAAATAGGGGTGAAAGTATGCAGGACGCCAAACATATACGCCGCCAGCGGCTCAAATTAATCCTTATTTTTGCAATATTTGCGGCGCCCATGGTGGCTGCTTGGGGAATGGTCGAGTTCCGCATAGGTATTCCAGACCAGCATACAGCTCACGGAAAGGTAGATTTGGAATTACCCGTTCTCAATGAATGGCCTTTAGCTCTGTCGAATGAACCTGGGTTAGATGGGCCTGAATTAAGTAGACTTGGGTTAAATGAACCTGGGTTAAATGAACCTGGGTTAAATGAACCAGGCTCGACTGAAACTAGGTCGGCTGTTAATGGCCAGGAAGAGTGGATATTGGCGTTTGACTGCACCCAGCAGTGCGAACAGCGTAAGGATGAGTTTTGGAGGCTTCACCGCGCCCTAGGGCGCGAAGCACCGAGGTTAATCCGCCTGCGGATTGGTGGAGATTCTGAACCGCTACCGGGAGAAATGACTAGCGAATGGCGGCACTTTCCTCCATGGCGTGAAGATAACTCAGTGTGGTTGCTTGATCCTATGGGGCGCCCGGCATTGTCATTTGAGGCAAATGTTGCCACCAAGTACGTGCTTGATGATATCCAGCATTTACTGAAAGTGAATCCACAATAAAAAATGCGCTAACCCCTGCTGTTAAGGATACGCCATGCACAATTCATGTGAACGCCGCTTGCGATGGTTAGTGCGATTAACGCTGGCAGGTACTCTGTTTACCGCAGTGGTCATGTTGGTAGGCGCCTGGACACGTTTAGTCGATGCGGGTCTAGGCTGTCCCGATTGGCCTGGTTGCTACGGAAAGCTATTAGTCCCCGATAGTGAACTTGCTACGCTGCGCCATCCTGACGTCCCGTTAGAGCCCTTTAAAGCGTGGGTGGAAATGATTCATCGCTATATTGCGACGCTCTTGGGGCTGCTGGTGCTCAGCGTTGTAGCGTTAGGTTGGCCTTTGCGCCGTCGTCGGGATTATCCGTGGCACCTCAGCTTGATGCTACTCGTCGTTATTTTGCTCCAGGGCGCATTTGGTGCCTTCACTGTTACGCTCAAATTATGGCCTCAAGTCGTTACCCTTCATCTACTTGGCGGGTTGAGTGTATTGCTGTTGTTCTTTTGGTTGCATCTTCGCTTACGCCTCACCGCAACGCCAAAGCCGACAAGTGAGCCGCGGCGTGCTAATGCGTGGTGGGGTATTGCGGCATGTTTGCTGGTTGTGCAACTGGCGCTAGGCGGTTGGGTGTCGAGCAATTATGCCGGTATCGCTTGCCAGGGATTCCCCACTTGCAATGGTCAATGGATACCCGCGATGGACATTAGCGAAGGATTTCATCTTACCCAGACCGTAGGGCCCAATTACCTACATGGGCAGTTGCATGCTGACGCACGTACCGCGATCCAAGTGGCTCATCGCCTGGTAGCATTGTTGCTTGGTGTCGGGCTAATAGCGCTCTGGTGGCGTTATCGGCATTGGCAGAGTGTTGCAAGGCCGTTAGCAATAGTCGTCGGCTTGTATGCGCTGCAAGCCGCTTTGGGGATTGCCAATGTGGTGCTTTGGTTGCCGCTATGGCTGGCGCTACTGCACACAGCTGGTGCCATTGCATTGGCCGCTGGAATCGTTTGGGCATGGTGGCGTTGGCGCTACCAAGAGGCTGGCGCCTACTCAACGACTACTCATTCACCTTATAACAACGTTATCGCTCAATAAAAGGGAAGCATGCCATGCGAAATATAACAATGACGCTACCCACGGCACTGCCTTCTATGGTGTGGGGCTGGAAAGAGCTATTGGGCCTGTGCAAGATTAAAGTGGTGGCCGTTATGTTGGTATGTACGGCCGTAGGGATGGCATTAGCTATCCCGGGTTTACCACCGCTAACGAACGTAATCTTTGGTTTAGCCGGTATCGGCTTGGCCTCTTGCGGTGCGGCCGCTTTTAATCATGTCATTGACCGCCGCTTGGATGCGTTAATGACGCGAACTGCTCGCCGCCCTGTGGCAAGTAAGCGGCTACCTGTGGCGATTGCTTTGGTTTGGGCGTGCATGCTTTCTGCCGCAGGTGTTGCGCTATTGGCCTGGCAGGTTAACCATTTAACAGCTGCGCTAACCTTTGCTTCCCTGATTGGCTATGCGCTGATTTATACCGCTTTTTTAAAGCGGGCGACGCCACAAAATATCGTTATTGGTGGGGTGGCTGGCGCGGCGCCACCACTTTTAGGTTGGGTCGCTATCACCGGGCAAATAACCCCTGAACCGCTGCTGCTGATGCTGATTATTTTTGCCTGGACGCCGCCACATTTTTGGGCGCTGGCCATTCATAAGCGCGATGATTATGCGCGGGCTGGTATCCCTATGCTACCTGTTACTCACGGGATTCCTTTTACACGGCTGCAAATTTGGCTGTATGGGTGGTTAACCGTATTAACCACGTTATTGCCGGTGATGATAGGTATGAGTGGCGTACTCTACCTATTCATCGTGGCGTGTCTTAATGCACGCTTTATTGTCTGGAATTGGCGAGTGTGGCGTGGGCAGGATCCTGCTGCCCCGATTGGCGCATTCTGGTTCTCTATTCGCTATCTATTGGGGGTTTTTGGTGCGCTAATACTCGATCACTATGCTGTGGCACTGGTCTGGTAATGCAGCGCATAAAATGATCCTTGGGCTACTCATTCAGCTAGATGGAACACAAATCTGGATGCCATTGGCCTAATGGTGGTATAAGGGTGTACAATTTTCGTCAAGTAATTTATTCGCTTAATGAGGAGTTTCATGAGCTCAACGGTAGCGCTGGTATTACTGGCCGTGGCGATTGCAGTGATTATAGGCCTATGCCTCTACGCATGGTCTTTACGTAAAGAAGTCAGTCGTCGAGAAGCTTACCGGCGCGATGAAGATGCTCGCGCTCAGCAAAACAGCTTAGAAAATCTAGATTATGTTGCAAGCGCGCTTGTTCAGGAGCAGGTTGATATTACTGAGGGGGCTTGGCGCTGCAAGGTACTTCTTGAAATCATTGACCCTAGCTTAACGGAACGAGCGGAATTTAAGGCATTTGCTGAGCATTATAGTCGCACTCAACATTTGAATACCCATTCAGCTCGTCAACAATTGTCCGCCCGAGAGCGCATGCAAGAGGACAAAGAACGGCTGATGGCAGAAAATGAGATGCGTGAAGACGTGTTGGAAGCCGCACAAGCAGTGTTAAAATGGCGCTCCAAAGGTAAAAATGCACTGCATTAATCTTGATTTTGAGCGGTTTGAGCCGACAAGATGTATAACAAACTAATTTTTAATGCCTATCGCGGCAATTTTGCTATGCTGAAGGATGTCGGTATTGGCAAGAAGTTGATATCTTGGCATTGTTGCCTTCTCGCGCTTAAGCGTTAATGATAGGCACACCGTTTTGTATTGATCGGGTTCTAGGTGATTAGTACGTTGCTATTTGTACTGGGAGCTTGGAGCGTTAACTGACGATGCAGGACAGGCGAAAAATGGATGCTCTCGCAAATAAGAAGCATTGGACAGATTTGGTCACTTATGACCATTTCAGCATTGGATCAAGAAGGAGTCTTGCATGAAAAAATCAACGACTGGTTTGCTAATCGGTTCTGCGCTGGTAGTTGGCCTCTCTGGCTGTGCCAGCTCGGCCTCTCAGCCTTCCGGCCAATCAAGCGCTAGCAGTGACCGTAGCTGGTACCAGCATCCTGCAGTGTGCGGTTTGGCGGGCGGCTTAATCGGTGGCAGCATTGGCTACGCCACCAGCAGCAGTTCTGATGAAGAGAGCGGTGCTGCTACTGGTGCCGCTGCTGGTGCTGCTATCGGCGGTTTGCTATGTGCTGACCGTACACCGGAGCCGGTTGCACCACAGTGCCCAAGCTACGGCGAAGTTCCTGCTGGTGTTGCTGTTGACGCCCAAGGTTGCCCGCTAGATTCTGATGGCGATGGCGTACCGGACTACCGTGATCAGTGCCCAGGCACACCTGCTGGCGTTGAAGTTAATGCCAACGGTTGCCCGCTTGACTCCGATAACGACGGCGTGCCGGACTACCGTGATCAGTGCCCGAATACCCCTGCTGGCGTAGAAGTTAACGCCCTGGGTTGCCCGGATAGCGTTGTTTTACAAGATGTTAACTTCGAGTTTGATTCTGCTCAGTTGACTTCTAACGCTCAGAATGTACTGAACGGTGTCGCTGAGCGTTTGGTTAGCAACCCTGATGTGCGCGTAAGCATCGAAGGTCACACTGATTCACGCGGTTCTGACGAGTACAACAAAAACTTGTCACAAGAGCGTGCTCAGTCTGTTGCAGCTTACCTCGCTAGCCGCGGTGTAGCCTCTAACCGCATGCGTGCGGTTGGCTACGGTGAAGAGCGCCCGATCGCCTCTAACGAGACTGAAGAAGGTCGCTTCCAGAACCGTCGCGTTGAACTGGATGAGTGGAACTAAGTTCACTTGTCGTCTGAGGTTTGCTGATTGCCTTTAAACGGCTAACGGCATCCTACAGGTAAAGAAACGGGAGGCTCATGCCTCCCGTTTTTATTTTAAGCGCCAGGTAAGTCTGCTAGGCTTGTCGCTGTTTTATAGCGGTATATTTTGCACCTCCCAAGACCATTGATAGCGAAATGTGATCCTTGGTATGGATCACCACTGCGCTCAAGGAACCTGAATGCCTATTGTTACTCTGCCCGACGGCAGTCAAAGAACGTTCGAAGCACCACTGACCATTATGCAGCTTGCAGAATCCATTGGCCCTGGTTTGGCCAAGGCGTGCATTGCTGGGAAAATCGATGGTGTGCTGGTCGATGCCGCTGATCTGATTGAGCAAGACGCGAAAGTGGCCATTATTACAGCCCGTGACGAGGAGGGGCTGGAAATTATCCGTCACTCCTGTGCTCATCTCATTGGTCATGCGGTCAAACAGATGTACCCCGAGGCCAAAATGGCGATCGGGCCGGTCATTGATGACGGTTTTTACTACGATATCGAGTTCGGTCAATCTGTTACTCCAGAGGATCTGGAAGCGATAGAAAAGCGTATGCTGTCACTGATTGAGCGCGAGTACGACGTAGTACGCGAATACGTCAATCGCGATCAGGCAATGCTGACCTTCTTGCACCGTGATGAACCCTATAAGCAGGAAATCGTTCGCGACATTCCCGATGATGCGAAGATCCGGCTTTATCATCACGAAGAGTACACCGACATGTGCCGTGGTCCGCACGTGCCAAATACTCGCCACTTAAAAGCCTTTAAGCTGACTAAGTTGGCCGGTGCTTACTGGCGTGGCGATGCTGCCAATACCATGCTAACGCGTATTTATGGCACCGCATGGGGCGATAAAAAACAGCTTAAAGCATATCTCAAGCGTCTTGAAGAAGCCGAGAAGCGCGATCACCGTAAACTCGCCCGCAAAATGGACTTATTCCATATTCAGGAAGAAGCGCCGGGCATGGTGTTTTGGCATCCCAATGGCTGGACAATGTACCAGGCCTTGGAAGAGTACATGCGCAACATTCAGCGCGAACATGGCTACCAGGAAATCAAAACGCCCCAGGTGGTTGACCTCTCTTTGTGGAAAAAATCCGGGCACTGGGGGCATTACAGTGAGCTGATGTTTACCACCGAGTCTGAGAAGCGCGAATACGCGGTCAAGCCGATGAACTGCCCTTGCCATGTGCAAGTGTTTAACCAGGGCCTGAAAAGCTACCGTGACTTGCCGCTGCGTCTGGCCGAGTTCGGCAGTTGCCACCGTAATGAGCCTTCTGGTTCGCTGCATGGTCTGATGCGCGTGCGCGGCTTTACCCAAGATGATGCGCATATTTTCTGTACTGAAGGCCAGATCCAAGCTGAAGCGGAAGATTTTATAGCGCTCACGCTGCAAGTTTATAAGACGCTTGGTTTTGAAGATGTTGAACTGAAGCTTTCAACGCGCCCGGAAGACTTTTTAGGCGAGGCAGAAATGTGGGATCAGGCCGAGCAAGGGCTTGAGGCTGCATTGAATGCGACGGGCCTGGCGTGGGATCTCCAGCCGGGTGAGGGGGCTTTTTATGGCCCTAAAATTGAATTTGCACTACGCGATTGCCTGAATCGTGTCTGGCAGTGTGGTACGCTACAGCTCGATTTTAACTTGCCAGGGCGTTTAGGGGCTCAGTACGTTGATGAAGATGGCGTACGGAAGACCCCTGTGATGCTTCACCGCGCGATTTTAGGCTCCTTCGAGCGTTTCTTGGGGATTCTGATTGAGCATTATGCGGGCGCTATGCCATTATGGCTGTCGCCACAGCAGGCGGTTGTCATGACTATCACCGATTCACAGCGCGAATATGCGCTTGATTTGGAGAAACGCCTGCAAAAAAGTGGCTTGCGTGTTAAAGCGGACTTGAGGAACGAGAAGATCGGCTTTAAAATCCGTGAGCATACGTTACAGAAAGTTCCCTATCTCCTTGTGGTGGGAGATAAGGAAGTCGAAGCTGACTCACTGGCCGTGCGAACACGCAGCGGCGAAAACCTCGGTACAATGACGGTCGATGAGTTTATTGAACGCCATACTGCCGAGAGAGCAGCCCTGGCGACATCGTCAATTGCCTAAGGAGACGGAACGATCAAGAGAAGCAACCAGCGCGGGCGTCCAGCAGACAAACGCCCACCAATGAACGAGCGAATTGTCGAAGAAGAAGTACGCCTTATTGGTAGCGACGGTGAGCAGTTGGGTGTTGTGCCCACCACCGAAGCGCTAGAGCGTGCTGAATCTGAGAGCTTAGATCTCGTGCAAATTTCGAATGCCGACCCCATCGTCTGTAAGATTATGGATTACGGCAAGTTTGTTTTTGAGACCAAGAAGCAGAAAGCGGCTCAAAAGAAGAAGCAGAAGCAAATCCAGGTTAAGGAAGTTAAATTCCGTCCTGGCACCGATGAGGGCGATTATCAGGTCAAGCTTAAAAACCTGACGCGCTTTTTGGAAGGTGGTGACAAGGGCAAAGTCACACTGCGCTTCCGTGGTCGTGAAATGGCGCACCAGGACATCGGCCGAAAACTGATGGAAAGGATCGCGGCAGACCTGGAAGAGATCGGAGTGGTAGAGGCCTTTCCTAAAATGGAAGGCCGCCAGATGATCATGATTATTGCCCCGAAGAAGAAGTGATCCAACGGCGATGTCAACGGGCCACCGTTAAACCGGTGGTCGGCCCTGGGTTTTCTAAAAAATATCGAGCGGAGTTTTCCTCATGCCGAAAATCAAAAGCAACAGCGGCGCTGCCAAGCGCTTCAAGAAGACTGCTAATGGCTTTAAGCACAAGCAGTCTCACCGTAGCCACATCTTGACCAAGAAATCGACCAAGCGTAAGCGTCAACTGCGTGGAATGAAGCAGATCCACGCGTCTGATAAAGCGCTCATCCAGCGTATGCTGCCGAATCTATAAGTCGGGTTTTCGTTTTTCTGAGTGCACAATTTTTTTGCCTCAGCCTTAAAGTCAGGAGTGTGTTATGACTCGAGTTAAACGTGGCGTAGTAGCGCGTCGTCGCCATAAAAAAGTATTGAAGCTTGCCAAAGGTTACTACGGTGCCCGTTCGCGTGTTTTCCGCGTTGCCAAGCAAGCCGTTATCAAAGCGGGCCAGTACGCCTACCGTGACCGTCGCAACCGTAAGCGCCAGTTCCGCGCGCTTTGGATCCAGCGTATTAACGCTGGTGCACGCGTAAACGGCATGTCTTACAGCCGTTTTGTAGGCGGTCTTAAGAAAGCCGGTATTGAAATCGACCGTAAAGTATTGGCCGATTTGGCGGTACACGAGAAGGCTGCATTTGCTGCCATCGTGGAAAAAGCCAAGGCTGCCCAATAAGGTAGTAGGCACTGGGCGTTTGCCCGTGTTACGTACCTGAGGTCATTTCAGTGTGACCCATCCAGGGGAAGAGCAGCCGCTCTTCCCCTGTTTTTTTGTCACCTTCAACGTGCCACGCCATCTTCACGGATGGACACCGCTTAATTCGGAGTGAAACGGATGGATCACCTTCCTACTCTGGTCTCTGAGGCGCGCGACGCCATTCAGGCAGCGCAGAGTGTCGCCGCACTAGACGAGTTACGAGTACGCTACTTAGGTAAGAAAGGTGAGGTAACTGCCTTGCTGAAAGGCCTGGGTAAGCTGTCAGCTGAAGAGCGCCCGGCGGCAGGCGAGCGTATTAACCAAGCCAAGCAAACACTGGCCGATGAAATTGATGCCAAGCGTCAGCAGCTTGAGAGTGCTGCGCTGAATGCCCGCTTGGCCGCTGAAAGTATCGATGTCACTTTGCCAGGGCGTGGCCAGGCCAGTGGAGGGTTGCATCCCGTAACGCGCACCCTCGAACGTATAGAGGGTCTGTTTACACGTATTGGTTATGACGTGGCGGTAGGGCCTGAAATTGAAGACGACTATCACAATTTTGAAGCCCTCAATATTCCTGCGCACCATCCTGCGCGTGGCATGGCCGATACCTTCTATTTTGACGCCACACGCTTGCTACGTACTCACACCTCGCCGGTGCAAGTGCGCACCATGAAAACCAGCGAGCCGCCCATTCGTATCGTCTGCCCTGGGCGTGTCTATCGCAGCGACTCCGATTTGACCCACACGCCGATGTTCCATCAAGTGGAGGGCTTGTTGGTGGATGAAGGGGTTAGTTTTGCTGACCTTAAAGGAACCATTGAAGACTTCTTGCAGGCATTTTTTGAGCGCGACGATCTTTCGGTGCGTTTTCGCCCCTCCTACTTCCCATTCACTGAGCCTTCCGCCGAAGTGGATATTCAGTGCGTGATGTGTAGCGGGGCAGGCTGTCGCGTCTGTTCCCATAGTGGCTGGTTGGAAGTGATGGGCTGCGGCATGGTGCACCCTGAGGTATTTCGTCATTCGGGCATTGATACCGAGCGCTATACCGGATTTGCCTTCGGCATGGGGGCTGAGCGTTTGGCAATGCTGCGCTACGGCGTTAATGATTTGCGCCTGTTCTTTGAAAACGATCTGCGTTTTTTACGTCAATTCGCTTAAGACCGCCGCCGAATACAGGATCAACCATGAAATTTTCAGAACAGTGGCTGCGTGAGTGGGTTTCCCCGCAGCTTGAAACGCAGGCAATGGCCGACCAGATCACCATGGCGGGCTTGGAAGTCGACGCTGTTGAGGCGGTAGCCGCCGCCTTTAGCGGCGTAGTGGTAGCTGAGGTGCTGAGTAAAGAGAAGCACCCTGATGCAGACAAGCTCAATGTCTGCACCGTTAATGACGGTAGTGGCGAACCGGTTCAGGTTGTTTGCGGGGCGCCCAATGTCGATGTTGGCCAGAAAGTACCCTTTGCCCAGGTGGGTGGTGTGCTGCCGGGTGACTTCAAGATCAAAAAAGCCAAGCTGCGCGGCGTTGAATCGCGGGGGATGATCTGTTCAGCCTCCGAGTTGGGGCTTGAAGAGGAGACATCGCCGGGCATTCTGGTGCTGTCGGCTTCAGCGCCAGTGGGTGACGACTTTCGAGAGTTCATGCATCTTAATGACATGACGATTGAAGTCGATTTGACGCCAAACCGCGGCGACTGCTTAAGCATTAAAGGGATGGCGCGTGAAGTTGGTGTGCTCAACCGTTTGCCGGTTAATGGGCCGGCAATAGCGCCGGTGGAGGCTACCATTGAGGATAGCTTCACAGTTAGTATTGAGGCGCCCGAGCAGTGCCCTCGCTATATTGGCCGCGTAATCAAGGGTGTCAATGTTAAGTCCGAAACACCGCTGTGGATGGTCGAGCGCTTGCGCCGCAGTGGCGTGCGCTCTATTGACCCAGTCGTGGATATTACCAACTACGTCATGCTGGAATTAGGCCAGCCGATGCACGCCTTTGATCGTGACAACCTGCAAGGGGGCATGGTTGTGCGCATGGCCAAGCCAGGCGAGAAGCTAACGCTGCTTGATGGTAATGACGTGGCGCTGCGTCCTGAGACGCTGGTGATCGCCGATCATTCCGGTCCGCTAGCCATGGCAGGGGTGATGGGGGGTGAAAACTCCGGCGTTAATCAAAATACCCAGACTATTTTCCTTGAATCAGCCTTCTTTACCCCGCTTGCGATTGCTGGCCAAGCGCGTTCCTACGGGTTGCACACTGATGCATCACACCGTTTTGAGCGCGGTGTTGATCCGCAGTTGACGCCAGTTGCCGTCGAGCGGGCCACGCAGCTTTTGATTGAAATCTGTGGCGGTCAGGCTGGGCCTGTTGTTGAAACACAAAGTGTTGAGCATATGCCCGCAGAGCGCGCGATTCTCTTGCGCAGTGCGCGTTTAGAACAGGCGCTATCAAAAGCACTCGATAGCGATGATGTGACCGATATCTTGCAGCGCCTAGGGCTTGATGTCCGCGTGCAGGATACCGGTTGGGCCGTCACCGCGCCAAGCTGGCGTTTTGATCTAGCTATCGAAGAAGATCTTATCGAAGAAGTGGCGCGTATCCATGGCTACAATAATTTACCGGTACGACGTCCTGCGGCGCGCTTAGCACTGCGCTCCGCAGACGAGGCAACGCTCACTCAGGCACGGTTGCGCCGTCAGATGGTTGCGCGCGGTTTTCAGGAAGCGATTACCTACAGTTTTGTGGCGCCCGAGCTACAGGCGGCCATTTTGCCTGATGCCGTAAGCCCTGCGCTCGCTAACCCGATCTCGGCTGATCTATCGGTGATGCGCGCTAGCCTGTTTCCCGGCTTGGTGCGTGCCTTGGAGTACAACCTTAACCGCCAGCAAACCCGTGTGCGACTGTTTGAAACCGGTCTGGTCTTTAACGGCGAACTGGATGCGCTGTCACAAGTGCCGATGCTCGGCGCCCTGGTATGTGGCCCACGGGAAGCCGAGGGCTGGAGTGATGCGAAAGATCGGGTAGATTTCTATGACCTAAAAGGCGATTTAGAAAGCCTCCTGGCCTTGGGCGGTAACGCTGACGCATGGCGTTTTGAGCCTGCTGAGCATCCAGCGCTTCATCCTGGTCAAAGTGCGCAGCTGCTGCACCATGGAGAGCCTGCGGGTTGGATCGGTACTTTGCACCCGCAGGTGCGTGCAACGCTCGGCTTAAAAATGGATGCCGTATTGTTTGAAGTGCGCCTGGATGCGCTCAGCAAAGGCCGGATTCCCGCTTTTGAACCACTATCACGTTTTCCTGAGGTGCGGCGTGATTTGGCGTTTATACTCAAGGAAGCGACACCGGTGCAGGCGCTACTAGATTGTGCCAAGCAGCAAGCGGGCGAATACCTGCAAGACATCAAGCTTTTTGATGTCTATGCCGGTAAAGGTGTCGCCGAAGGGTGCAAGAGTGTTGCATTGGGCTTGACCTGGCAGCATCCATCGCGCACGCTAAACGACGAGGAAATCAATCAGTTGGTCGATTCAATTGTGACACAAGTGCGTGTCAAGCTCGATGCGGAGCTGCGCGGCTAGGTAAGTAGCTTTAATAGGTACCTACGTACCTGGGCCACGTCACGATGCTTATCACGTTCTTGGCAATGCGTTTGCCACTGTAAGTTTGCTACAGGGCGTTTGTTGCTGTGTTTGCTGCAAGGATAAGGAGAAGCCTTATGGGTGCGTTGACCAAAGCAGAGCTAGCTGAACATTTGCATGCGGAGCTAGCGTTGTCTAAACGAGAAGCGAAGGCCATGGTCGAAGCTTTTTTTGAAGAGATTCGAGCCTGCCTGCGTGAAAACGAACAGGTTAAACTGTCGGGGTTTGGTAACTTTGATCTGCGTGATAAGCGCGAGCGACCAGGAAGGAACCCCAAAACCGGGGAAGAAATTCCTATTTCTGCTCGTCGAGTCGTGACGTTTCGTCCGGGCCAAAAGCTCAAACAGCAGGTTGAGCACTATGTAGGTGGTGAGTAGTCTTTTGGTCTATGTGGGGATCTACTCTGAAGGGCTTGGCTGCAGTCGTAGGCTCTAAATCTCAAGCTTAATAAGACGTATGTCCTTTAAAAGGAGTGCCTTCGGGCGCTCCTTTTCTATTTGTGGTCGGCGTTACAGTGAGGGTTGTGATGAAGACGCCTTTGTGGTGATCGGCTGCGGTGCCTATTAAATGCCACCGCCTTCAATCAGCCAAGTAATCACCACTTTAATGACGTAGCCCAGCATGCCAGCGCCTAGCACCACAAACAGCATGATGGTACCAAATTTGCCTGCGTTCGATTTTTTGGCCAAGTCCCAGATAATAAAGCACATAAAGATGATAAGACCGCCAATCATTAGTGGGGTGATCCAGGTCTCGAAGGTTTGCTGCATAGCCACTCCTGTGTGCTGCATGTGAATCACCCGTTGCAGGTGATGTGTCTCATTCTAACCAGTCATGTTAATATTTGAGCAAATTCATCGGGTATTTGTCGACTTGACGGTTGGCACTGTGACACTTTGACAGGGGAGTGACGATGCCGAAGCTGAATATTTTGGTGGGTACTATGTATGGCGGTGCCCTAGACGTGGCAGAACAGGTGAAGCCACTATTTGAACAGGCAGGTTACGCTGTAACTATTCATGAGCAGCCCTCTGTCGATGATATTGTCGGTGGTGATGCTGATTTGGTGCTATTTTGTGTATCGACCACGGGCAGCGGTGATTTTCCCGGCAGTTTTGTACCCTTTGTGCGTAATTTGCGCGAGAAAAGCCCCACGCTTACTTCGCTTCGTTATGGGCTCATCGCGCTGGGTGACAGCTCTTACGGCGATACCTTTTGTGGCGCAGGCCGGGCGCTTGATGAATTGTTGGTGGATCATGGCGCGACTCGATTGGGCGAGCGCCTAGAGGTTGATGCCATGGAAACCTTTATGGCCGACGATGCTGCTGTTCCCTGGGTGGAAGAGTGGATCGTTGCCCAGCAATTAGAGGTGGCCTAAGCGATGCAGCGAGCGCCTACCTCGCCTGAGCGCATTAGTGTTGCGCTAGGCTTATGTATCGTTATATTGGCAACGCTGCCACGCTATATGGCGGGTGGATATGAAACCCGCCAGACGCTAATTATCTTCGCTTTAGCGCTGGTGGCTTTCGCGGCCGTAGTGCAGTGGCGCTTGCTGGCGGTCGAGGCACGTCGCAGACTGCCGCAGTTGTGCAAGCGGTTAGTTATTATGCTGTTATTAGGAATGGCTGTGATGGGCGGCTGGCACGCGCTGTTTACAGACTGGATCAGTTGGCAGGTGCTTATCTCGCATGGTGCAACCCTTGGTGTGTTGCTTCATGCGATAAGCCTTTGGTGGTCAGGTGAGCGTCAAGCCAACTAGTAGTTTTACTACAGTGATTGAAAAAGTCGCTGCAAGACGTACAAAGCAGTAGAATGGTACAAATTACGCAGCGTGGAGCTAATAATTAAGCCGAACACGCCATAAAGCGGTTAATTGCTCGCATATTCCCTTGTTTTTCAAAATCACTGCCCCCATGTTGCGAGCATGGCGCTTGCCACTATGCGTTGGGGTTCTTAAAATTGCCCCTTTGATCTTTTTAGATGCAATCAGCACAATTACATGCAATCAACACAACGCCCAGCCGTTAGAGGACAATTCATGCAAGTTTCTGTCGAGACGACCTCCCAGATCGAACGCCGCATTACCATCCAAGTGCCGGCTGCCGAAATTGACGGGGCCGTAAGTGCTCGCTTGAAAGACACCGCGAAGAACGTTCGCTTGAATGGTTTTCGCCAGGGCCGGGTGCCAATGGCAGTAGTTCAGCAGCGCTACGGTCAAGACGTCCGTAACGAGGTGGTAAGCGAAGTAATGCGCGAGCGCTATGTGCGCGCTATTACCGAAGAAGGCCTGAACCCGGCTGGCTTCCCGCAAATTGAACCATCGGTCAATGAGTCGGGTAAAGATTTAGAGTTCGTTGCGGTAATGGAAATTTACCCGCAGGTTGAGCTGACCTCTATCGAAGGGACAGAGGTTGAGCGTCCGGTGGTTTCCGTCAGCGATGCTGATGTCGACGAAATGATCGATACCTTGCGCAAGCAAAACGCCGCCTGGGAAGAAGTAGACGCTGCTGCCGCCGACGGTGACCAAGTCACTATCGACTTCCAGGGTTACATTGGTGATGAGCCATTTGAAGGCGGTAGCGCCGAAGGTCACTCGCTGGTCATTGGCTCCAATAGCTTTATTCCTGGCTTTGAAGAGCAGTTAATTGGCGCTAAAGCGGGTGAAGAGAAGACGCTGAATGTCACCTTCCCAGAAGATTATCAGGCCGAACATTTGGCTGGCAAAGAAGCCACCTTTAAGGTGACAGTGCATAAAGTCAGCAGCCAGAAATTGCCCGAAGTAGACGCTGAGTTTATCGAGCGCTTTGGCGTTGAAGGCGGCGACCAGGAAAAATTCCGCGCTGAAATCAAGAAGAACATGACCCGTGAAGCGTCGCAAGCCGTTGATAACAGGGTTAAGCAGCAAGTACTTGATGCGCTGAAAAAAGTTAACGAAATTCCTGTGCCTAGCGCACTGGTTCAGCAAGAGACTGACGGCATGAAGCGCCAAGCGGCGCAGCAGTTTGGTCTAGGCGAAGACTTTGATGTCAGTCAGCTACCTAACGAATTGTTCGAAGAGCAGGCCAAGGGGCGCGTTCAGGTCGGTTTGTTGCTAGCTGAGGTGATCAAGGCTAACGAACTTGACGCTGACGATGACGCGATCAAAGCAAAAGTGGCCGAGCTTGCTGAGCAGTATCAAGATCCTGATGAAGTGGTTAGCTACTACATGGGTAACGAGCAACTGAAAACCCAGGTAAAATCTGCCATTCTCGAAGAGAAAGCGGTTGCTAAGCTGCTTGAGCAAACGAACATTAAAGACGTTGAAATGTCTTACCAACAAGCCCTTGCTGCTGCGCAACAGCAGGCAGAGCAAGATGAGGGTGCTGAAGAAGGCGAGCAAGCTAGCGCCTAACACCCTGGAACGTGGCGCACCTTTATGTCGGTGCGCCTTTCCCTTCCCGGACGCAAGGAATCACCTGAATGAGTGAGTTTGATATTCAAAACGCCGGCGGTTTAGTGCCCATGGTGGTTGAGCAGAGCGCCAAAGGGGAAAGAGCCTACGACATTTACTCACGCCTTTTGAAAGAGCGCGTGATCTTTTTGGTAGGCCCTGTAGAAGACTACATGGCTAATCTGGTTGTCGCCCAGCTGTTGTTCCTGGAATCAGAAAACCCCGATAAAGACATTCACCTGTATATCAACTCGCCAGGTGGTTCTGTCACCGCGGGTATGTCGATTTACGACACTATGCAGTTTGTGAAGCCAGATGTATCTACAGTTTGTATTGGTCAGGCGGCTAGCATGGGCGCACTATTGTTGACAGCAGGCGCTGCTGGCAAACGTTACTGCTTGCCTAACTCGCGGGTGATGATTCATCAGCCGCTGGGTGGTTATCAGGGCCAAGCGTCTGACATCGAAATTCATACCCGTGAAATTTTGGGTATTCGCGAAAAGCTGAATCAAATTCTTGCCCATCATACGGGTCAGGATATTGAAGCAGTCTCGCGTGATACCGACCGGGATAATTTCATGAGCGCCAATACAGCCAAAGAGTATGGTTTGATTGATGCAGTGCTGGATAAGCGGCCTACATCCTGATAGCGTGATAGGATTCTGCTTTTCTAACGAGCTTTTCCGGCGGCGAAAGCCGCCGCAGTGATAGAGGTATGCGAATGGCCGACGGCAAAGGCAAGGACGAAGGTGGCAAACTGCTCTACTGCTCGTTTTGTGGAAAAAATCAAAATGAAGTGCGTAAGCTGATTGCGGGCCCGTCCGTTTATATCTGCGATGAGTGTGTCGACTTATGTAATGACATCATTCGCGAGGAAGTTCTCGAAGCCGATGCCGAGAGCGATGAGGAGCGTTTACCTACGCCTCGCGAAATACGTCATACGCTTGATGACTACGTCATTGGACAGGATCGCGCCAAAATGGTGCTTTCCGTAGCGGTGTATAACCACTACAAGCGTCTGAAAACAGATGTACGTGACGGCGATGTAGAACTAGGTAAATCAAACATACTGCTGATTGGTCCCACTGGTAGTGGTAAAACGCTGCTAGCAGAGACTATGGCGCGGTTACTGAATGTACCTTTTACCATTGCGGATGCAACCACGCTGACGGAAGCCGGCTATGTCGGTGAAGATGTTGAAAACATCATCCAAAAGCTGTTGCAGAAGTGCGATTACGACGTCGAAAAAGCCGAGCGCGGTATTGTTTATATCGATGAAATCGACAAGATTTCACGCAAATCGGATAACCCTTCGATCACTCGCGATGTCTCGGGTGAGGGCGTTCAGCAAGCATTGCTGAAGCTTATTGAAGGTACGACTGCTTCTGTGCCGCCTCAAGGCGGACGCAAACACCCCCAGCAGGAGTTTGTCCAGGTTAATACGGGCAATATTCTGTTTATCGTTGGCGGTGCTTTTGCAGGGCTAGATAAAGTTATTCGTGATCGCGCTGAGAAGGGCGGTATCGGCTTTAATGCGGCGGTGAAAAGCAAGGAGTCCTCCCGTGGGGTGGGTGAATTGCTGGCCGATGTTGAGCCTGATGATCTGGTTAAATTCGGCTTGATTCCAGAGTTTGTGGGTCGTTTGCCGATCATCGCGACACTGATGGAACTGACAGAAGATGCATTAGTGCAGATTCTAACAGAGCCTAAGAATTCGCTGGTCAAGCAGTACGCTAAGCTGTTTGAAATGGAAGATGTAACGCTTGAGTTTAGAGATGAAGCGTTACGTGCTGTGGCTGAAAAAGCCATGGAGAGAAAGACTGGTGCACGCGGGCTGCGCTCTATTTTAGAGTCTGTTTTGCTGGATACCATGTACGAAATCCCATCGCTTGAAGGCGTCAGCAAAGTCGTCATCGATGGCTCGGTGATTGCTGGTGAGAGTGAGCCTCTGCTGATCTACTCTCAGCAGGAAGAAACACGTGTCGACGGCACTGATGGTTAGTGGTTAGTCGAGTATCGCGGCCCAGCTTCAACCCGCTTGCGCTAAACCAAGGGGTCGCCTAGGCGACCCCTTGTTATTGCAGAGAGCTATTGCAGAGAGCTATTACAGAGAGTTATTACACAGAGTCATTATAGAGAGTTCCTGTAGAGCTCTGTTGTAGAGTGCTCTTATAAAGCGTGTTGTGAAGCCTAGTTATTTAGCTAGAGAGCTACAAAGCCTAATTCGTGAAGTGTTACTGCATAGCGGATTCAATGCTAACGTCTTAAACGCAAGCATCTTGAAAAGTGTGCAGTACTATTCCAAGTACTCTTTTAAGTACTCATCCGATTTGTCGAGGAACGTCTGCGATGCAGCAGAACGCCGAACAGACACAATGTCTACCCCTTTTGCCATTGCGCGATGTGGTTGTTTATCCGCAAATGGTTATCCCTCTTTTTGTAGGTCGTGAAAAGTCTATCCTGGCGCTCGAAGCGGCGATGGAGGCTGATAAGCGTGTGCTACTAGTGGCTCAGCGTGAAGCGTCTCAAGATGAGCCTGACAACGCGGATCTCTACGCTATGGGCACCGTGGCAGACATCATGCAACTGCTTAAGTTGCCCGATGGCACGGTGAAAGTGCTCATTGAGGGTAATTTCCGAGCGGATGTTCTAAATGTCGAAGAGAACGCTGCAGGCTATACTCAAGCGCATTTAACGCCCCGTGAGAGTGAGCCGCTTACCAGCCGTGAGCAAGAAGCACTGGTGCGTGTGCTGCTCAACCAGTTCGAACAGTACGTTAAGCTCTCCAAAAAAGTCCCCAACGAAGTGCTTAACTCGCTGTCAGGGATAGAAGATCCAAGCCGCTTGGTGGACACTATTTGTGCCCACTTGTCACTTAAAATTGGTGACAAACAGGAGTTGCTGGAGATGGATCGGGTGCGTGATCGTATTGAGCATCTGATGGCGCTGATTGAGTCTGAAATCGATCTGCTTCAAGTAGAGAAACGCATCCGCTCGCGGGTCAAAGAGCAGATGGAGAAGACCCAGCGCGAGTACTACCTCAACGAACAGATGAAAGCTATCCAGAAAGAGATGGGTGAGCTGGATAATGTGCCCAATGAGGCCGAGAAGTACGAGCTGGCGATTCAAGAGTCCGGTATGCCGAAGGAGGCGTCTGAGAAAGCCACACAAGAGCTCAATAAGCTCAAAATGATGGCCTCAAACTCTGCCGAAGCGACTGTGGTGCGTTCCTACCTGGATTGGTTAGTCGCTGTTCCATGGAAAAAACGTACGCGCGTCAAGCATGATCTCATCAAAGCGCAACAAGTGCTGGATGAAGATCATTACGGCCTGGAAGAGGTCAAAGCGCGTATCCTGGAATATCTTGCCGTACAGAAGCGCGTGCGCAAGATGAAGGGCCCGGTGCTGTGCCTCGTCGGGCCGCCTGGGGTGGGCAAAACGTCGCTTGGCCAGTCCATCGCTCGTGCCACCAATCGAAAGTATGTTCGCTTGGCGCTGGGTGGTGTCCGCGATGAATCGGAAATTCGTGGTCATCGGCGCACCTATATTGGCTCGTTGCCGGGTAAGTTGATGCAGCGGATGAGCAGAGCCGGGGTTAAAAACCCGTTGTTCTTGCTGGATGAGGTCGACAAGCTAGGTATGGATCATCGCGGTGACCCGGCTTCTGCGCTGCTCGAAGTGCTTGATCCTGAACAGAACAATAGCTTTAGCGATCACTACTTGGAGCTCGACTACGATCTCTCTGAGACGTTGTTCATCTGTACCGCTAACTCGATGAATATTCCCAGTGCACTGCTTGACCGCATGGAGATTATTCGTTTGCCGGGTTACACCGAAGATGAGAAGCTGGCTATCGCTAAACGCTACTTATTGCCCAAGCAGCTAGCCGCAAACGGTTTAAAAGGCGATGAGTTAACGCTGGAAGATAGCGCACTTTTAGAGCTTATTCGCTACTACACGCGAGAAGCCGGTGTGCGTGAGTTAGAGCGTCAGATTGCCAAGGTGTCGCGCAAAGTGTTACGTGAACGGCTTGAGCAAGAACGTGACCCGCAAGCCGTCCAAGCGGGGCAGAGCTTAACGGCTGAGCAAATTGAGCACTACGCGGGCGTACGCCGCTACAGTTATGGCTTAGCGGAGCAGGACGACCAGATCGGCCGAGTCACAGGGCTTGCCTGGACATCGGTGGGTGGAGAGCTGCTAAATATCGAGTCAGTGGTGACGCCGGGTAAAGGACGAATTAATAAGACCGGCTCACTTGGCGATGTGATGAAAGAGTCGGTGAGTGCCGCCCACACAGTCGTGCGTGCGAGGGCAGAAGCGTATGGCATTGATCCTGAGCGGTTCGAAAAAGAGGATCTGCATATCCACGTTCCTGAAGGGGCAACACCTAAAGATGGGCCCAGTGCGGGTATTGCCATGGTGACGGCGATTGTTTCCGCTTACACCCAGCGTGCGGTACGCTGCGACGTGGCAATGACCGGTGAAGTCAATCTACGCGGAGAAGTATTGCCGATAGGCGGACTGAAGGAGAAATTGCTGGCAGCCCGCCGCGGTGGTATAAAGACAGTGCTAATTCCTGAAGAAAACCGCCGTGATCTCAAGGAAGTACCTGACAATATCAAAGGTGCATTGGATATTCGTCCGGTACGCTGGATAGATGATGTCTTAGCCGTAGCGCTAGCTGATAAGGTAGAAGACGGTGCGCCATTGAAAAGCACCGAAGCATCGTTTAGTAATAACGTCGTTGCTAGCACTCATTAAGCTGTTAAAGTCCTCGTTGGTCTTTAATTTTACTTAATATTTGCCCGCTGCTTGTGTGGCGGGTATCTCGCGGCATGGTTGCTTGACAGATGTTTCAAGGCATTGCTATAAAACGCAGCTATGCTTTGATCGTCGTATCCATCGGTGACCATGCCGTTCAGAGCCATTTTTTTGAAACAGTCAAGGGGTGAAGAGTGAATAAGTCCGAGCTGATTGAAGCCATTGCCGCGTCTGCAGATATTCCTAAAGCAGCGGCAACCCGCGCATTGGATGCCATGGTGGAGTCTGTCACCGATAGCCTTAAAAAAGGCGAAAGCGTATCTCTGGTAGGTTTTGGTACCTTCGCGATCAAAGAGCGTGCCGCTCGTACTGGCCGTAACCCACAAACGGGTGAGCCAATCCAGATCAGCGCCGCCAAAGTACCCAGCTTCAAAGCAGGTAAAGCGCTGAAAGACGCCGTCAACTAATTTGACCGCGTTTGCTGTAACCTAATGGGCGCATCGCATTGGCGATGCGCCCATGTTATTTTCTAACCCACTATTTTTGTCGGGTTAGCGGGCCGATCTGTTTGGCTGTGACTATCTGAGGCTAGCATGCTGCAAAGTATTCGAGATGGCTCCAGGAGCTGGGGTGCCAAAATTATTATCGGTGTTATGGTCGCGGCCATGGCACTTTTCGGGATTGAGTCACTGTTTGGACTTTTTGGCGATGATCCAAACGAAGTCGCGAGCGTCAACGGTCAGCCGATTATGCGCCAACAGCTTGAGCTGGAAGTTCAGCGCGCGCTACGTTCTGGTCAAGTGCCGCCGGAGCAAGAGCGCGCTCTGCGCCGCGATATGCTCGATCAGTTGATTACTCAGAAGCTACTATCCCAGTATGCTGAGGAGGGTGGTTTTGCCGTTTCTGAACAGCAATTAGATCAGTTAATTGTCAGCCTGCCGGAATTTCACGATCAGGATGGTCGCTTCTCCGCAGAGGTGTTCCGCAACCGTCTCGCCAGTGCGGGCTATACGCCGGTTGCATTCCGTGAAGAGTTACGTGTCGATATTCAGCGTCAGCATTTACAGCAGGGCCTAGCCTTCAGTGATTTTAGCCTGCCGAACGAACAAGAGCGCCTCGCTGAGCTACAGCGCCAGCAGCGTAGTTTCCGATATCTGATCCTGGATAGCGATGACGTCGAGGCTGATGTGGATGTTAGCGAGGACGATCTCCAAGCCTATTATGATGCTCACCAGGAGCGCTATGAGCGCCCCGAGCAGGTGCGCCTTGAGTATGTGTTGATTGATCGCCAATCCATGGCAGAAGGCCGTGACGTAGACGAACAGGCACTGCGTGACGCATGGCGCGAGCAAAATCGCGATGCCGATCGCCGAGTATCCCATATCATGATCACCTTTGGTGATGAGCGCAGCCGGGATGAGGCGCAGCAATTGGCTGAGACTGCCCGGGAAGCGCTAGACAGCGGTGAGACGTTTGCAGATACCGCCTTGCGCTACTCTGATGATACCGCCAGCGCAGAAGAGGGTGGCGATCTGGGGGTCATTAGCCGTGGCTTCTTTGGCGACAGCTTTGATGAAGCGGCCTTTGGCCTCGAAGAGGGCGATGTTTCCCAACCGGTTGAGTTGGATAACGCTTTCCACATCATTCAGGTGACGGATATTCAGGGCCCCACTTTTGAACAGCAGCGTGATGAGTTGGCGCGTGAAGTCGCATTACGTGATGTTGGCGATGAGTTTAACCAACGTGTCCAACAGCTGATTGATGAGAGCTTCGCAGCGGATGACCTGCAGAGCGTTGCCGATGATCTTGATCTGACCCTGCAGGAGAGCGATTGGCTCGCCCGTGATGATGAGGCTGACGGGGTGCTGTCTGAGCCTGGCGTGATCTCTGCGGCGTTTAGTGGCGATGTGCTTGAAGAGGGCTACAACAGCGAAGTGATTGAGTTGGATCAGGATCGACGCTTGGTACTTCGCGTAGCCGAGCACCGCGATGCGACGCTGCTGCCACTTGATGAAGTGCGCGATGAGGTTGAAGTCTCGGTAGCCGCCGAGCAGCAGCAACAGGCGCTGCGTGAAGAAGCGCAGGCGCTGGTCGACAACCTGCGGGAAAGTCAGCAGGTGGATGTTGATTGGCTCGAGGTCAATAACGTAAGCCGTCAAGCCGATACCACTGTGCCTCAATTGGTTGTTCAAGAAGCTTTCCGTATACCACGCCCGGCAGAGGGCGAAAGCGTCTATCGCACGGTTGAGTTGCCGCAAGGCGTTGCTGTGGTAGCGCTAGATAGCGTAAGCGTAGGTGAGGTTGACGAACAAATGGAAACGTTTGTTGCCCAAATGGCCGAGCAGTTGCGTGCACAATCGGTGTTGCAAGGGTTAATTGATGACTTGCGCAGCGATGCTGATATACAGCGGTAGAATCGTCTAAGTTCTGAGTTGGAAACAGCAAGACAAAAAAGCCGATCTCACGATCGGCTTTTTAATGCGTAAAGGGTTAACGCTTAAAGCACTCTTAGGCATCAGGCAACTGCGTTAATGAAAACTGACGCAGTCGAGGCGCCGTGTGGTCACTGCGCTCGATAATAATATCCCAGCCATGCTGGGCATCCCAGTCGCCCAGCACATAACGTTTAGCCGGCACATCTTCTACCGTTAAGTCATGGACGTGGGGACGGTGGGTATGGCCATGAATCATGGTGGACACGCCGTGGCGCTCCATGACATGGATGACCTCCTGATGAGTGACATCCATGATCGCTTCAGTCTTATTAGCGTTAGCTTCGCCCGATTGCGCGCGCAAACTCTGGGCAAGCGCTACGCGCTGCTCCAAAGGTAGCGCCAGCATCTGTGACTGCCATTCAGGGTTACGCGACTGCTGGCGAAAAGCCATATAGGCTTCATCCCGAGTACACATGCTGTCGCCGTGCAATAGCACAACCGGTACGCCCTGAATCTCCACTTCCTCAATATCCGGCAGTAGAAAGGCCTGACAGGCATTAATAAAGCGCTCGCCGAGCAGAAAATCACGATTGCCATGCATTAAGTATACGGCGGTGCCATCGCTGCTAAGCTTGCGTAAACGCTTGATAACCTCTTGGGCAACGCCGCAAAGTGGGTGCGTATTGGCGTCGAGTAGATCATCGCCAATCCAGGCATCAAAAAGATCACCCAGAATATACAGCGCGTCGGCTCCTGGAGCGGTGTGCTCCAAATAACGATAAAACCCCTGGTTGATCGCTGGGGTATCGCTACTCAGATGAAGATCGGCAACAAGCAGTGTGCGCATAAGGCTCCCCGCGTTATTCCGCGTCTTTAACGTACGCGCGCTCGATAATGACATCTTCAGAGGGTACGTCGGCGTGCATGCCGCGGCGGGTCGTCGCTACATTTTTAATTTCGTTGACCACATCCATGCCGTCAACGACTTCGCCAAATACCGCATAGCCCCAGCCCTGCAAACTTTTACCGCTGTGATCAAGAAAACTATTATCGCCCACATTGATAAAAAACTGGGCAGTCGCCGAGTGTGGGTCTTGGGTGCGAGCCATTGCCAGCGTGCCAATGGTGTTTTTCAAGCCGTTATCGGCTTCGTTGTCGATAGGGTCGCGGGTCGGTTTTTGCTCGAAGTCTTTATCGAAACCGCCGCCTTGCACCATAAAACCGTCAATTACCCGGTGAAACAGGGTGCCGTCGTAAAATCCGTCGCGAACATACTGCTCAAAATTCGCTGCGCTAATCGGCGCTTTCTCGTGGTTAAGGGCGATGGTGATGTCACCATGGTTGGTCTGTAATACGATCATAGATAAATTCCTGTTCAATAAAGGCGTTCGCCTTGGCGCTGTGCATCGGCGTCACGCTATAATAGCGGTTTTGCCCTGCACCGCGAAGGGCCATAGGCGTATCCTATGTTTTTACAGCGTTTTCACAGCATGTCTTCACGGCTCAGTACGCCATTCACCACGAGGTTATCAACACCATCATGACCAACGAGACCACCCCAGCGCCGAACTTCATTCGCAACCAAGTACGCGACGAAATCGAGGGCGGCCAGGTCACTAAAATCGTGACGCGCTTCCCCCCGGAGCCCAATGGCTTCCTGCATATCGGCCATGCGAAGTCGATCTGTCTAAATTTCGGGTTGGCGGAGCAACTGGGTGGCGAGTGTCATCTACGTTTTGACGACACCAACCCGGCCAAGGAAGAGCAGGCTTACATTGATGCGATCAAAGAAGACGTCAGTTGGCTAGGCTTTGAATGGACAGGGCCGGTGCGCTTTGCCTCCGACTACTTCGATCAGCTCTACGCCTGGGCGCAGCACTTAATGCGTGAAGGCAAAGCTTATGTCGACGACCTGTCACCGGATGAAATCCGTGAGTATCGCGGCACCCTGACGGCGCCGGGTAAGCCCAGCCCCTACCGTGAGCGCAGCGTCGAAGAGAACCTGGATTTGCTGGCGCGCATGCGTGAAGGTGAGTTTGGTGAAAGCAAAAAAGTGGTGCGCGCGAAGATTGATATGGCCTCACCCAATATCAATTTACGCGACCCGATTATCTATCGCATTCGCCACGCCAGCCATCACCAAACCGGTGATAAGTGGAAAATTTACCCCTCTTACGACTTTACCCATGGTCAGTCCGATGCCATTGAGGGGATTACCCATTCCATCTGCACTCTGGAGTTTGAAGATCACCGCCCACTCTATGAGTGGTTTTTAAATAATTTACCGGTACCTGCGAAACCGCGCCAAATTGAGTTCGCGCGGCTGAATCTCGATTACACCCTGACTTCCAAGCGTAAGTTGAAGCTGCTGGTTGACGAGCAAATCGTAAATGGTTGGGATGATCCGCGTATGCCAACGATCTCCGGCATGCGTCGCCGTGGCTACACGCCAGCGTCAATTCGCAAGTTCTGCGAGATGATTGGGGTTACTCGCGCCGACGGTGGCCTGGTAGATATCGCCATGTTGACTCATGCGATTCGCTCGGATCTTGAAGACAATGCCCCGCGCGCCATGTGTGTTTTAAAACCACTGAAAGTAGTGCTCACTAACGTGCCGGAAGACCACGAAGAGGTGTACGAAGTGCCGGGGCACCCCGCCCGCGACGATATGACCATGCGTAAAGTGCCGTTTAGCCGCGAGCTGTATATTGATCAAGACGACTTTATGGAAGACGCGCCCAAAAAGTTCTTCCGCCTGGCCCCAGGTAAAGAAGTACGCCTGCGCAACAGCTACGTGATTCGCTGTGACGAAGTGATCAAAGACGCTGCCGGCGAAATCAGCGAACTGCACTGCTCGGTGGATTTCGATACCTTGGGTAAGAACCCCGAAGGGCGTAAGGTCAAAGGCGTTATTCACTGGGTTAGCGCTAGCCACGGCGTGCCGATGGAGGTGCGTCTGTACGACAACCTGTTCACCGTTGAACAGCCTGATCGCGATAAAGACGTCGACTTTCTGGAGCACCTGAATCCGCAGTCTTTGGTGGTCTGCCAGGCCATCGGTGAGCCAAGTCTTGCCGAGGCAACGCCGGAGTCGCGCTTCCAGTTCGAGCGCGTCGGTTACTTCTGTGCGGATCGCCATGACACAACGCCAGAGCATTTGGTGTTTAACCGTACCGTAGGCTTAAAAGATAGCTGGGCGAAAATCAAACAGAAGGGTTAAGGAAAACGTCATATGCATATTTACAATACGCTGACGCGTCGCAAAGAACCTTTCACCCCGTTAGTGGCGGGAAAAGTGAGCATGTATGTCTGCGGCATGACGGTGTATGACTACTGCCACCTGGGGCACGCCCGGGTCATGGTCGCCTTTGACGTTATCACTCGTTATTTTCGAGAGCGCGGCTATGACGTGAACTACGTGCGCAACATTACCGATATTGACGACAAGATCCTCAAGCGCGCCGACGAGAATGGTGAAAGTATCACTGCGCTGACTGAGCGCATGATCGATGCCATGCACGAAGACGAGCAGCGCCTGTTTGTTTTGCCGCCCAGTCATGAGCCCCGCGCTACCGGCCATATCGACGATATTGTAGCGATGATTGAAACGCTGATTGAGAAAGGTTTTGCCTACGCGGCAGATAACGGCGACGTCTACTACCGGGTTCGTAAATTTGCTGATTACGGCAAACTCAATAATCGTCAGCTCGACGATATGCGTGCAGGAAGCCGGGTCGATGTTGATGCGCATAAAGAAGACCCGCTCGATTTTGTGCTCTGGAAAGCGGCTAAACCAGGGGAGGCGCACTGGTCGTCCCCCTGGGGGGACGGGCGTCCAGGCTGGCACATTGAGTGCTCAGCAATGTCGACCTGCTGCTTGGGCGACACCTTCGATATTCATGGTGGCGGGCCAGATTTAACCTTTCCACACCATGAAAATGAGATCGCTCAATCAGAGGCGGCTACGGGGAAGACTTACGTCAACACCTGGATGCACGCAGGCGCCGTGCGGGTCAACCAGGAGAAGATGTCCAAGTCTTTGGGCAACTTCTTCACCATTCGGGACGTGCTGGCCGAGCACGACCCGGAAGTGGTGCGTTTTCTGCTGGTCGCCAGCCATTATCGTAGCCCGATTAACTACTCGGTTGACTCACTGACGGAGGCTAGAAAATCACTAACTAGGCTGTATACGTCGCTGGAAGGTCTTGAACTAAGCGCTTCAAATGATGTGAGCGGTGACGCATCGGCTTACCGTGAGCGCTTTACCCAGGTAATGGACGATGACTTCAATACTCCCGAAGCCCTGGCGGTGATGTTTGAGCTTGCTCGGGAGGTTAACCGCGCTAAACAGGAGCAGCCTGATGAAGCGGCTAAGCTCGCGGGCGAGTTAAAGCGGCTAGGCGCTATTTTGGGGCTCCTTCAGCAAACGCCGCAAACGTTCTTAAAAGGCACCCAGCAGCAGGGGATGCCGCTAACGGAGAGCGAGATCGAAGCCAAAATTGCTCATCGTGTAGCGGCTAAAGCCAATAAGGATTTTGCCCAGGCGGACGCGATCCGTGATGAGCTTGCTGCAATGGGAATTATTTTGAAAGACTCCCGGGAAGGTACGTCTTGGGTGTTTGAGGCTCCCTGAACGTTGAAGGCTTTTGTAGTGAAAAAGCTGAAGGCTCTTATAGTGTAAAAGCTGAAGGCTCTTATACTGGTTAAGAGCCTCAGTGTTAAAAAGCCTACTTCAAAAGGAACTCCAAGATGCGCTTTTCAGCGAATGCTTTTACCGCCAAGTCCCTGCTCACTGCTTGCACCCTATCCGTTGCTGCTTTTTCTCAGGCCAGTGCCAATGAGCCTGTCGTAGTGTCATCCAAAATCGACACGGAAGGTTCGGTATTGGGTGAGCTGATTATTCAAACCCTAGAACGCCACGATATTGCCACGGAAAACCGTTTACAGCTGGGCGGCACTAGCGTTGTCCGCACGGCTTTAGAAGCCGGTGAGATCGACCTTTACCCAGAATACACCGGTAATGGTGCGTTCTTTTTCGATATGGCCGATAGCCCGGTATGGAATAATGCTGATAAGGCTTATGAAACCGTACGTGATCGTGATGCGAAGCAAGGCTTGATATGGCTGCAGCCTGCCAGTGCGAATAACACCTGGGCAATGAGCATCCGGGAAGATGTCGCCACTGAAAATGAGCTGGTGAGCCTAGACGATCTCGCCGCCTACTTGGCCGATGGCGGTGAATTCAAATTTGCTGCAAGTGCTGAATTTGTCGAGTCTGCCCAAGCACTGCCCGCGTTCCAGGAAGCCTACGGTTTTGAGCTCAGCAACGATCAACTGTTGGTGCTCTCCGGTGGCAATACCGCCGCTACTATGCAGGCCGCCGCCCAGCAGACCAGTGGTGTTAATGGCGCCATGACCTACGGCACGGACGGTGGCTTAAATGCGCTGGGGTTGGTGGTACTGGAAGACACTAAGGGTGTGCAGCCAGTGTATCAGCCTGCTCCCGTAGTGCGTGAAAGCGTACTGGAAACGTACCCAGAAATTGAAGCGCTGCTCAATGAGGTGTTTACCACTCTCGATTTAGTCACCCTGCAAACGCTCAATGCCGACGTCGCTGTTAACGGGCTGTCGCCATCCCAAGTGGCTAGCGACTACCTCGATACGCTTAATGATTAATGCCTGGTAATCTTATAAATTAACGCTAATGCTCGGGATAACTAATTAATGTCGTTAATGGATGCACTGCCTACCCCGCGTCTTCGTTGGGAGGGGCGGCACCCTAACATTGTGCTCGTTAGCTTTAGCTGTATCATGCTGGCCGCATTTTGGGCTTTTGACGTGGTTAGCATGGCCCCCAATCGGATTGTGTTGGGCACGGGGCATGGCGCACTGGAGGCTTTTGGCTGGCCCGGCGCGCTATTGGTGACCCTGCTACTTTCTTGCATCGGTATTCTCGCTTGGCAACCGAGCCATCGCCACTACCGGGCACTACTCGCGGCGGTAGTGGTCATACTGGCGCTGATGCCGGTGGGGTTGATGGCGAGCAGCTACTTATTGATTGATCCTGAGCTGCCTCAGGCGCGTCTAGGCTTAGGCGCGGCGTATTGGGTCGTGCTTTTTGTACTGCTGCTGTGCTTAGTAGAACTACGTTTGCGTTTAAACCTTGCGCGAATATGGCCCACGCTGTTGCTATGTGGTGTCGCGCTGGTGTGGTGGCTATGCGCGGCTTTTGGACTTGGGACACTCGCGCTCGTTCAAGAGTTTAGAGCGCGTGATCAACAATTTCTGAACGCCGTCGTCCAGCACATTAAGCTGGTAGGCCTCGCCGTTAGCGTCAGTATTGTGCTTGGGATGGCGCTCGCCATGTTGATGCGCCGCTATGCCCGGCTACAAAAAGGTACTTTTGCGCTACTCAATTTTCTCCAGACGATTCCCAGCCTGGCGCTATTCGGACTACTACTGGCGCCGCTGGCCTGGCTTGCCGCCAACGTGCCTGGGTTAGGCCAACTTGGCGTTAGCGGTATTGGCACAACGCCTGCCTTAATCGCATTGATCGCCTACAGTCTGCTACCCATTGTACGCAATACCTATACTGCGCTTGAACAAGTGAGTCCCGATACCCTCGAAGCCGCCAAAGGAATGGGCATGCGCGCCGGACAGCGGTTTTGGCAGGTACGCTTGCCGCTGGCGTTGCCGGTGCTGTTGGAAGGGGTGCGGATTACCACTGTCCAGGCGATTGGGCTCACCGCTGTTGCCGCCCTGATCGGTGCAGGCGGGCTGGGCACCTTTATTTTTCAAGGCTTAGGTCAGGCCGCCATGGATATGGTGTTACTTGGCGCACTGCCGATTTTAATGCTGGCTCTGGTGGTGGATGCGGGCTTAGGTGCCTTGGCAGAAGCGCTGCGCCCCGGAGGAATAAGATGATTGAGCTGTCCCATGTATCCAAGCGGTTTGGAGATGAAACCGCGGTGGACGATATTTCTCTAAGGGTGCCGAAGGGTAAATTCTGCGCCTTGGTGGGTACCTCGGGCTGTGGTAAATCGACCACGCTACGCATGATAAATCGCTTAATTGAGCACAGTGAAGGCGACATCATCCTTGATGGGCAGGCGATTGACGCCTATGACCCGGTGAAGCTGCGCCGTCGCATTGGCTATGTGATTCAACACACCGGGCTTTTTCCTCACTGGAACGTTGCGCGCAACATTGGCCTGGTGCCGCGGTTATTGAAGTGGTCAGCAGCCGATGTCCAGTCGCGGGTGGCGGAGTTAATGCATTTACTGGGTTTGCCGGTTGATGAGTTAGCGCATAAATATCCCCATCAGCTTTCCGGCGGGCAGGCGCAGCGGGTGGGGGTCGCGCGTGCCTTGGCGGCAGACCCGGATATTCTGTTGATGGATGAACCCTTCGGTGCGCTTGATCCTATCACCCGTGAAAAGCTGCAGGATGAGCTGGCCAAGATACAGGCGCGGTTGCACAAAACCGTGGTATTTGTGACCCACGATATGGATGAAGCGCTTAAGCTGGCGGATCACTTAGTCGTGATGCGTGAAGGTCGAATCGTGCAGCAAGGTTCCCCGCTGGCGCTCCTACAAAACCCCGCCGACCCGTTTGTCGAGTCCCTGTTGGGTGGTCTGGAAAGGGGGCTTAAACAAGCGGCGTTAACTCGGGTGAAAGATCACATGACCTCCATGGGGCCTACCTTGCCAGCGCATTCGCGCATCTCTGGGGTATTCTCACTGCGTCAGGCGCTCTCGATGATGCTGCGCGACCATACCGACCGGCTGACCGTCGTCGACCAGCACGATGTGCCGGTCGGCGAGCTGTCGTTGCGTAGAATTATCAAGGAGGCTCAACTGGATAATGGAAACCCCCGTGAGTAACTCCCTAAGCGTTGCCCAGCCCCACAAAAAAGCCCCGCAATGGCTGTGGCCATTGCTGTGGGGTGCGTTGCTACTGATTAGCATTATGGGCATGTCTGCTGCTGAACCGCTGTTTCGCTGGATAGAGCCCGAAGCACGCCACGTTATTTACGACCGCGCCGAGTTTTATGTTCTGCTAGGCCGTCATCTTTTCGTGGTCGGTATCGCCGCGGTCGTGACCATTATTGTGGGCGTAGCCGCTGGCATAGCGGTTACCCGCAGGTGGGGCAGTGATTTTCTACCGCTTGTGGCCCAACTGGCATCGCTGGGACAAACGTTTCCGCCAGTGGCTGTTTTAGCGCTGGCGGTACCCGTGCTGGGTTTTGGCACCTTACCTATTATTGTCGCCTTAATGCTCTACGGGCTACTGCCCATCGTGCGCAATACCCTTGCCGGTCTGCAGGGAGTGGAGGGCGATATTAAAATGGCTGCCCATGCCATGGGCATGACGCCAGCGCAAATCCTACGCCAAGTCGAACTGCCGCTGGCAGCACCGGTCATTTTTGCGGGCATCCGTACGTCGGTGACGATTAATATTGCTACCGCAGCGCTCGGCGCGACCGTAGGCGCCAGTAACCTCGGCGACCCGATTATCTCCGGCATCGTCAATGGCAATATGGCCTATGTGGTTCAGGGGGCGCTGTCCATTGCACTGTTGGCTGTGACGATCGATAGCCTGTTTGAACTGCTGCAGCGTCAACTACATTCGCGTATCTCTGATTGCTAATCTTCGTGTTTTAACGTCTTCGTGTTTTAACGTCTCTGCGTCTTAAGTAGCATCCCTAAAGTCCTTGTGTTGCGTTATTGTCCTATGCGTTGTGGTAGCTAGATGTTGCGTTGGCTTATGACAGATAAATCCACTGGCATAAACGGTCAATACCAACAACACTGCCCTCAAAAGGGGTAAAACAAGGACAATAATGATGACACAGTACGTACACCAGCCGGACTTCATGACCGGCGATGAATTTTCGATTCCCACCTTTAGCCTGCTTAACCCCGAAGGTGAACTGCATAGCGGCGCCGTTGAGCCTAAGCTTGAACGTGATCACGCCAGACGTATCTATCAGGCGATGCTGGCCACGCGTATTCTTGATGAACGCATGATGGCGGCTCAGCGCCAGGGGCGGTTGAGCTTTTACATGCAGTGTACCGGCGAAGAAGCCGCTGTGGTGGGCGCCACCGCCGCGCTTAATGACGCCGATATGATTATGGCGCAGTACCGCGAGCAGGGCGCTTTGATGTATCGCGGCTTCTCCATCGACGAATTTATGAATCAGCTGTTTGGCAACGAGCTCGACTACGGCAAAGGCCGCCAAATGCCGATCCACTATGGGTCGCGTAAGCTGCACTACATGACCATCTCGTCTCCCTTGGCTACCCAAATTCCCCAGGCGACCGGGTATGCCTATGGGCAAAAGCTCGCAGGTCAAGGCCACTGCACGTTAACCTTTTTTGGTGAAGGCGCGGCCTCCGAGGGTGATTTTCACGCCGCGCTGAATATGGCCTCGGTACACCAAGTGCCGGTGATTTTTTTCTGCCGTAACAATGGCTACGCCATTTCTACACCCTCTTCCGAGCAGTTTGCAGCGGATGGTATCGCCCCGCGCGCCTTTGGCTACCATATGCACGTGATTCGGGTAGACGGTAACGACGTACTGGCAGTCTATGAAGCGACCCGCCAGGCACGCAAAATTGCCGTTGAGCAAAATCAGCCGGTATTGATTGAGGCCATGAGCTATCGCCTTGCCGCGCACTCATCTTCCGACGATCCTTCTGGCTATCGTTCGAAAGATGAGGAGGAGGTGTGGCGCGCGAAAGATCCACTGCTGCGGCTGCAAAAATGGTTGTTGAAAAAGCAGTGGTGGAGCGAAGAGGAGGAGGCGTCCCAGCAGGAAACCCTCCGTCGTGAAGTACTGGAAACCATGAAACGGGCTGAAAAACGTTCTTCACCGCCGCTTGATAGCCTGATCAGCGATGTGTATGCCGATATCACCCCCGCGCTGCAGCGCCAATTCGATCAGTTAAAACGTCATATACGTCGCTACCCCGAGGCTTATCCCCGTGGTGCAAAGTCGTTGGACTTGGATGTAGGTACCGACACTGATTCCCAGGGAGAGGCGTAACATGGCCACAATGAATATGCTCCAGGCGATCAATAACGCGCTGGATATCGCCATGGCAGAGGATGAAAAAGTTATCTGCTTCGGGGAAGACGTGGGTATTTTTGGTGGCGTATTTCGGGCCACCAGTCACTTGCAAGAGAAGTACGGCAAAGCGCGCTGTTTTAATACACCGCTGGTTGAGCAGGGCATTATCGGTTTTGCCAATGGCTTGGCGGCGCAAGGTTCGGTGCCCGTGGCTGAGATTCAATTCGCCGACTATATCTTTCCGGCCTTTGACCAAATCGTTAATGAAACCGCCAAATTTCGCTATCGCTCCGGGGATCTGTTTAATGTCGGTGGGCTGACTATTCGTACCCCATACGGTGGCGGTATTGCTGGCGGCCTTTATCACTCCCAATCCCCAGAGGCCTATTTTACCCATACGCCGGGCCTGAAAGTTGTAGTGCCACGCAACCCCTATCAGGCCAAAGGGCTGCTGCTCGCCGCTATTCGCGACCCGGATCCGGTGCTGTTTCTGGAGCCCAAACGCCTCTACCGCGCTGCGGTAGGCGAGGTGCCCGAAGAGGATTACCAGCTCCCCATTGGTGAAGCTGAAATCACCAAAGAGGGCACGGATATCACCGTGGTGGGATGGGGCGCCCAGATGGAGGTGATCGACAAAGCGGTTGAGTTAGCCGAAGAGCAGGGCATTGCCTGTGAAGTGATCGACCTGCGCTCGCTGCTGCCCTGGGATGCGGATACGGTGGCTGAGTCGGTGCTGAAAACCGGTCGGCTGGTGGTGAGCCATGAAGCCCCCTTAACCGGCGGCTTTGCCGGTGAAATTGCGGCCACTATTCAAGAGCGTTGTTTTCTCTACCTGGAATCGCCCATTGCCCGGGTGACGGGGCTGGATACGCCTTTTCCGTTGGTGCTGGAAAAAGAGTATCTGCCTGATCACCTGAAGATTTTTGAAGCGATTCGCGAAAGCGTCAACTTTTAGAGGCTATTAATGCCTAAGTTCGTATGGGGAGAAAAACAATGAGCGATTTTTTACTGCCGGATATTGGCGAAGGCATTGTCGAGTGCGAAGTAGTCGAGTGGCGCGTCGCTGAGGGCGATCACATTGAAGAAGACCAGCCTATCGTTGAAGTCATGACCGACAAGGCGCTAGTCGAGATTACCGCACCTGAAACCGGTGTTGTGACCAAGCTGTATGTGGCCCAGGGGCAAATTGCCAAAGTGCATGCGCCGCTTTATGCCTACCGGGTAGAGGGGGAGAGCCAGGCCGCGTCAGAAGCTGAAGAATCGGCTGCCAGTGAAAAGCCGAATGAGAGGGAGGCAGAACTGCCCACCGCTAAAGACACTGCGGATGCTGGCCTAATATATGACAAGGTTCCCGCCAGCCCCGCCGTTAGGCGCCTAGTGCGTGAACACTCTTTGCAGCTCACGGAGATCGCGGGTAGTGGTAAAGATGGTCGGGTGCTGAAAGAGGATGTGCTAACGCATCTTGATCAAGCTTCGCAAGCAACGATTCCATCCAGCCAAGCAGCGAATAAACGCCAAGCCGAAGACAGCGCGCCCAGGGTAGAACCACTGCGCGGCATACGCGCGGTGATGGCCAAACGCATGGTGGAAGCGGCGAGCACGATTCCCCATTTCCACTATGGCGAAGAGATCGACGTGACCGCACTGCTGGCGCTGCGGGAACGCCTAAAGCCATTGGCCGAGGCCCAGGGCGAGCGGCTGACGCTTATGCCGTTCTTTATGAAAGCCATGGCATTAGCGGTAGCGAAAGAGCCTATCGTTAACGCCCAGCTAAATGCGGCGGGCAATGAACTGCTCTACTACCCACAGTGTAATATTGGCATGGCGGTGGATAGCAAAGCGGGCTTGATGGTGCCCAATGTTAAAAACGTTGAGCGCTTAACGCTGCTAGAGATTGCCCGAGAGGTCGGGCGATTAACCACGTTGGCACGGGAAGGGCGAGTTGATCAGGCGGATCTGAAAGGCGGCACCATCAGCATTTCTAATATTGGCGCGCTGGGCGGTACCTACGCTGCGCCGATCATTAATGCCCCGGAAGCGGCCATTGTGGCGATTGGTAAAACCCAGTGGCTGCCACGCTTTGATGAACAAGGTGCTGTGCAGAGGCGCGCTATCATGACGATCACCTGGGCGGGCGATCATCGCTTTATCGACGGCGGCACCATCGCACGCTTTTGCAATACCTGGAAAGGCTTTCTAGAGGCGCCGGACAGCATGCTGCTCCATTTGGCATAGCCCTTGAAAAAGCCCTTGAAAAAGCCCTTGGAAACTAAATGATCTCTCAGGCGCCGCTTCAGCAGTTCTATATACCCGAAGAGCAGTCGGTCTACCTGCTGAGTCATCACGATGCCCGCAAGCTGAAAGACTGGGTGGCGCTGTGTCAGGCGCAGCTCACCCAGTTGGGTTATCAAGGCATCGAGTTAATTGGCAAGGGCGCTTACGGCTTTGTATTTGCCGGAAGCACCGTCCACCATGGCGCTACCGCCCACTACGTGTTTAAGTTCTCGCGCATTACCCTACCTACCCATTTACAGGAGCGCCTCGAAGAGGAGGCGTTTATGCTCGATCAGGTATCGCACCCGCGCATACCTGGCCTGATCGCCTACCAGCGCTCCCGGGGCCAATCCATTTTAGTCATGGAGCGTGCTCCCGGCTGGAATTTAGAGCAGGTATCGCTTAAGCAGGGGCGCTTATCGCCTCGGCTAATCGTGCGTATCGCCGCCCAGCTGGCTGATATTCTGGCCGCTCTTAGGCGTGAGTCGGGGCCCCAGGCTCGTCCAGTCGTGCATGGTGATATCAAGCCTTCAAACTTAGTGTATGACAGCGAACACGAATCTATTGCGCTAATCGACTGGGGCTCATCGGTATTTGCTCAGCTAGATGCGCAGTTGCAGTTTGTGGGCGCCAATGTGATGGAGCTGATGTCCGATAATCTGCAGCAGACCAATGCCCGCCTGGGCGATGTTTATTTTATCGGCGAAGAGCAGTTAAACGGTGCACTGTCGTCGCCGCGATTTGATGAGCAGGGGGCCGCGGGTACCTTATATGCGCTGGCGTCGGCGCAGTCCTGCCGCTTTGGTCATCGCGCCATACCTGCCACGTCACTGGGCCTGCCTATGGAGTTCGCCCGCACCTTGGATGGCATGCTTGATCCAGACCCTCAGATAAGGCGCAGAGCGGGTGACTACTTCGTCAAGGCCATGCCACGTATGGCCAGGGTAGTGATGATTGATTTGCCTTCTGGGGTACAAGTGCCCTTAGTGCCGGTCTGGGGGCGACCTGCTGAGCAGGAGATTGATACAGTCGTATATAGCTCACGCAAAGCCTTTCTGCGTGAGGCGAATGTCCAGGAAACCCTGAATGACGTCAATGACGTGCAGTTAGACCGCTACTACAAGCAGTTTATGCAGGGGATGGGGGAAACCGAAAAAGCCTTTTTGGCGTCGGTAAGCCGACTGGGGAAATATCCGGTGGTGGGCGGCCTGGCGGTTCGCTGGGAGCGGGAAGGGGTATATATTGACTCGTCGTTAAACTTGCACGACCCGGCGCTCAAGCCTGCCTTTATCGAGGCGGTTAATAATATGGTGCACCTGGCCCGGGCGATTCATCGCCAAGGGGTATTTAAAAGCTGCCTGTTTAATGCCCGCCAAACACTGCACTTAGAGCGTGCTTCAGTGGATGACGCCTTTGTCAGCGAGCCGAATATGGCGATCAGCTATGAGCTAAGCGCGGTGCCGGAGCTTGAGGATCGCACCCGCCAACACAGCTATTTTGAAGATGGGCCCGACCCTGAAGAGCTGTTGGTGCTGCCTGAATCGATAATGCATGTGCTGCAGCAGCTCAATGATATTCACCACACCGGTATGATCATTTTTGAAGCGTTACCCCAGCATCTTAAAATTCATAGCTATTACCGTTTACTTGATCCTGCCAAGGAGCATGCATTTCGCACGCTGTTGGCGAGTATTCTGGCCTCGGTAAACCAAATTGAAGGCTTGGGCGTCTCCGGCTTTATGAAAATGCCCTATAAAGATACGCGCTACTTTACCCACCTGGAAAAACAGCCAGAGCGCTATTACCCCCGCGACCCGCGGGAGTATGCGAAAAAATTAACTAACCAATAGAGTGGTTTTAGCGCTCTATCACATCAGTCTGCTGCGCTAACCAGGCTGCTAGTTGCTCGGTCAGCTCGTCACTAGCGCTGCCAAATGCATCCACCACATCGGTAATATCGACGCTTTTCGCTTGCGCGCTAGTGCTGAAATTGTTGGCCGCAAGTGGCATTCGGTTTTGAGGGCTGACCAGTTGAACATCCAGCTGTACCTTAACCGTGGGCGGATTGGTCACATAATCGCTTTGGAAATGGCGCAGTTCACTGAGCAGCAGCAGATCGTGCGGCAAGCGGTCACTACCTACACCGGCAAATAGCTGGCTCTGCTGTATCCCTGCAATCAAACGCGCTTTGATGAGATTGGGGGCATCTTCATGCCAGCGGGCACCCTCGTACACATTGACCACATTACGCTCGGGGTATACCACAATCCGGTTGCTATGGAGCAGATGCCCTGCTTCTGGGTTGGCAATACCCAAGCGCTGGCTGGTGCTATTAGAAGTGATAACCGCAGATGGCAAGTCGCTCGCAGGCAAACGGTAAAGCGTGGCTGGTTCGCTTTCGGGGAGTATCGAACAACCAGCACTGAATAGCAGTGCAGCACTGATTAGAATAATGAAGGCGGGGCGAAAACTCATGGGCGGAACTCCTCTACCTGATCACGGCCGAGGAAAAAGTCTGTTGGGCTCTCCTCTAGCTGACGGGTGATACGATCCAGTGTTGCGAGCGTGGAGCGCAGGGACGCGAGCGCCGGGGCAATATCTTGCGCACCCTTTAAGCTGCCTTCGATGGCCCCAGCGTTAGTCTCCACTAACTGCTCGATGCGCTGTGCCGCACGTGCCACATCGCTGCTCGCATCGGCAGCGCGCTGCATCACTATTTGGCCATCCTGACGCAGCAACTGCGTTGCTTCCTGGCTAAGTGCATCGATGCTGCTAAGCGTAGTCGTGGCCTGGCGAGTCGCCTCGCCGAAAAGCGCCATATTTTGGTCTAGAGCATCCTGCTGGATAGCAATCATTTCAGTGATCTGAGCAATATTGGTTAAAATACTGCCTGCCTGTTCACGGTTATTTTCATCAAACAGTTCGTTAACGTTTTGCAGAATTGAATTGATGTTTTCGATCATATCTTCGCCCTCATCAAACAGCGTGGCGATGGGCGAAGGATCTGCGTTTATAAACGGCGCTTCGGTATCGGATTGGTCAATGAGTAGTGGGGCTTCAGGGGTACCCCCGTGGAGCTGAACGGACATGCTCCCGGTGATGCTAGCAAAGGCGAGCTTTGCTCGGGTGTCTGTTTTAATTGGCGCGTCATCGTAGACGCGAATATTGGCAATCACTTGCCGAGGATCGTCAGGATTGAGGTTGAGCTCGGTGACGTCCCCCACCTCAATACCGTTATATTGCACACGGCTGCCGACAGATAAACCGCTAACGCTGCGCTCAAATAGAATACGGTAAGGCTGATAGCTACGTTCGCCTGCTGCATAGCTCATCCATAGCGCAAACAGCAGTGCCGCAGCGGCGGTGCCCAGCGTGAATAAACCGATTAACACGTGATGCGCGCGGGTTTCCATCTAACCTCACTCCTGTCTGTAAGCATTCGTTGAAGAGGCAGTATTAGCACTTTGCGCGGCTCGACCACGCGGCCCGTGAAAGTAATCTTGAACCCATTCATCATTGGTTTCCGCAACCTTGTCGATGGTATCCACCACCAACACATGCTGCTGCGAGAGTACGGCTACCCGGTCGCAGGCGGCGTAAAGTGTATCCAGGTCGTGGGTGACCAGAAAAACGCTGAAACCCAGCGCATCGCGAAGCGTGACCAGCAACTGATCGAAGGCTGCTGCGCCGATCGGGTCAAGTCCCGCCGTGGGTTCATCAAGAAATAGAATGTCGGGATCAAGGGCTAAAGCCCGGGCTAGCGCCGCGCGTTTAACCATGCCGCCAGATAGCGATTCAGGAAACTGCAGCGCAGCCTGAGGTGGTAAACCGACCAGCGAAAGCTTTATTCTGGCCAGATGTTCAGCATCTTCGCGGGGTAGCTTGGCATGCTCAATCAGCGTTAAGGCAATATTTTCTTGCAGGTTCAGCGAACTAAACAGGGCTCCGCGCTGAAACAGCACACCAAAACGCCGCTCTATTTGACTGCGCTGTTTGTCGTTTAGCTCATTAAGCGTATGGCCAAGTACCTCGACCGTGCCGCCATTGGGGCGCTTCAAACCAACGATACTGCGCAAAAGCACTGATTTACCGGTACCTGAACCACCTACAACGCCGAGAATTTCCCCGCGGTTAAGGGTTAGATCCAAATTGTCGTGAACGACAACGGAGCCGAAACGGTTAATCAGTCCCCTCACCTTAATGACCGGTTGAGTGGTTTGCTTGATTGGTTTATCTGAATCGCTCACCAGCCCATCTCCATAAAGAACAGCGCGGCGACCGCATCGATCAGAATCACCATAAAAATCGACTGAACGACGCTTGACGTGGTGTGTTCTCCCACCGACTGCGCACTGCCGCTGACCTTAAAACCTTCAAGACAACCAATAACGGCGATCACAAAGGCAAACACCGGTGCTTTGCTAAGTCCTACCAAAAAATGCGTCACCGACACGTCTTTTTGCAGCGTGATCATAAACTGGGTAAGTGAAATATCCAGTGACAGGGAAGTGACCATAGCGCCACCGGCCAAGCCGCTGAGCATCCCCACAAAGGCGAGCATGGGCAGGCTAATTAACATCGCCATTACCCGTGGAAGCACCAAAAGCTCGATAGGGTCTAGCCCTTGAGCCTGGAGGGCATCGATCTCTTCGTTGGATTTCATGGCGCCAATTTGAGCGGTAAAGGCGCTGGCGGTTCGCCCCGCTAATAGAATCGCGGCCAGCAGAACGCCGAACTCGCGTAAGAATGAGAACGCTACAAGATCTATGGTATAAATCGTCGCGCCAAAGTCTTGCAACACAGTGGCCCCAAGGAAGGCGACGACGGCACCCACCATAAAGGTAAGAAGGGCGACGATAGGTACCGCATTAAGGCCGCTCTGCTGAATGTGGGCGACAGTGGCCGTTAAGCGCCAGCGGCGAGGCCGCAATGCCAGATAGAAGAGGGTAGCAATGACCAAGCCAATAAACGCAAGCAGTTGGCGCTGTTGAGACCAAAGCCCCACCATTTGCAGACCAACGCTGGCAAGTGCTTGATTAATCCTTGAGTGGGAGGGTTGAGCTACGTCGAGCGGCGCGTTCATGGCCTCAGCAATGCGGATCAGTAACGCTTGCTGCTCTTTCGGCAGTTCTGCTGCCCATTCGGCGACCGATGTGGCTTTTTCAACACCAATCAGTTCAATAATCAGTACGGCACCCGCTGTATCTAGCCGAGTGATCGCGTCTAAGGAAACAGTTTCATGTGTTACTTGGCCAATATCACTCTGGGCAAGCGCTGATTTAATATCGCGATAATGGGCAAGCGTCCACTCGCCGTGCAGCGCTACTGTTTGATCGTGACGCGCTATCCATTCGCTTGGCATCCTAGCTCCTTGGCGCTCTTGGTATCGATGCGCTTGTTAAGCAGCCTATGATGCATTCAAACGGGCGTTAGTTAAAGACCTCCTAGGTCTAAGCTATTGAGCAGAATGGCTCCTGGGTGCCAACTCTTGCTTAATCTGGTTAGCAACGTCTTTGAGCCTTGGGCCTAGATTGTTGACCAAGCGGTCATGATCCAAACGTAGGCTGGAGCCACCGCAGTTGATGGCCATGACCTCGGCGCCATCTTCCAAAATTAGTGGCATGGCTACCGCACTAATATCGCGCTGCCAATCCTGTTCTGAAAGGCAAAAACCATACTGCGCATAGTCTTTAAGGCTCTGTTGAATGCCCGCTTCATATTGAGGCCAGTCGTCACCGTACTCACTGGCCAATTCCTGAAGCACCTGCTGACGCCGCTCATCGGACAAGCCGCATAGCCAGGCGCGACCAATGGCGGAGGTGACGATTGGTAGTCGTGAACCGGTGTCCAGGCGAATGATGAGTGGGCCATGGCCGTGACAAGTTTCAAGATAGACCATATCGCTGCGGTCAGCGCCGCCTAAACTAACGTTGCAGTCGGTGGCATCGGCGAATTTCTGCAGGTGCGGGCGGGCAATTTCACGAATGCCCATATTGGCGAGAAAGCGGTACCCCAACGCCAAAACGCCGGGGCCTAGGCGATACTTCTCTAAATGCGTGTTGTGCTGCAAATAGCCAAGCTGGGTAAGGGTGTAGGTCAACCGTGAGACAGTCGGGCGGGGGATATTGGTACGATTGGAGAGCTCGGCATTGCCTAAATACTCTTCACCCGTGCCAAAGGCGCGCAGCAATTCTAAACCGCGCGCTAGCGCGGTCACAAAGTTACGATCTTTTCCTGGCAACTGCGGGTCGTCAGCATCAGTGTCGGTGGGGTGCATTTAGTATCCCAACAGTAGGTGGCTTATAGCGCCTAGTATCGCATATCTACTTAGGCGCAGCTTTCATACCCATCAACGAAAAGGTGTTGATTATAAAACTATCTCATCCATCCAGACGCTCAATAATCGTGGCAATGCCCTGACCGACGCCGATGCACATGGTGACCAGCGCGTAGCGTCCACCGGTGGCTTCAAGCTGGCGTAGGGCAGTCAACGCTAAGCGTGCCCCTGAAGCTCCTAGTGGGTGGCCGATGGCAATTGCACCGCCGTTGGCATTCAAGCGCGGATCGTCGACAGAAAGCCCCAACTGCTGCACGCAGCCAAGCACCTGCACGGCAAACGCCTCGTTAATTTCGATCACGTCCATTTGCTCAAGGGCCAGCCCTGCGCGGGCAAGCGCCTTTTGCGAAGCGGGAACGGGCCCCAAGCCCATCACCCGTGGCGCAACGCCGGCAACGGCGCTGGCGACAATGCGTGCACGCGGCGTTAGACCCACACGCTCGCCCGCCGCCTTGGTGCCTACAATCAAGGCAGCGGCACCATCGTTAAGGCCTGAGGCGTTGCCTGCGGTCACCACGCCGCCCTCAAACAGTGCGCCTAACTTGGCCAGCTTATCTTCGGTGCTTTGCGGGCGTGGGTGCTCGTCTTTATCCACCAATAGCGGTGGCTGCTTGCGCCCTTGAGGAACCTCAACGCCAAACATCTCGCCGTCGTAGAAGCCGGTGGCAAGCGATTTCGCATAGCGTGCCTGGGAGCGGGCGGCAAACGCATCGCTGGCATCGCGGCCAATGTTGAGGTCGTGGGCAATGTTATCGGCGGTTTCCGGCATGCTGTGGCTGCCGTAATCTTTGGCAATCCAGGGGTTGGGGAAGCGTGAGCCGATCACCGTATCGTACATTGGTTGGTTACGAGCGAATGGGGTGTCTGCCTTGCCAAGTACATAGGGCGCACGGGACATAGACTCTACGCCACCGGCTAGAAATAGCTCGCCTTCGCCTAGCCGTGCTGCCCGGGCGGCGTCCATCATCGCCGCTAAGCCGCTGCCGCAGAGACGGTTGATGGTTTGCCCGGCGACTTCAATAGGAAGGCCTGCTAACAGCGCACCGTGGCGGGCCACGTTACGGGAGTCTTCGCCTGCCTGGTTGGTGCAGCCTGCTAACACCTCTTCATAGCTTTCTGGGGCGAAGGGGTTGCGGGCTACCAGCGCTTTAAGCGTTAAGCCCAACAGTTCATCAGGGCGGATAGCCGCCAAGCTGCCGCCGTGGCGGCCAAAAGGGGTGCGTAAACCGTCGTAAATATAGGCGTCTTGCATGATTGTTTTCCTGTTGTTGTTAAGTTGTTGTTAAGCAGTCGTTAGCGACATTTGCAGTGCAGCGCGGCGGCGTAGCCACGGGCTGGGGCGATAGCGCGGGTCACCGGTGGCCTCTAGCAGGTTATTGAGTATCTTCATGATGCGCGCGGCACCGTAGTGGTCGCCCGTGCGCAGCGGGCCGAAGGGGTATCCCAAACCCAGCTCAACTGCGCGGTCGATAGTCGCGGGAGTGGCAACACCTTGTTGGGCGATATCAGCACCGACATTGACGATGCAGGCAATAACGCGCTGAAGCACAAAGCCGTTGCTGTCCTGAAGCGCGCTCACCGGGGTGCCATCGTGATTGAGTAGGCTTTGCGCTGCCTGAATGAAAGTGCGCTGAGTTATCGGAGTGGCCATCAGGCTGCGGCGTTTATCTAGCCCAGCGAGCATATCTACAGCCACGCACTGTTTGGCGTCTAACCCCTGGCGCAGTGCGCAGCTGGTAGCGTCTTCGCCAAAAGGCGTTAGCAGGCAGAGCGCTTGCCCAGTGGGCTGTGTACAGCTCTCTAATGACCAGCCCGCCGTGCTGACCAATTCAGCGAGAGCTGCGGCGGATTCAGGGTCGTCTTGGCTGATCCACACCGGGCAAGCAGACACCGCAGAGATAGTCGGCTCATCCGGCATTTGTTGCTTGCCTTCCACATAACGGTAAAAGCCTTCACCAGTTTTACGCCCCAGCAAGCCTGCAGCCAAACGTTGCCGGGTCAGTGGGGATGGGCGAAAACGCGCCTCTTCATAATACTGGTGATAAACCGACTCCATCACGGCGTGGGAGACATCGAGCCCGGTCAGATCCAACAGGGTGAAGGGCCCCATTTTGAACCCGCCCTGATCAACCATAATGCGATCAATGGTGGCTGGGTCGGTAACGTTTTCACCTAAAATTCGCAGCGCTTCGGTGCCGAAGGCGCGCCCAGCGTGATTGACCAGGAATCCCGGCGTATCGGTGGCCTGAGCGGTAAAGTGGCCCATGGCTTGGCCTAAGGCACTGACCCGCTGGGTAACCTCATTGGCAGTAAGCAGCCCAGGAATTACCTCGGCAATCTTCATCAACGGCACGGGGTTAAAAAAGTGGAAACCAATCACTCGCTCAGGGTGTTGGCAAGTAGCGGCAATGGCGGTCACCGAAAGCGATGAGGTATTGGTCGCTAGCACCGTCTGCTGGCTGACGATCGCTTCTAAATCGCTAAACAGCCCTTGCTTAGCCTCAAGCTTCTCGATAATCGCTTCGACTACGATATCGCAAGGGGCGAGGGCGGCTAGCTCGCTCGCCTCGATCAACCGCTCACTATACTGCTGCGCCTGTTCCGCAGTAATTCGCTGCTTTTCAGAGCTGCGTTGCCACAGGCCGTTAATAAACGTTTTGGCTTCTGTTACAGCACCCTCCTTTACATCGAACAGAATGACCTTTAGGCCTGCCTGGGCAGCCAACTGAGCAATGCCACGACCCATGGCGCCAGTGCCGACAATGCCAAGCGTAGTGAAGGGGGAAGGTGTTGATTCGCTAGCCATACGCCAAATCCTCTCTGCAAGTGAGTGCTTTATAGATTTTGATTCTGCATTGCAGAATGGTGTTTCAATTATTGACTGCCATCCTAGGCTATGCAAAAGTGCCTGACAAGAATAGTGGACAATAGTTTTGCTGTGCAAAATGTGTGCATTGTCCAGGCTAGCGCTACCTCATAATGATAAAACGCTAACGATAAAAACTACGTTGCCACCAGGAGCCGTCATGATCCGCGATCCCGAACTGATCAACCAGCTTGTCGATACGATTGCCCGCTTTGTCCGCGAGCGCCTAATTCCAAATGAAGCGCGTCTGGCAGAGGAAGATGCGGTGCCCCCGGAAATTCTCGCGGAAATGAAAGAGATGGGGCTATTTGGGTTATCGATTCCTGAAGAGTACGGCGGTCTGGGGCTAACCATGGAAGAAGAGGCGTTAGTGGCGATGGAAATTGGTAAAACGTCGCCCGCCTTTCGCTCGGTGTTTGGTACCAACAACGGTATTGGTGCCCAGGGTATTTTGATTGATGGCACCGACGAGCAGAAGGCCAAGTATGTTCCGCGGCTGGCCACGGGTGAGATTCTTAGCTCGTTCTGCTTAACCGAGCCGGATTCAGGCTCTGACGCGGCCAGCCTGCGCACGACCGCGGTGCGCGATGGCGATCACTATATTTTGAACGGCACCAAGCGCTATATCACCAATGGCCCAGAAGCTGACCTGTTTACCGTGATGGCGCGTACTGACCCCAACAATAAAGGCGCAGGCGGCATTTCTGCGTTTATTGTTGAAGGCGATACCCCTGGTTTAGTGCGTGGTGCTGCGGATAACAAGATGGGCCAGAAGGGCGCCCACACATGCGATATTATTTTCGATAACTGCCGGGTGCCCGCCGAAAACATCATTGGCGGCAAAGAGGGCCAAGGCTTTAAAACCGCTATGAAGGTATTAGACCGCGGGCGGCTGCATATCTCCGCTGTCTGCGTCGGCGTGGCCGAGCGCTTAGTGGAAGAGTCATTGCGCTACACCATGGAGCGTAAACAGTTTGGTGCTGCCCTTGCCGAGCACCAGTTGATTCAAGCCATGCTGGCCGATAGCAAAACCGAGGCCTATGCAGGCAAAACCATGGTGATGGATGCCGCAAGGCGCAAAGACGACGGTGAAAATGTCTCGACGCTGGCTTCCTGCTGCAAGCTGTTCTGCGCTGAGATGGTGGGGCGCGTGGCTGACCGCGCCGTGCAGGTTCACGGCGGCGCGGGCTATATGTCTGAGTACGCGGTGGAGCGCTTCTACCGTGATGTACGGCTATTTCGCATTTACGAAGGCACTACCCAAATTCAGCAAATCGTGATTGCCCGGAATATGGTGCGGGAGGCGTCCTAATGGCTTTGTCGGTACCTTACCAAGCGCCGGACGAGAATATTTTTGGCCGTCTCGCCAGCGAACTCGTGGCTGAGCTCCCCGAGCGGCTTAGCACCCGCGTGATTGAAAACGCTAAGCGCCTTGGCGACCAACCCGCCATTGTAGATGGCAGTGTGCGTTGGAACTATGTGGAACTGGCTGAAGAAATACACGCCGCCTGTGACTGGTTAAGCGCGTTGGATATTCGCCCCGGTGACCGGATTATGACGGTAAGCGAAAACTGTCGGGCACTGGTTGTGCTGCTGCTGGCCGCCAGCGAGATGGATGTCTGGGTAGCGATTGTGAATTCACGTCTCTCAGCCCAGGAAGTCGATCTGATCCAGGGCAACTGCCTTCCCCGGCGGGTGTTCTATACCTGCGATGCGTCACCGGAAGCGTGCCACCACGCCGAGCGACATGCCGCCGACCGCTATCAGCACCCCCAACTGGGCGGGCTGGCGATTTCGCCGCTGTTCGAAACTGAGCCTGAGCCGGTTTGCGCCAGCGGTGCCGAGCAGGTGGCCGCAATGATTTATACCTCGGGCACCACAGGCACGCCTAAAGGCGTCATGCTGACCCATCGTGGCATTCTCTATATCGCCTCGATCTCCGGGGGCATGCGCCACCTGAGCGAAGGTCAGCGAGTATATGGCGTACTGCCCATGTCTCATGTGTTTGGCCTCTCTTCTGTATGTATGGGATCGCTGTATAACGGTGCCTGCCTATATACCGTGCCGCGTTTTGATGCCGGGCATATGCTGGATACATTAAAGCAGGAGCGTATTACCGTGCTCCAGGGCGTGCCTGCGATGTATGCCCGGGCGTTAGAGTTTTTAAAACGCGAGCAGCGCACCCTGGAAGCGCCTGAGCTGATTTACATGTCTGCGGGCGGTTCGCCGTTAGACAGCGACACCAAGGTGCGGGTGGAAGCGGCCTTTGGCTTGACGCTACACAATGGCTACGGATTAACCGAGGCGAGTCCCACCATCAGCCAAACGCGCATTGATGATCGCCACGCCAATAGTACCGTTGGCCGAGTGCTCCCCCTGTTGGAGTATCGTCTGGAGCCGCTGAGTGATAGCGGTACTTCCGACCAGCCCGGTGATGAAGTAGGTGAGCTATGGGTGCGCGGTCCCAATATTATGAAAGGCTACTTTCGCCAACCGGAAGCTACCCGTATCACCCTGACCGAAGATGGTTGGCTTAATACCGGTGACATTGCCAAGCTCGATCACGATGATCAACTGTATATCGTTGGGCGTAGTAAAGAACTGATAATCCGCTCGGGCTTCAATATCTACCCACCTGACGTGGAAGCGGTGATCAACGAGCACCCGGCAGTCACGCTAACCGCTGTGGTAGGACGTCAAATTGCCGGAAACGAAGAAGTCGTGGCCTTTGTGCAGTGCGAGCCAGGCATTGAGGTTGATCTGGCGGAGCTCAAAGCGTTTATCGCCGAGCGCCTGGCGCCTTACAAACGGCCCACGCAAATTGTTCTGATGGATACGCTGCCTTCCACTGCCAGTGGCAAAATTCTCAAGGGACGGTTGCGTGACTTGGCGCAGCAGGAGAGCGCCTCATGAACTCTTCGCAAATACATACGCCAGATACGTCTCAACAAGCCCTCATGGGCTATCACGAATTGCTGGGAATGCAGGTGGTTGAATGGCAGCAAGACCGTGCCGTGGTTGAACTCACCATCGAGCCCAAGCACCTTAACCGCAGTGGCAATGTGCACGGCGGCGTATTAGCCTCGATGTTGGATAGCGCTCTAAGCTTGGCAGGCCTGCACTGTGATGTGCCGGGCAATATTCGCCGTGGGATGACGCTGTCTCTGACCACCACCTTTGTGGGGCCCGCCCGGCAGGGCGTGCTAAGGGCAACGGGCAGCGTGCGCGGTGGCGGTCAAAAGACGTATATGAGCAGCGGCGAAATCGTTGATGAGCAGGGTAATCTTGTGGCGATGGGGGAAGGTTCATTTCGACGTCGCAGTGGCAGCGAATCGCCTGAGGGCTTTGCGGAGAACAACCCCGAGGATTCTTCTGAGTGAATCCAGCCCGCCTACGGGTCTCGCTACTGTTGCTAGTCACCCTGGCAACGCTGTTCCATTTGGTGGTCGGCAACCTGTTTTGGCAGGCGGTTGGCATTGTCGCACTGCTGCTCTATTTAGCAACGCTGGCGGGTCAGCTTACCCGTATGGCCAAAGGGTTACTGCTGGCGGCGGGCCTGTTGACGCTGCTCGCGCTTTGGCGTTCGCCGAATCCTGCCCAACTGCTGTTTGAGGCCAGTGGTCGCTTTGCTTTTTTTGCCACCTTTGTAGTGGCGCTGAGTATGCTACGTTTACCTGCCTATCGATCCCGTTTGGTGCGCCGCTGTGGGCAGAGCATGCTGCTTCAACCGCCCAGCCGCCGTTACCCGATTCTGTCTTCAGGCTCTGCGCTATTCGGCATTATTCTCAATATCGGCGTGCTTAACCTGTTCGCCGCCATGATTGAAAAGAGCAACACCCTGAGTGCTGCCCAAGGGCGGGCATGGGTTCGCGAAGCCCGCCAGCGGCGCATGATGCTGGCGCTGCTGCGTGGATTTTCCCTGGCGCCGCTTATTTCGCCCATGGGTATTGGGGTGGCGGTGGTGTTATCCAGTCTTCCTCAAGTCACCTGGCTTGAGCTGGCACCGTATATTTTGGGTGCCGCTGCGCTGATTTTTCTAGCTGGTTGGGTGGTGGATTTTTTAACCGGCCCGCATCCCCCGGCGAGTAAAGCTCAGCTAGCTACTCCTTCGTTACGCCCGTTGGGTCAGTTCAGTGTGCTACTGATGGGCATTGTGGCACTGGTGTTTAGCCTTGCCTGGCTGTTAGAACTGCGTTTACCCATCGCCGCGCTGCTAGGCGCGCCCTCAGCGGCGTTGATTTGGCTTGCTTGGCAGCGGCGAAGACTTGGTTATGGCGGGCTGCCAGCCGCTGCTAGCGCGGTACATCGCCAGTTACCCTGGCTACTTTCCCCCAGCGCCAATGAAATTGTGGTGCTTGGGGCGGCGGGCTATTTGGGCCACTTATGCGTTGGGTTAGTGGATACCCAGCAGTTGGCGCCGCTATTAACCGTGTTAAACCAGTGGGGTGTCTTTAACGCCGTGCTGGCTATGCTAATGGTGGTGGGGCTTGCCCAGGTAGGCGTTAACCCGATTGTAACAGTGACGTTGTTAGTGGGGCTGTTGCCGCAATTGGGCATTGAAGGACTTACGCCACCGCTCATTGGTGCTTCGCTGATGGTAGGCTGGGCGCTGGCGCTAATGTCATCACCGATGACGGCATCGATGCTGATCCTATCGCGGTTTACTGGTGTGCCCGCCACGCGCATTGGCTACCGTTGGAACGGCCGATTTCTGGTAACCTCGATTCCACTGTTAGCGGCGTGGTTTGTCTGGTCACCTTTTTAGGGGTGCCGCAATAAAGAAGCGCTTGACCTTTGTTCGGCGTTTTTTTATTGTTCTTGCTATAAAGTAAAATAATATTCTGCTATGCGAAACTGTATGTTTGTTAATCGCATGAAGTATTTATTAATCGCCTGGAGCACGCCTTATGAAAATTCTCGTCGCGGTTAAACGCGTCATCGACTACAACGTCAAAATCCGCGTTAAAGCGGATCACTCGGACGTCGACCTTACCAACGTCAAAATGGCCATGAACCCTTTTTGCGAAATTGCCGTGGAAGAAGCGGTGCGCCTGAAAGAGAAAGGCGTTGCCACGGAAGTCGTGGCGGTAACGGTGGGCCCCAAGGCCGCCCAAGAGCAGCTGCGCACCGCGCTGGCGCTGGGCGCGGATCGTGCCATTCATATCGAAACTGACGAGCGCGCCGAATCCCTGGCTGTGGCCAAGCTATTGGCTAAGGTAGTGGAAGAAGAGCAGCCTGGCCTGGTCGTTCTTGGCAAGCAGGCCATCGACACCGACAACAACCAGACCGGCCAGATGCTGGCGGCCCTCACTGGCCTGCCCCAGGGCACCTTTGCTTCAGAGGTTGCGGTCGATGGGGACAAAGTCAACGTCACCCGTGAAATCGATGGCGGTCTGCAGACCATCGCCCTGACGCTGCCGGCGATTGTCACCACCGACCTGCGTTTGAATGAGCCGCGCTACGCCAAGCTCCCCGATATTATGAAAGCCAAGAAAAAGCCCCTGGATGTGAAAACCCCCGCCGACTACGGCGTCGAGGTGGCCTCCAAGGTGAGCCTGCTGAAAGTCGAGTCACCCGCGGAGCGTAAGGGCGGCGTTAAAGTCGCCTCGGTAGACGAGCTGATCGACAAACTGAAAAACGAAGCCAAAGTTCTCTAAAGTCGGTTGTTTACCCCCGGACATTGAGACAAGTTCTTTGAGAAAAGCGCTTTTGAAGGAGCTGATTTTATGAGCATTTTGGTACTTGCCGACCTGCATGAAGGCCAACTGGCCGGTGCGACGGCCCACGTAATTGCGGCCGCCCAACAGATCGGCGGCGATATTGATGTTCTCGTTGCCGGTGAAGGCGTCCAAGCCGCGGCCGACGCTGCCGCTAAGTTAGACGGCGTGAGTAAAGTGCGCGTCGCCGATAATGCCGTTTACGCCCACCAGCTCGCCGAGCCCATGGGCGCACTACTGGTCGAACTGGCGGGGGATTACACCCACGTACTCGCTAGTGCCTCTACCACTGGCAAAAACGTGCTGCCGCGGCTAGCGGCACTGAAAGACGTTAGCCAACTGTCGGATGTTATCGCCGTGGATAGCGCCGATACTTTCAAGCGCCCGATTTACGCGGGTAACGCCATTGCGACGGTGAAAAGCGACGACGCGTTAAAAGTCATTACCATTCGTTCCACCGGCTTTGACGCGGTGGGCGAGGGTAACAGTGCCCCCGTTGAAGCCGTCGATGCAGTGGTTGAAAACAGCCAGTCCAGCTTTGTTAAAGAAGAGCTGGCGGCCTCGGATCGCCCCGAGCTGGGCGGCGCCAAGGTGGTCATCTCCGGTGGTCGCGGGATGGGCAACGGTGAGAACTTCAAGCTGCTCGACGGCATTGCCGACAAGCTGGGGGCCGCCATTGGTGCTTCCCGGGCCGCGGTGGACGCAGGCTTTGTGCCCAACGATATGCAGGTCGGCCAGACCGGTAAGATCGTCGCCCCGGATCTGTATATCGCCGTGGGTATCTCCGGTGCCATCCAGCACCTGGCGGGTATGAAAGACTCCAAGGTCATTGTTGCGATCAACAAAGACGATGAAGCACCGATCTTCCAGGTGGCTGATTACGGCCTGGTCGGCGATCTATTTGAGATTCTGCCGGAGCTTGAGAGCAAGCTGTAAACGCCCCGTAAGGGGCTTTTTGACGACCTTACAATAACAATAGTGAGTTGCCCTATGCTAACGCGCCTAACCGCTTCGTTAACTCTGCCGGTGATCGGCTCTCCGATGTTTATCGTCTCCGGGCCTGAGCTGGTGATTGCTCAGTGCCAGTCAGGCATCATTGGCGCTTTTCCAGCGCTCAATGCTCGTCCAGCGGAAACGCTGCGTGAGTGGCTACAGCAGGTCACCCAAACCCTGGCGGACTATGATCAGCGTCACCCAGAACAGCCTTCGGCGCCCTTTGCGGTGAATCAAATCGTTCATCCTACCAATGACCGTTTAGCGCACGATGTCGCACTGTGCGCCGAGTTTAAGGTGCCGCTGGTGATTACCAGCCTGCATGCGCCTAATCAAGTGGTGGAACAAGTGCACGCTTATGGTGGGCTGGTCTTTCATGATGTCACCACGCTGCGCCATGCCAAGAAGGCAATTGATGCTGGCGTCGATGGCTTGATATTGGTGTGCCACGGCGCGGGCGGCCATGCCGGGCGCTTAAACCCGTTCGCCTTTGTGGCCGAGGTGCGCCGCTTCTACGACGGGCCGCTGGTGCTGGCGGGGGCGATTACCAAAGGCGAGCAGATCGTTGCTGCCCAGGCGCTGGGCGCCGACTTGGTGTATATGGGCACACGCTTTATTGCCACCCAAGAGGCAAACGCTCAAGCCGACTACAAGCAAATGGTGCTGGATGCGGCAGCGGGAGACATTGTCTACACCAATCTGTTTACCGGCGTGCACGGTAACTATCTACGCCAGAGTATTGAACAGGCAGGATTAGACCCGGATGCGCTACCGGAAGGCGATAAAAGCGCTATGCGCTATGGCTCGGGGGGCAGCAGCAAAGCCAAAGCGTGGCGGGATATCTGGGGCGCAGGCCAGGGCGTGGGTAGTATTAACACCCTTAGTAGCGTGGCCGACGAGATAGCCACGCTGCGCCAGGACTACCAGCAAGCGCTGGATCACTTACGGCGGCTTTGACGAAACGCCGCCACGCGTCTCTGAAAATCCTCAGAGGCTTTGCACTGATCCTGTAGTTCGCCCTCCAACGTCATCGTGTCATTCAGCGAGCGCTGTGCGGCTTCACGCAGGGCGCGTTTGGTAGCGCTTAATGCTTGAGGCGACTGCGCGACCAGCGCTTGGGCCAGCGAACGCGCCTCTGTTAGCACCTGATTATCTTCGACGACGCGGTTAGCCAAGCCGAGTGCGACGCAGCGCTCACCCGCAATGGGGGTCGCCAAGGCGGCCATTTCAAACGCCTGAGCATGGCCAAGCTTGCGTACCAGATGCCAGCAGGCGCCGCCGTCGGGGATCAGGCCGATATTGATAAAGGCAAGCTTCAGGTAAGCGGAGCGGCCCATCACCACCATATCGCTGGCTAGCACATAGGAAACACCAATGCCCGCAGCGGCGCCACTAACCGCTGCAATCACCGGCTTGTCCATCGTCATTAAACTGCGTATGGCGGGCAGGAAAAGCGTTTCCAGCCGTTCGCTGGCGGGCTGAGAGGTCGCCTTTTCAAACTCCGCCAGATCAGCACCCGCACAAAATGCGCTGCCTTCACCATGCAGAATCACGCAGCGAACTTGTTCATTAATCGCCACCGCCGCCAGCGCTTCATTGAGTGCCAGAGCGGTAGCTTCATTGAGCGCATTACGTACTTCTGGGCGGGCAATCGCGACTTCGACAATGCCGTTTTCAATAGCACTGACAGTGACTAATTTGCTGGCGTAATCTGCCATGTATCACTCCTTTGCTAACATTCTCAGGCAGCGGTTAACAGTTCGCTGACTGTTTCGAGATGGTAGTCACTGTCACCGAAATAGTGATCAAACATCACCAGGTGCTTGGCGTAGCTGGCGACATAGCACTCTTCAGTCATGCCCATAGCCCCATGAAGCTGGATCGCCTGTTCGGCAATAAAACGCGCTGACTCGCCGCAGTAGGCTTTGGCCGCGGCAATTTTATAATCCCGTTCACTGGCAGGCAGGGTGAGGCTGGTGGCGGCCAAAATCGCCATGGAGCGGGATTGCTCCAGGTGCAGATGCATATCCACCATGCGGTGCTGAAGCGCCTGGAAAGTGGAAAGCGGCAGGCCAAACTGCTTACGCTCTTTTAGGTAGGCCAGGGTTTGATCGCAGGCCTCTTCCATTGCGCCAATGGCTTGGGCGCAGAGCGCCGCGCGGCCAAGGGCCAGTACCTCCGCTAGTGCATCGCTGACATCTTCACTCAAGCAGTTGGCTGGCGGCAGCGTAACGTTGTCTAACGTGAGGTCACCGGCGGGCTGATCGTCAATAGTGCGGTAGAGATATGTTGATGTGCCCGGTGCATTCGCAGGGACGATAAAGAGCCCTAGCTTGGCGTTATCCAATCGAGCGGTAACCAGACTAGCCGCTGCTGCTTCAAGGTTCAGGACGACATTTTTTTTGCCGGTTAACTGCCATTGCCCATCTTGCTGGGTCGCTTGGGTGGCGATCGCCAAGGCGTCGTAACGGGCGTTATGCTCCTGCCATGCAAACGCTAACTGGTGCTCGCCTTCAAGTAGCGGGGTTAACCACTCTGTTTGCTGACCACTGTTGGCGGTCAACGCCAGCAACTGGCCGGGTAGCACCAGGCCTGCCAGATAAGCTTCGGGCACCAAACCGCGCCCCAGCGCCTGCATAATAATCATCAGGTCGGTGCCATCGCCACCCAGTCCACCAACGTCTTCACTAAATGGCATATGCAGCAAGCCTAGCTCGGCAAAAGTGCGCCACAGGGGGGATGCACCCTCAGGGGCAGCGGCAAGCATCGCACGGCGCTGTTCGGGGGATACCTGGTCGGTCACCAAGCGGGTGAGCGTCTCTTCGAGCATGCGCTGCTCGTCGGTTAAAGCAAAATCCATGCTGACCTCACATGTTTAAAATGGTTTTGGCGACGATACTTTTCTGTATCTCGTTGGCACCGCCATAAATTGACAGCTTGCGACGGTTGAAGTACTGGGCGCTGGCGGCCGCGCTTTGGGCGCGCTCGTCGTCCAGGCTGCCTTCGCCATGCAGAAAGTCGGGGAAGAACGGTAGGGCGGCGGGGCCCAGGGCGCGGCGGGTGAGCTCGCTTAGCTCCTGGCGAAGTTCTGAGCCACGCACTTTCAGCAGCGAGCTTTCGGCGCCGGGTGCACCGCCATCTCGAGCCGCAGCAATCACGCGTAGGTTGGTCACTTCCAACGCCATCAGCTCAAGTTCGGCCTTGACGACGCGGTGGCGAAAGCTGGGCTGTTCCAGCAGCGGTTTGCCGTGATCCTCGATACGGCGGGCCAGTGATTTCAAGTGGCGCAACGCCTGCTTGGCGTGGCCAAGCCCTGCGATTCCCGTGCGTTCGTGGGTGAGCAGAAATTTGGCGCACGTCCAGCCCTGGCCCTCTTCACCAACTCGGTTTTCTACGGGAACGCGAACGTTATCTAAAAAGATTTCATTGACCTCATGGGCGCCATCCAGGGTGATAATGGGCCGCACGGTGATGCCAGGGGTTTGCATATCGATCAGCAGAAAACTGATCCCCGCCTGTTTTTTAGCGTCTGGGTCAGTGCGCACCAGACAGAACAGCATATTGGCGTGCTGGCCCAGGGTGGTCCATGTCTTCTGGCCATTAACAATATAGTCGTCGCCATCGCGAACCGCGCGGGTATTAAGCCCCGCCAAATCGGAACCCGCGCCAGGTTCAGAGTAACCTTGGCACCACCAGTCCTGGTTGCTCAAAATGCGCGGCAGGTAATACTGCTGTTGCTCCGCGCTACCGAATTTCATAATCACCGGCGCCACCATATTGACGCCAAAGGGTACAACCGTCGGCGCGTGGGCCGCGGCGCACTCTTCATCAAATATATGCCGCTGCACGGGGCCCCAGCCTGGGCCGCCATGCTCTTTAGGCCAGTTAGAGGCTAGCCAGCCCTGCTCGCTGAGGATGTTCTGCCAGCGCAGGTGATCTTCGACACGCAGGTGGCGTCCCAGACGCACACGTTCGCTAATATCGCTGGGTAGTGCCTCGGCTAGAAAATGGCGAACCTCTGCGCGAAAGGCCTGCTCTTCGGGGCTAAAGGTGAGGTTCATAGTGGTGTGTCCTTAAGGGTTGATTGACGGTGAGGCCCACCTAAGTGACGCGGGTATCCCAGTGTTTCCACCGCCAATAAATCGATATCGCTCTCGCGGTAGCAGAAGCCCTGTTTAGCAATGCTGACGCTCGCCTGCTCAAGGGCAGGTAGCCTCTCGTTGGCTGACGCTTGTTGGCTAACATTATGCAGCGTATTCAGTACGCTTTGCTGTCGGCTGACCACGACGCTTAACCGCAATGCTTTAAGAGTGAGTGCCGCTCGCTGTTGAATAAGTGGCTCTGCGCTTAGGTTGACCAGCTCTACCATGCTGCCGTTTTCAGCAACGATAAGGCTTAGCGTGCTATTGCTTTCGCTACTGATGCCAATATTGGCTAGTGCGATGGTAGGGAGTGCTGTGCCTGAATCCCTGGCTGCATTTGGCGCCAGTAGGCAAAGCTCAGTAGTGTTGTCTGGTGCACTGGTCAGGGTAATGCCCGCCTTTTGTGCGGCTTTTTGCAGGCGCCCAAACAGTGGATCTTCGCCGATTAGCGCAACATGTTTAAACGCGTCGGCGTTCTCAATTTCAGGAACCACATGGGGGCTGCGTGCAGCGAAAAAGAGATGAATCAGACCGGCGCGCTGAGGAGAGTCCATACAGGCCAAAAACAGCTCCCGCTCACGGCGCAGGCCATCTTGAAGTGATTCAGCCGTCACAGAGGCCTCCACAGCTTCCACAATGCGAAACGGTGAGAACAGCTCGGCAGCGTCTTGATGCAGCCGTTCCACCATAGCGGAGATTGCCTGGGGATTAGCCGCTGGCGCTGATAGTTGGCCCGTAACACGTGCCATTTGGTTGTCTGCAAGCACTGCTTGGGCCGCAGCTAAACCCGCTTCAAGGGGCGTTTCAGCACTGCTAATGGCGTCGATAATGCCTGCCTCAAGAGCTTCTTCTGTCGCAACAAAACGCCCGCTGGTGATCATCTCCAAGGCGCGCTCAACGCCTACTAAACGCGGCAAACGCTGGGTGCCACCAGCGCCGGGCAGTAGGCCAAGTTTAACCTCCGGAAGACCCACCCGGGTGCCCGCCAGTGCCACTCGGTAGTGGCAGCCCAGTGCAACCTCCAATCCACCGCCCAGGGCCGTGCCGTGCAGGGCGGCAATCAGCGGCTTTGGGCAGGCTTCCAGTTGGGTGATCACATCGGGCAGCAGAGGCGCTTGAGGCGGCTTTCCAAACTCACGGATATCGGCTCCGGCGATAAAAGTGCGGCCATCGGCTAACACTACCAGCGCTTTAGCTTGCGTATCGGCAATACCCTTTTCCAGTGCGTTAACTAAGCCGCTTCGTACTGCGTGGCTTAGCGCGTTAACCGGTGGATTGGCGATCTGAATAACGCCTATATCGCCGTGGCGCTGGTAATGAACGGACATAGTTAAGCTCTCGTATTTCGCATGTAGTGTGAATTAAAAAGAGTACGCTCGGCGTGACACCTGTTAAGCGACCGAAGTGCTGTGTGAACGCTGGTGATGCCGCTGACTTAAACGTGCCAAGATAACGCCGGGCAGCAGTGTAGCAGCGGCCAGTCCGATCAATTCCCACTGGCTGAGGGGCACCATACCGCCACCGGGTAATGCCAGTAGCAGCCCAGCGACTAATACCAAGCCACGAATAATAGGTTCTTGCAGTGCGCCGTAGCCCAGTCGACCGACACCTATCAAGTAACCCTGCATTGCAGAGGCAAACAAAATGATGCCTGCCACTGCCTGGATAAACACCGCCACGATGATTAGCGGCTCGCCTTGCATAATCAGCGCGGGGTTAAGCACGAACAGGAAAGGAATAAAGTAGATAACGCTACCTAACCGCATTGCCTGTAGGCCGGTTGCCATGGGGCGAGCACCAGCGACGGTCGCTGCAGCAAAGGCACCGAGTGCCACCGGCGGGGTAATAAAACTCAGCATGCCCCAGTACAGGATGAACATATGTACCGCCATGGGATCCAGCCCGCCGCCTTGGATCAAGGCAGGCGCCAGTGCTACCGCCAGGAAGATGTAGGCGGCGGTCACGGTCATGCCAATACCCAGCACGAAGCTAGTCACGGCGCCCATGAGTAGCAGTAGCGGCACGCTGCCGCCGGCAATATTAATAAAGTCGTTGGCGATAGTGCCGGAAAGGCCGGTCATCGACAGCGCGCCGACCAGCATGCCAACGCCGGCCAGAATAGCGATAAGCTCGGCAAACAGCTTAGCGGCGGAGGAGAGCGTGTCACCGACATCCTTCCAGCCCCAACGGTTATGTTTGGAAAGCTGGTTGAGCACCAACAGCAGCGCGGTGGCGTAGAAAGGAGCCACGGCTTCGCGCTGCATAATCAGTAGCATCCAGACCAATAAAGCAAACACAAAAATAAAGTACCAACCCTCTTTGAGGGTTTGCCAAAGCGAAGGCAGCTCAACGGCGGGCAAGCCTTTAATGTCGTGGCGAGCTGCGTAAGCATCGATCTGTATAAATAGTCCCAAAAAGTAGAGAATTGAAGGAATCACTGCTGCCAGTGCAATGGTGGAGTAGGGAACATCCAAAAACATTGCCATCACAAAAGCGGTGGCACCCATTACCGGGGGCATTAACACACCGCCAGTGGAGGCGCAGGCTTCAACGCCGCCTGCAAAAGAGCGGCTCATACCGATACGACGCATGGCGGGAATCGACAAAACGCCAGTGGTCAGTACGTTACTGATCACGCTGCCGCTCATTGAGCCCATCAGGCCGCTGGAGAAAATTGATACCTTTGCGGGGCCGCCGCGCACATGACCCAGCAGCGCAAATGCCAGGTTAATAAAAAACTTACCGCCGCCACTTTTTTGTAGTACGACACCAAATACCAAAAAGCCGATCACCAGGCCCGCGAACGCCTGCAGTGGAACCCCCATGATGCTTTCGGTACTCATGGTGTGGTACATAGCGGTCTGTTCGAGAGTCGAAGGAAACGCCTGGATGGGGCCTGGGACAATATCCGCCACCAGCGGATAGAGCGAAAATACCCCGGCAATAATCGCAATGGGTAAACCGCCTGCCCGGCGGGCCGCTTCGATAATCAGCAGCCAGTAGGCATAGCTCGCATAAATGGCGATCTCGGGCGCAGAAAACGCCCAGCCGCGCTCTAGAATGGGGACAGCGTTGTAAACAAAGTAGCCGCCAACGATAAGCGTCGTAGCGCTCAATAAGTAATCGTACCAGGGGATGGGTTGCTCTTGTTGGCGACTGCGCATGGGCCAAAGCAGAAAAACCAGCGGTAGCAGCAGCGCCACAACGGCGTAGTAAAACTGTGTTTCCAGACCCGTAACGAAAGTAAATAAGCCAATGTTGAAAAGATAATCCAGCGTCATCGCCATCAAAATGACGGTGACCGTGGCGGGTATCCAGCGCAGCGTAGGGGGAAGCTGACGAATTTGGCTGATCTTTTCTTTAACCTGCTGATGATTGGCAGGCGAGGTATCTGTGGTCATGGGGGCATCCGTCAATCAGCAGGGGGCGGCAAGTGCCGCCCCGTGGCGTATTACTCGAAGATCGGTTCGAAACCGGCATCGCTAAGCGCGGTGGCACGGGCTTTCATCCAGTCGGCAGTAAATTCCTCATCATCACTGGGTGCGTCTTGCATAAAGCTTTCCCAGGCGGTTAACAGCACGTTCTGGCGTTCAACGAGTTTGTCTTGATGGGCCTGCATTTCATCAGTCCATACATCAATCTCTTTGTAGTACGTCACGACCGCATCGTGGAACGGCACCACCCACTGTAGATCTTGTTGCTCCAAGGCATAGCCAAGCGCCCCAGGGGCGTTATCTTTATAGTCGTCAAAATTTTCCTGCATGGCTTTGATCAGGCCATAAGCGACGTTGTCATCCAGGTCTTGGTTGGCCACCACAATGGGGTAAGGGTAACTAGCGCTGGGCACTGGGTTGTCGGCGCTGATGCCGCCTGCCCCAGACGTGACTTCGTGAGGGCGGAAGTAGGGTGCGACCGCCGCCATACGCTCCCAGCCTGCTTCGTCGTTGGGGTCTAGCACCGGCCAACTAATGCCGCGCGGACTACTGGCCAACTGCTGGGCTGGTGGGGTAACCGTTGTGGTAAAGGAGGCATCCACATCACCAGCGATAATGCCGTCAAACGAGCGCCCGTAGCCGGGGTAATCAACACGCTCTACGTCATCCCAGGTCAAGCCACCAAAGGCAAGGTAAGCTTCGGTGCCTTTGTTAAGCGCATCGTCGCCGCGGATATAGGCGATGCGCTTGCCTGCCAGGTCAGCGGGCGTTTCAACGTCCAAGTCGCCCGCAACTGCAAGGGAAAGGCCAAAAGAGGCGGTAGAAGTAGTAATAACACGTAGCGGCTGAGGGCCCCAGTCACGGTCGGCAAACATCATTACACCCTCCGCGCCGTAGTAGCTGGCGATCCCGCAAGCGCAAAGGTCAACACGGCCCTGTTTAAGCGGCGTCATGCGTGAAACATCGTTATCACCGGGGAGGATGCGTACTGACGAATCGTATTTGTTCTGCAGCATATTGCCGATGGCAACGGCCTGGGCATAGCCGCTTGAGTTGGTGCCATAGGCCGTCCAGGCCATGGTGCCGGGTAGTTCAATGTCACTGGCGTGGCTTACTGCTGCGCCAAGTAGTGATAAAGGTAAGGTGGCGATGAGTAGGCGGTGAGCAAATGGATGCATTGTGATGCTCCTTTATTGTGGTTGTGCTTAAGGATTTGGTTACGTTTTGCTACATAGTGTTTTGCTATGCGGTACTCGGTTTTGCTAAGTGGTCAGCTGATAGTAGAGAAGCCGCTGGGTGGCTGTCAATGCCGTTATCAATAGCGGCTCTTATTGCTTATAGGCAGATATAAAAAAACCAGGCAATTGCCTGGTTTTTCAATGGTAAGGTGATTTTGCCGGGTTAGGAGAATTCACGCCAAGCGGCATAAGTGCTTAGAAATACCCGCCCGGTAAGTGCATCCAGGAAGTCACTCTTCTTGAGTTGATCCATTACCGGGCCTTTCACCTCGGATAAATGCAGTTTTACATCGGAGTCTTTTAAGCGGGCGTTGATGGCATCTAGGCTCTCCAGCGCCGAGGCATCAATTAGGTTAACCGCTGAGCAGATCAACACAACGTGCTCAAGCTCGGGATGGCTCGCCACCAAGTTATAAACGGTGTCTTCCAAATAACGGGCATTGGCAAAATAGAGGCTCTCATCAATGCGCAGCAGGGCAACGGTATTGATTGTCTCAACATCGTGGCGGGTGGTGTTTCTAAAGTGTTCGGTGCCGGGCACGCGGCCTACCAAGGCGCTATGAGGGCGGCTGGTGCGGTATAAAAATAGCGCAATAGAAAGCGCTACCCCGCTGATGATGCCCGCTTCAACCCCTTCGCACAGCGTCAGCAAAATCGTCACTGCCATGGCGGCAAAGTCGCTGCGGGAGTAGCGCCAGGTTTGCCGCAGCATGGGTATGTCTACCAGCGTCAAAATCGAAACGGTGATCGTCGCGGCCAGGGTCGCGATGGGCAGGTAGTAGAGCCAGCCGGTGAACGACATAGTAACCAGCGCGATACCTAGCGCCGCAAAGGCGCCTGCAGCAGGCGTTTGGGCACCTGCATCGTAGTTAATCACAGTGCGGGATAATCCCCCGGTAACCGGCATGCCGCTGGTAAGCCCGGCGGCTAAATTGCTGGCGCCAAGGCCGACTAGCTCTTGATTGGGAGAGATGCGCTGGCGCCGCTTTGCGGCCAACATCTGGCCCATGGAAACCGACTCCACAAAGCCGACCAGACTAATCAGCAGCGCGGGGATCAACAGTGCCCGCCACAGTGAGTAGTCTCCCCAGGGAAAGCTAAGTGCAGGCAACCCGCCTGGAATTTTTCCCACAACGCTAACGCCGTTACCGCCCAACTGCCAGTGCCAGGTTACTAGGGTGGTAATCACGACGGCAAAAACTGGCCCCGCTTTGGCGATCAAGTCCGCCAGGGTGTTTGGCAGGCCCATCTTATTCAGGGTGGCCTTACCATAGCGGCGCATTGCGATTAAAAACAGTAGGGTTCCACTGCCAATCAGTAAGGTAGGTAAGTTGAAAGTGGCTAAATTGGGCACCAGGGTGACAAGGCGCTCTACCAGCGTAAAGCCACTACTCTCAACCCCCAGCAAACTGCCCAGCTGGCTAGCGGCGATCAAAATGCCCGACGCCGTTAAGAAGCCGGAAATAACCGGGTGGCTGAGAAAATTGCTGAAAAAGCCCATTTTCAGCAGCCCCATGATCACCAGCATGCCACCGGAAAGTAGTGACAAGATAAGCGCTGCCTGTAGATAGGTCTCTGTGCCTGTGACCGCCACGGAGGAGAGCGCGGCGCCGGTCATTAACGCGATGATGGCAACCGGCCCAACGGCAAGGGTTTTGCTGGTGCCAAACAGGGTATAGACCAATTGCGGCAGAATGCTGGCATAGAGTCCCACCACCGCAGGCAGCCCGGCTAACAGCGAATAGGCCAGCGACTGGGGAATGACCATCACCGTGACGATCAAACCCGCCAAGAGATCGGCCCCAAACAGGCGTTTATGGTAGTGGGGGAGCCACGTCAGGATCGGCAAATAGCGCTTTAGCATGGGTTCCAGGTGGTGTAAGGGTGGCAGAAGGAAGAGAGTAAGGGATATTCCATTTCATTGCAGTGCTTATATTCATTTTCACTGCGCTAACCCAATGATGACTCAGTGCTTATACTCTTTCGGTCTGCCCCCAAAGTGCTACTTCTTTCATTACCGTAACACGCTAAGCTAAGCCGCAAAGGGGAATTAAGCCCTCCAAAATAGGGTTTTCGATACTCAATAACGTTAATAAAAGAGTACTGCTCATGCGCTTACTGCGATTGCTAGTTCCGGGGGTTTTGTTGGCGTTATCCATAGGCCTTGCCTTGCAAGGCGGTGTATGGATTTATCTGGCGCTCGTGTCCGCCGCATTGGGTGGCGGCGCTGTACTGCTCAGTGTGCTTGAAGGCGTGTATCGGGCCGACCAACGTCGTCTTGAACAACGCCTTGAACAACGCCTTGAACATCGCCCTAAACAACGCCAGCGTGGTTTTAAGCCCCTACGTGATTACCGTTCGCTACGTGGTATGGCCTACCGTTTAATGAACCGTGCCAGTAGTACCGCGATTGCCTCGGCAGAAGTGTCGCACTATGCCGACCTGATGGATCAGCGCCTCTCCAAGCAAGAGGCCATGGCCCGTGAGGCTTCATCAAGCATGACCGCCATTAATGCAGCCATTATGCAGGTCAGCGCCAGCGCCAGCCAGGTGGCAGCGCTGGCAGAGAGCGCTCGGGAAGCCAGTCATCATAATCACGCAGAACTGGATGATATTATCCAGGATATGAGCGATGTTGCTGACCGCTCAAGTCAAGCGCTGGAGATGTTGACCGCGCTGAACGATAAAATTGTACGGGTACGCAGCGTCACCTCTATGATTGAAGATATTGCCGAGCAAACGCATCTTCTTTCGCTCAATGCGTCTATAGAGGCGGCGCGCGCCGGTGAACACGGCAGAGGGTTTGCAGTGGTTGCTGGCGAAGTCCGCAACCTTGCTCTGAAAACCTCCACAGCCACGCAGAGTGTCGATGAACTTGTCAAAGATATGCATGCGAGTGGCCAAACGGTGGTCGACACCATTGGCGACCTGATGTCGCGTATTAGCGAGCGCTCAAAAGGCTTGCAGGGAGTAGGCAATAGCCTGGGTACGATGACGCAAGAGTTCGACCAGGTGCAGAGTGAAATTACCCGGGTTGCCGATGCGATGGAAAACACCCGTCAGCATAGCCAAACCGTTGCCGACAGCCTGCGTCAGTTGGAAGAGGATGTTGATGACGGTAACCGCAATATGCACGATTTGGCTGAGCAAGCCCGGGCGCTGATGGAAGCCGCAGAAGGCGTCGATGGGGAGTTGGCTCAACAGCACTTGGAAGGGCGTCATCAGCAGGTGTTCCGGGCGGCTCGCTCAACGGCCGATAAATTGGGCAAGCTGCTGGAAAAAGCGATAGCCAGCGGAGAACTTTCAGATAGCCACCTTTTCCAGCCCCAGTATGAGCAGATCCCGGGTACACAGCCGCCGCAGTACACAACCGGCTTTGATAGTTTTACCGATAGGTATCTACCCGAGCTGCAAGAGCCTTTGCTCACTCAGCTTGGCTTAAGTTATGCCATCGCCTGTGACCGTAAAGGCTATGTGCCAACCCATAACAAAGCGGTCAGCCTCGTGCCAACCGGTGATTACGCCCACGATCTAAAATTCTGCCGCAATAAAAGGATTTTCGATGACCCCACCGGCAGCCGCTGTGGCGCTCACGAAAAGCCATTGCTGCTGCAAACCTACAAGCGGGACACCGGTGAGATCATGCATGACCTCTCAGTACCGGTGTACGTACAGGGTAAACATTGGGGCGGGTTCCGAGTTGGCTACCAGCCTGAAAGGGACGCTGTATCGGCGCCTACGCTTGAAACAAGCGCCGATACCAGCGCAACACCAGGGCTTGCGTTAGCTGACCGCCGAGTAGCGCGGGCGTGATTGCCACGCTGACCAGGAGTAGAGCGCAAGCCCAATCCAAATCAGCACAAAAGTGGCCAACTGGATAATACCCAAGGGCTCGCCGAACACGGTTAAGGCAATCAGAAACTGGATGCTTGGGTTGATGTACATTAAAAAGCCCAGGGTTGCCAAACGTAATCGGCGGGCTGCGCCAGCAAAGGCCATTAGCGGCAGCGCAGTCAATGCACCGCTGGCGATCAGTAAACTAGTGGTGGAAGTGTTCTGCAAAAAATGTGAGGTGTCGTTCCAGCTTAGCCAGGTGAGAGCTATCAGGGCTAGGGGGAATAGCAGTAGTGTCTCCACAAACAAGCCCGATAAACCGTCCAACGGCACCTGCTTACGAAACAGGCCATAACTGCCGAAACTTAACGCCAGCAGCAGACTAATCCAGGGCAGTTCGCCCAGCATCACAAACTGGGTGGCAATGGCTATGCTCGCTAACCCCAGGGCTACCAACTGCAGCTTGGCCATCACCTCCCGCAGCACCAGCATGCCCAAGGCGACATTCACCAGCGGCGTTAAGAAGTAGCCCAAACTCGCTTGTAGTACCTGCTTAGACTCCACCGCATAAATATAGATACCCCAGTTAAACGCTATTAATAGCGCGCAGGCCAACACCCGCCCAAGCCGTTTGGGTTCGCCCAGCGCTGTGACCACCGGAGGCCAGCGGCGTAACAAAGTAATCAAACCGACCAAAAACAGACACGCCCAAATGATCCGGTGAATCAAAATTTCAAAGGCGGGAACGCCGTCAAAGAGGGCAAAAAAGAGCGGAAAGCAGCCCCACATGGTGTAGGCGGTGAGCCCAAACATGACACCTTTGACTGCTTCAGGATCGCGTGTTGGAGTAGGAAGCATAGCAGCCTCATTATTTAAAGATGCTAATCTAGCATAAACGTTGCCTTGAGACTGACGAAATGGAGGTGTTTAGTGAGTCAACTTAAAAGCACGCTAGTGCAGTGTGATCTGCGCTGGGAGGATCCCCAGGCCAACCACGATCATCTTGAGCAGTTGCTGGGTGAGCTTGATAGCCGCGATACGGATCTTATTGTATTGCCAGAGATGTTTGCCACGGGCTTTACTATGAACTCCCGGGAAATGGCCCAGCCCATGGCGCAGAGCAAAAGCGTTGCCTGGCTTAAGGCCCAGGCGAAGGCACGTAACTGCGTGATGACCGGCAGTGTGGCGATTGAAGAAGGCGGCGATTTTTATAACCGCTTGATCTGGGCGACCCCGGAGGGCGAGATAACCCACTATGACAAGCGCCACCTGTTCCGTATGGCCGGTGAGCATGAGCGTTACGGCATGGGTAGTGAGCGTAAAGTGGTGGAACTCAATGGCTTTAAACTGCTGCTCAGCGTTTGTTATGACCTACGTTTTCCTGTGTGGATGCGCCAGCAGCCAGCAGAAGGGGAGCATTTCGAGTATGATGCGCTGCTGTGTATCGCCAACTGGCCAGCACCGCGTCGTCACCCTTGGCGCACGCTGCTACAAGCCCGTGCGGTGGAGAACCTAAGCTATGTAATTGGCGTTAATCGCGTTGGAGAAGATGCCAAAGGGCTTGCCTACAGCGGCGACTCCCTGTTGGTCGACTTCAAAGGCGAACCGCTAATTGATAAACCTGCCCATTCCCCGTTTATAGAAACGGGCACGCTGGATAAAACTGCCCTTGATGCTTTTCGTGAAAAATTTCCTGCCTGGCAAGATGCCGACCACTTTAAGCTGCTGCCAGGAGTGGGTTAATGATGCGCCTTGATCGCTTTTTGAGTGAAACTTCACCGTTAACCCGTAGTCTCGCCAAACGGGCACTCAAAAATGGCGAAGTGACCCTAAATGGCGAGCCGATCAAACAGTCGGCGACCCAAATCGATACCGATAACGATGTGGTTGTTCTGAACGGCGAACGGTTGGAGTTGGTAGGCTTGCGCTACATTATGCTGCACAAGCCGGTCGACGTTGAATGCAATGCGCGGCGTGGACTCTATCAGCGCGCAATAGACCTAATAGATTTGCCCAAAGCCGATCGCTTACAGCCGGTAGGGCGGTTAGATGTAGATACCACGGGATTGCTGCTGTTAACCGATGATGGTCAGTGGTCTCACCGCGTCACATCACCGCGCCATCGCTGCGCCAAGGTGTATATCGCCGAGTTAGCGGAACCTATGGAAGGTGCATCAGCGGAGTGGGCGATTGGCCAAGTCGCCGATGGCCTGATGCTGGATGGGGAAGAGACGCTGACTCAGCCCGCAACGTTGAGGCTGCTTTCGCCCACCCAGGCGGAGCTGACCATTACCGAAGGGCGCTATCACCAGGTGAAACGAATGTTTGCCGCCTTGGGTAATCATGTTAACTCACTGCACCGCAGCTCCATCGGGGATTTAGCACTAGATGAGAACCTGGCACCCGGCGAGTGGCGGGAATTGACCAGCGAGGAAATCGCGCTTTTCTGAGTGCTTGTTTAAAGTCTTGTTTAGCCGCTTCCCCAATGGGTGGCGGCTTTATTTTTAGCTAAATATTTATACCGTTATCTTACGAGTTTATCTTAAATAATTACTGAGGGCTGTGCTATCCAGGTAGAAAGCTCGCTTGCGAAAACTGGCTTCCGGCATTGCCGTTAGCCGTTGCTTCGTCTTAAGGGTTTGTATTGGGTTCTCTTTAAAGGGCTCTTTTTAGGGCTCTTTTGAAAGGGCTCTCTTAAGAGGCCAAGTGCGCAGCGGCAATCAGTGCTTGGGTATAAGCGTGCTGGGGCGCTGAAAGCACCTCTAAGCAGGGGCCTTGTTCGACCACTTCACCATCCTTGAGCACCATAATGCGGTGGGCCATGGCGCGGACAACGGCTAAATCATGGCTAATGAATAAATAACTTAGCTGCCGACGCGCCTGAAGGTCGCGTAATAGGGCGACTAGCTGCTTCTGCACGGTGCGATCTAACGCCGAGGTGGGCTCATCAAGTACCAGCAACTCCGGCTCTAAGATAATCGCTCTGGCCACGGCTATGCGCTGGCGCTGACCACCGGAGAACTCGTGGGGGTAGCGAGCGGCACAGCTTTCCGGCAAACCTACTTCGTGCAGGGTTTGGTTAACCCGCTGGGCGACTTCTTCAGTGGTGAGGTGAGGGTAGTGAAAGCGCAGCCCCTCGCTGACGATATCGAACACCGGCATACGTGGTGAAAGGGCGCCATAGGGGTCTTGAAACACCATCTGCAGCCTGTGACGCTGACGGCGCAACGCATCGCCGGATAGCGAGCTTAGCTTATCGTTACCAAGGCTAACCTCGCCTTGGCTGCTAACCAGTCGCATGACTGCCGATGCCAGTGTGGTTTTACCTGAGCCGGACTCACCCACAATGCCCAGAGTCTCCCCTGGTGCAATATGCAAATCGGTTGGTTGAAGCGCTACAAAAGCGGGCGGTTGGCGCTTAAATAAACCGGTTTTAGGGCGCTTAAAACTAACGCTTAACTGACGAGCTGTTAGTAGCGGCGCTGTTTGCTCAATGGCTTGCGGCCTACCTTCCGGCTCAGCCGCAAGTAGCGCTTTGGTGTAATCGCTTTGCGGATGCTGAAATACCTGTTCTACCGGGCCGATCTCCTCAATGCGGCCCTGATACATAACGCAGATGCGATCCGCATAACGCCGTACCAGGTTTAAGTCGTGGCTGATAAACAGCATGCCCATGCCATGGTGATCGCGCAGTTCACGTAGCAGGGCGAGAATTTCCTGCTGAACGGTAACGTCCAGCGCGGTGGTGGGCTCGTCGGCAATTAGCAGTGAGGGGTTGTTAGCAATCGCCATAGCGATCATCACCCGCTGGCGTTGGCCACCCGAGAGCTGGTGGGGCCAGGCATCTAGCAGTTCGTCCGGGCGCGGCAGTTTCACTTGTTCCAGCAGCTGTTTGCTGCGTTGGCGGGCCGCTTGGCCGCGAAGCCCTTGATGCAGCCGCAATGCTTCACCAATCTGCTTGCCCACCCGATGCAGTGGATTGAGCGAGGTCATCGGCTCTTGGAAGATAAAACCGACGCGATTACCGCGTATAGCGTTCCACTCAGTTTCCGTTAAGTGGGCCAGATTGGTGTCACCCAACCAGCGTTCGCCGTCAACGGTGGCGTTACTGGGCAGCAGGTTCACCATACCCAACGCTGATACGGATTTGCCTGAGCCTGATTCACCCACTATTGCCAGCGTTTCACCCGTATTGAGGGTCAGCGAGAGTGACTGCACCACCGGGTTGCCATCAAAGGCGACATCAAGATTTTCAATGCGCAGCAGGGGATTAGGCATGCTGAGTCTCCTGGGCAGTACCCGCTTGGCGCTGCTGCACGTGACGAGGATCAAAGGCATCGCGTAAGCCTTCGCCGATAAAGACCAGCAGCGAGAGCATGATGGCCAGGGTCATAAACGCCGTGATACCCAGCCAAGGCGCGTGAAGATTATTTTTACCCTGGGCTGCCAGTTCACCAAGCGAAGGAGCGCCGGGGGGCAGGCCGAAACCGAGAAAATCCAGTGCGGTGAGCGTACCAATCGCGCCAGTAAACAGAAACGGAATAAATGTCAGCGTCGCAACCATGGCGTTGGGCAGCACGTGGCGCCACATGATTAAGCGAGACGGCAACCCCATAGCTTTGGCCGCGCGCACGTACTCCAAATTGCGTGCACGCAGGAACTCGGCGCGTACGATGTCCACTAGGCCTAACCACGAGAAGAGCAGCATAATTCCCAGCAGCCACCAAAAACCTGGCTGAACAAAGCTGGCTAAAATAATCAGCAGGAACAGCACGGGTAAACCCGACCAAATTTCGGTGAATCGCTGGCCGATCAAATCAACCTTGCCACCAAAATAGCCCTGTATACCGCCGACCACGACACCGACGACTAACGACCCTGCGGTGAGTACCAGGGCAAAGGCCACCGAAAGGCGAAAACCATAAATGACCCGTGCCGATACATCCCTGCCCTGGTCATCGGTGCCTAGCCAGTGGCGGCTATCCGGTGGGGCCGGGGAGGGGCGGGTCATATTCATATCCAGGGTCTGGTACGAAAACGGAATGATAGGCCAAAGCGCCCAGCCGTGATCTTTGATCTGTTGCTGCACAAAGGGGTCCAGATAGTCTGTTCGGGTCGGCAGGAAGCCACCAAACTCGGTTTCCGGATAGTCCACCTGCATGGGAAAGTACCACTGACCTTCGTACTGCATAATGATCGGTTTGTCGTTGGCAATCAGTTCGGCAAACAGGCTAACGATAAACAGCGAGGCAAATAACCAGAGTGACACCCGGGCACGACGATTGGCTTTGAAAGCGGCCAGTCGACGTCGAGTAATAGGCGATAAACGTGACGATAAAGAGGCCATTATCACGACTCCCGAGTTGAAAAGTCGATACGCGGGTCTACCCACACGTAGGTCAAATCAGAAATCAGCTTGAGGATTAAGCCGATCACGGTATACAGGAATAGGGTGCCGAAAATCACCGGATAATCCCGTTGCATGACCGCCTCAAAGCCAAGCAGGCCCAGCCCATCCAGGGAGAAGATCACTTCGATAAGCAGCGCACCGGTGAAGAAAATGCCGATCATAGCGGCAGGTAGGCCGGCGATAATAATCAGCATGGCGTTGCGAAACACATGGCCGTAAAGCACGCGTCGCTCGTCGGCGCCCTTGGCGCGGGCGGTAATCACATACTGCTTGTGAATCTCATCTAGAAAGCTGTTTTTGGTCAGCATTGTCAGCGTGGCAAAGCTGCCAATCGATGCGGCGATGACCGGCAGCGTAATATGCCAAAAATAGTCTTTGACCTTGCCCCAGGCAGAAAGCTGGTCGAAGTCAGGCGAAGTTAAACCGCGTAAAGGGAAGATGTCCCAGTAGGTGCCCCCGGCAAACAGGACAATGAGTAGAATGGCAAACAGAAAGCCCGGGATGGCATAGCCGACAATCACTAACCCGGATGACCAAACGTCAAACCGGGAACCGTGGCGAAGCGCTTTTTTAATGCCTAACGGGATGGAGATTAAATAGACCAGTAGCGTCGTCCAGAGCCCTAACGATATGGAAACCGGCAGCCGCTCGATCATCAGCTCGGTGACCGGGCGGTCACGGAAAAAACTGGTGCCAAAATCGAGAGTGAGGTAATCCGCCATCATGCCGATAAAGCGTTGGTGGGCGGGTTTGTCAAAACCAAACTGTTGCTCTAGCTGTTCGATAAAGCGTGGGTCAATGCCTCGGGCGCCCCGTGAGTCGTCGCTGACCTGGACGTCGGCGCCGCCCATATCCAAGCGAGTGCTGGCCATGGCGTCGGCGCCTTCAAAACGCGCCAACATCTGATCAATTGGCCCGCCCGGCGCCGCCTGAACAATCATAAAATTGAGAAGCATGATCCCGAAGAGAGTCGGAATCATTAGCAGCAGTCGGCGTATAGTATAGCGAGCCACAGAGCACTCCGAGGTTTATGACGATGAAGCCGTTAAGGATAAGCCGTTGCCATCCGTCGTTTTTATACCGGCAGCGTTAGCGGCCGCGTTGACGACGCTGCAGTGCTGCTTCACGTTGGGTGTCTACCCACCACGCATCCATATCCATGGCGTACGCTGGGAATGGCTCCGGGTAGCCAAACTTATCCCAAATGGCGATACGAGTTTCCCCTGAGTGGTAGTGGGGAATCACATAGAACCCCCAGCGCAGCACCCGGTCTAGCGCGCGGGTGGCGGTATCTAGCTCTTCACGGCCATCTGCACTAATGATCGTTTCCACCAGTGCATCGACCGCTGGGTGCGCTAGCGCCATTCGGTTGCGGCTTTGCGGCGCCTCGGCGGCGGCACTGGTCCAGAAGTCGCGCTGCTCGTTGCCCGGATTATTCGACTGAGGGAAATGACTGATCACTATGTCATAGTCGTAATTGCGCTGCCGATTTAAATATTGATTAATATCAACGATACGCAGTGAGGTCTGCACCCCCAAGCGGGCCATGTTGCGCAGCATGGGTTGAACCACGCGCTCAAGCCCCGAGTCGTAGAGCAACACTTCGAGGCTTAGCGGCCGCCCAGTTTCCTGATTGACTAATACGCCGTCTTCAACCAAGTAACCTGCCTCGCGTAGCAGATCGAGTGCTTTGCGTAGCCTCTCGCGCAAATCAGTGGGCTGCGCAATAGGTAGCGGCTCGGTAAACAGGCGGTCAGAACCATGGGAGGCTATCAACTCGTCACGGAAGGGCTCCAGTAGCGCTAGCTCTGCCTCCGAAGGTAGCCCGGTGGCTTCCATTTCAGAGTTTTGGAAAAAGCTCTCGGTGCGCTGGTAAGTGCCGTAAAAAATATTGGTATTAAGCCACGGAAAATCGAAGGCAAGGCTCAATGCTTCTCGCACACGTGGGTCTTGAAACTTCTCTTTACGCAGGTTGAAGACAAATGCCTGCATCATTGAAGGATTGACGTCCGGTACCGTCAGCCGCTTGACCAAGCCCTCTTCATAGGCAGGAAAATTATAGCCAATCGCCCAGGTGGCGGCGCGGGCATCGGTACGAAAGTCGGTCAGGCCGGCTTTGAACGCTTCCCAGGCAATATCGCGGTCACGGTAGTAATCGTAAATAATGCGATCAATATTGTAACGGCCAACGTTGACCGGTAAATCTTTACCCCAATAGTTCTCGTCGCGCTGATAAACAATTCGTCGACCAGGGTCAACTTCGCTAATGCGGTAGGGCCCGGAGCCTGGGTGCGCGACTAGGGTGGGTGAGGTGAACTCGCGGGGTTCCCAGTAGTGGCGGGGGAGTATGGGCAGTTGGGCAACGATTAACGGCAGCTCTCGGGAATCGGTATCGTTAAAGGTAAAGCGTACCTGATGCTCATTCAGGGCGATGGCTTCTTCCACCCCGGCGTAGTAGCTGGCGTAAAACGGATTACCCTTTTCACGAAGTAAGTTAAGCGAGAACACTACATCGTAGGCAGTAACCGGTTCACCGTCTTGGAAACGTGCTTCCGGGCGCAAGTCGAATTCAATCCAATGCCGCTCAGGGTCAAGGCGAACGCCCTCAGCCAGCAGGCCGTAAAGGCTAAAGGGCTCGTTCGGGTTGCTGGCCATCAGAGTGTCGTAAATTTGTGAAATGCCGGTAACAGGCGTGCCGCGAATAATAAACGGGTTCGTAGAATCAAAGCTGCTTCCCACGGCGGTATGCGTAATAGTACCGCCTTTGGGGGCCTGCGGATTTACATGGGGAAAGTAGGGGAAGTCTGCGGGTAGCTTGGGGCTATCGTAAAGCGATAGCGCGTGAACGGTTTTAACCGGCACCACGTTATTCGCGTCGGTATTTAAATCACCCACCAGATTAGTGCTGGAAGCGGTGGTGGGTGAGTCACTGTTAGACGCCGTTTCTGAAGCTACTGTCTCTGAAGATACTGTCTCTGAGACTGCTGTCTCTGAAGCAATTGTCTCTGAGGCTGGCGTATCAGAAGCCAGTATCGATACGTTTAGCAGCAGGCCACTGATGAGTAGAAGCGTTTTCGCAAAAAACAAACCACGCGGCATTGGTAACATCCCATGTGAACAAAGCCAGCTAGTTAATTTAAATTAACGCCCTGAAAGTGTCAGCAGCTGGCCAGGTTGTAAAGCGCTGGGGCGATCAATCGCATTCCAGCGGATAAGGTCTTGCTGGTCAACATTATACCGAGCTGCAATCGCAGAGAGACTATCGCCCCTTTCAACGCGGTGGGTATTGCCATTGCTGCTTTGCGCAAACACTTGGTTGCTGTCTTGTGTCTGACTGTCGCCCTGTGCAAGTTGCGCAAGCACCTGCGTATCGATTTCTTCAGGTACCAGCAGTGTCTGGGCGCTACGAGGATCGATACTACCGTTTAGCAGGCCTGGATTTAGCTCTACTAACGCAGTTTGACTGACATTCAGTAGCTGCGAGGCTTCTGAGAGAGTCACCGGATGGGACAGCTGTACTTTGGCAAAAGCCGGGTCAACGTGTATTTCCGGCAAACTTACGCCGTATTGCTCAGGGTCGTTAATGATCGTCGCGATCGCTTTCAGCTTGGGCACATACTGCATGGTTTCATAGGGTAGCGAGAGATCCCAGTAATCGCCGTTTAAACCTTGCCCCAGAGCCTGACGCTGAGCGCGGTTAACGGTGCCTGCGCCTGCATTATAAGCGGCTAACGACAGCATTAAATCACCTTCGTACCACTGATCAGCCTGCATTTCCAAGTAGTCCAGCGCCGCTTCGGTAGAGGTCACCACGTCTAACCGACCGTCATAATTACCATTTCGCACCAAGCCCAGTGCATCGCCGGTACCGGGCATAAACTGCCATAGTCCAGCGGCGCCGCGGTGGCTCCGGGCGCCTGGATCAAAGGAGCTCTCTACAAAAGGAATCAACGCGATTTCGCCAGGCAAACCGCGCTCGCTAACTTGCTGGGTAATCCAGGCAAGCCAAGGGGTGGCGCGTTCGGTGATAGTGGCAATATTTTCGGGGCTTGAGCGGTAGTACTCAATCCATTCGTCTACCCGTGCTTGGGCCTCGGCGGGCAGTGACTTCTCTTGCCACTGAAAGCTTTTACGCAGCGTTGTCCAGGCGTCTTGGGGTTCCAGTTCCAGCGCTTCCCAAAAATGGATATGGAATGGCGTTGGGTGTGGCTTTGTAGCGTCTACTGACGTGCCTGCTGATGAAGTTGGTCTTTCATAGGCTGTGGCAGAGGCTTGAGAACTTGCCGCAGCGGCTAACATTAGGCCCATAATTACGGTACTGCCGGCGCTCAGCATCAAGCGCTGGCGAATCGTTCGATAGGTCATAGTTGCATTCGTTTGGTTTCGATAGCGTTCTTAAAAACGGTTCTTCCACTCGCGTAGAGTGGTGAACGTTGCGAGATCATCATTATTAACACCCTGGTTACCTGCCGCCTGGCGCACGCTATCAGTGCCCACACGAAGGTAGGGGTTAATTTTCAGCTCGCGTCCTATCGTGCTGGGTAAGGTGGGGCGATCCAATGCCCGCGCCTTTTCACACTCCTGCAAGGCGTGTTTGACGTCTTCGTTTTCAGGATCCGCAGCACGAGCAAACGTTAGGTTTGCCTGAGTGTACTCATGGGCTGCAAAGACCAGCGTATCTTCAGGGAGTTCCGCAAATTTTTTCAGCGCGGTATACATTTGCTCCGGCGACCCTTCGAATAAACGACCGCAACCGGCGCAGAAAAGTGTGTCACCGCAGAACAGTAGTGCAGGAATACCGGCGGTAAAGTAGCTGATATGATCCAGCGTGTGGCCAGGTGTTTCCATGACGTCAAACAAACGGCCCATAATGCGGACTTCGTCGCCGTCACCCACGGTTTCATCAATGCCTTCAATGTTAGGATTGGCGGGGCCAATCACATGAGGGGCGTAGCGTTTAATTAATTCCGCTAGACCACCGGTATGATCATGATGATGGTGGGTAATCAGAATACAGTTTAGGGTTAGCGACTCACGCTCAAGAAACTCGATCACCGGGGCAGCTTCACCGGGATCCACCACGCAAACGCTTTGACTGTTATCTTGTCTTAATAGCCAAATATAGTTGTCGCTAAGGGCGGGGATCGGTGTCACGCTCATCATCGACGAGATCCTTTAAGTTACGAAAAAATACATCAAACTTTGCGCTTATTAGCGCTAAATCGGTGCGTAAAAGGCGTTAAAAAGCAGTTACTGTGGAGGGAAGCGCTGTTCATGTCAAATTCGACGACGGCCACGACACTGGCTAAGCGCTTACAAAGTAGCCAGCCTTATTGGCAAACAGAGGCGGGGCGTTCGCTGTGGGAAACCCAGCGTGCCTGCTTAGGGCCCGTGGTGGAATCGCGTGTGGGCGGCCATAGCCTGGAAATGAGCATGGGGCCAGCACTGATGACCATGTCGGCTATTGCGCACCCCATACGCTGGTCGCCTACACGTCAATTAGCCGATACCGATAGCACTTTAATATGTCCACCGGATCAGCTTGCGCTGCCGGATCGCTGTTTGGACGTCATGGTCATTCACCACTGGCTTGAGCATTTGGCCGATGCCCACTTTGCGCTTCAAGAGGCCGCTCGGGTCACTGCCGATAACGGCATTATCGTGCTGTTTGGCTTTAACCCGATTGGCGTGAGCGGTCTTGCCCGGCAGTTGCGGAAGCGCCAGCAGGCCTTCCCCTGGAGCGGTGCCTGGCGCTCTGCAAGCCGCCTGCGCGATTGGTTGGCGTTTGTCGACTTCGAGGTGGAGCGGGTAGACTATTGCTGTTTTCGCGGGCGAATGAATGCCAAGTGTGGTGAGTATTGGGAATCGTTAGGGCGGCGGCATAACCTGCCGCTGGGCGAAAGTTATATGATTCAGGCACGACGCCAGCAACGCCAAGCGCCGGTGGAGCGCCTGAAGTTTGGCTTGAAGGCACCGGTATCTCCGGCGTCGTTGGGTGTTACCCGCTCAGGCACCTCTGCCCACTGCCAGCCTTATCAAGCGTATTTGCCTCAAGTGGAACCGACTAAAAGGCATAAAGCCGAGTCTCAAAAAGCTATGTCTCAAAAAGCTGAGCCTCAAAAGCCTGATTCTTAAAAGTCCGAGCCTTAAAAAACTGAGTTTTAAAAACGTGGGCCATTTAAACTGAGCCATTAAACATTGACTCACACAAACCATGGGATCAAGAGATTGACTAGAGAGGCGGCCGGAGATCTACCCCGGGTAACGGTTTATACCGATGGAGCGTGCCGGGGCAATCCAGGCCCCGGCGGTTGGGGTGTCGTGCTGGCGAGTGGTCAGCATGAGAAAACCCTGAAAGGTTATGAAGCGGATACCACTAATAACCGCATGGAGCTAATGGCGGCGATCATGGCACTGCGCACCCTTAATACCCCGTGTGAAGTGGCGCTATGGACTGACTCCCAGTATGTTCGCCAGGGTATTACCCAGTGGATTCATAACTGGATCAAGCGCGGCTGGAAAACCGCTGCCAAGCAGCCGGTCAAAAATGCTGAGCTGTGGAAAACCCTGCACGAAGAGACCCAGCGTCACCAGGTCGAGTGGCACTGGGTAAAAGGGCACAGTGGCCACCCAGGCAACGAGCGCGCCGACTCGTTGGCCAACGAAGCGATTGATGAGCATCAAAATTGATGAGTACCCAAAGAGGAGGGCATGATGCGTCAGGTAATCCTGGATACTGAAACTACGGGTATCGACCCAAAAGATGGCCACCGCCTAGTCGAAATTGGTGCTATTGAAATGGTCAACCGACGCTTCACTGGTCGCACTTACCATCAATACATCAACCCCGAACGGCATATCGATGCTGAGGTAGTCGCTGTCCATGGGATTGACGATGCAAGAGTCGCCAACGAGCCGGTGTTCGCGAAAATAGCCGATGAGTTTTGGGCGTTTATTGAAGGCGCTGAGCTGGTTATTCATAACGCCCCCTTCGATGTGGGTTTTATTGATCACGAGCTGGGCATGCTGAATCAGCAGCGTAAAGCGCCTGTACTAGGCCCAGTCAGCGAGCATTGCAGGGTACTCGATACGCTGACCATGGCGCGCAAAATGCACCCCGGCCAGCGCAACAGTCTTGATGCATTGTGCAAACGTTACGATATCGACAACGGCCATCGGGTGCTGCACGGCGCCTTGTTAGACTCTGAAATCCTCGCCGAAGTCTATCTGGCGATGACTGGCGGGCAGACCGCGCTGACTTTAGATGCGGCCTCTGCAGCGGAACAGGAGCAGGCGGATACCTCCAATGAAGGATTGTCGATCCAACGTCTATCCCTAACGCCTGGTCAACTGCGCGTGGTGCGTCCTACCGAGGCAGAGCAAGCGGCCCATAAGGCCAAATGCGAGGCGCATAAGCTTCATTGGTTTGAGGGTGCGACCAGCGATGCTTAGACGAGAAATTCCCCATCATGAACAAGCCGGGCGGGTAATTCGCCTGTCGCGCAGCTTATTGGCGCCCGCACCGTTAAACGGCAGCGAAGAGTTAACCCCGCTGCAGCCCTACCAACCCTGGACAGAGCAGATGCAGCCGCTGTGTTACTGGGATGATGAGCCGGTGGCGCTGCTTGTTGAACCCCAGGCCGGAAGCGGTTGGATTGATGGTCGGCAGTGGATGAGCGAGCTCTCCACCGCCTGGTTTAGCCTGCTCTCTACGGCGCTGCAGGTGGGTGCCTGGCTGGAAAATCACCGTTTCTGCGGCCGCTGTGGCGCGCCAGCTACCAAGCTGAGCGCGGAATTTGCGATGCACTGCCACGCCTGCGGTCACCGCAACTATCCACGTATTTCCCCGTGCATCATTACCCTGGTGACCAGTGGGGAGGCGATGCTGCTGGCCCGTAGCCCGCGCTTTCCACCAGGACGGTACTCCACGTTAGCCGGTTTTATCGAACCGGGGGAGTCAGCGGAAGAGGCGGTGCATCGCGAGGTGTTTGAGGAAGTGGGCGTGCATATCGATCAACTGCGTTATCACCAAAGTCAGGCGTGGCCATTCCCGCACTCGCTGATGTTTGGTTATTTCGCTGAAGCCACTACCCGGCGCATTCGCATCGATGGAGTAGAAATTAGTGACGCGGCGTGGTTTTCTCCCCGCCAGTTGCCCTCTCTGCCGCCACCTTACTCGATATCCCGCGAGCTGATCGAAACCCATTTGGCACGCTGGCGCGAAGAGTAAGCGTCGCCGCGTGCCGATAGGACGATTACTCGCTAGGGAATAAGCTCGTCAGCTTAGTGGCTAGCATGACATTGCCGGTGGCCTTTAGCTTGCCGGTCATAAACGCCGTCATGCCATTGATATCACCGCTCATAATGCCTTTTAGCGTGTCTGTGGTTAGGCTTAAGCTGACAGAAGGATCATCGTGCTCACCCTCTTGTACGTCCAGCGTGCCATCTTGAATATTTAAGTAGTAGCTGCCGGCATCGGTAAAGTGAAACTGGAAAATTTCATTCATGCCCTTTGCTGCTTGAGGATTGAAACGCGCTTTTAGCTTCTCAAGGGTGTTGTTTGACATAACATATCTCTCAGTTAAGTAGATGGAGCTTAATTAGTTCGGGTTAGAGCTAGTCACCGTAACCAAAATAAACAGTCGTTAAGGCAAGCGAGGTTATTTCATACGTGCGTTCCAATCAAGCACGCTAGCCATAATCAGCAAACGCATATACAACGCACCAGCAATAAAGGAATTATTCCTCTAATGGAGAATGTCAATGAGTGAATGGGTAGCAGAGATAGGCACCTTCGTTGTGCAAACCACCATAGTGATGGCGCTGATCGGCATTGGTCTAGTGCTGATTGCACGCACCAAGCAAGACAAAGAGAGTGACCTGAAGCTTACTATCGAGCCGTTAAACGATCAGCGCCGCCGCCGTGGGCGTCGTTTACGTCTGGCGGCTACCTTACCGGGGGCGCGTAAAAAGCTGCTGAAACTATTTCGCAGCGAAGATAAAAAACGCCAGAAGGAACATAAATCGGAGCAGGGTGCTGCCCCAGCATCGCGGGTTTGGGTGCTAGACTTCCACGGCGACCTGAAAGCCTCGCAAACCGAGCATTTTGCTCAAGAGGTCTCCGCTATTATCGACGTTGCCGATAAACAGGACGAGGTCGTGGTGCGCCTTGAGTCCGCGGGTGGTCTGGTGCATGCCTACGGGCTGGCCGCCGCTCAGTTAGACCGTCTGCGCACCGCTGGGCTCACCACCACTGTATGTATCGACAAAGTGGCGGCCAGCGGTGGTTATTTGATGGCGTGTACCGCACAGCATATTAAGGCCGCGCCCTTTGCGGTGATTGGCTCCATCGGTGTGGTGGCGCAGGTTCCCAATGTTCATCGGTTGCTTAAACGCCATGATATAGATGTCGAACTACTTACTGCCGGTAAATATAAGCGTACCTTGACCGTGCTGGGTGAGAATACCGATGAGGGCAAAGCAAAGTTTTTAGAAGATTTAGAGAATACTCACCGCTTGTTTAAAAGCTATGTGGCAGAACGGCGCCCCAGCATGGATATCGAAACTCTCGCAACGGGGGAGATTTGGTACGGCAGCGAGGCATTGCCCCAACAACTTGTCGACAGCCTAGGCACCAGCGAAGCCTACCTAGTTGAACGTATGGCCGAAGCGCAAGTCTTCACCGTGAAATTAGAAGCCCCTAAAACCGTCAGCCGTAAACTGGGATTAGCCATATCTGAAGGCGTCGAAAAAGCCGCGCTGAAAGCGCTTGGGTTAATCGACGCCGCTGGGTGGCAGCGGCGCTGATCCTAAATCTAAATCGTTATGCAGCGTAATGATGCGCCAAGGTAGCAATCACGGCCTTGGCGCTTTCACTGCTTAAGGAGTAGTAAATCGTTTGTGACTCCCTCCGTGTATCGACGAGTTCATCACGCCGCAAAATAGCCAAATGTTGAGAAAGCGCCGACTGGCTTAACGCAAGCTGTTGGTTAATTTGCGTTACTGACAGCTCTTTCTCGGCAAGAAGGCAGAGTATTTGCAGCCGTTTCTCGTTGGCCAACGCTTTGAGCAGGTTGGTTCCCGCTTCAATAGCGCGACAGTTGTGTTCAAGCAGGCGTGTAGCGGCGCTTGTAGAAGCAGACATAAAGATCTCCTTGCCTACACTGTTACATCAGCGTTTTATAAGCATTGTTTTAGAGGCGTTGTTGTACGTGGTCGAGGCATCGTCGCGTCGCGAGGATCAAGTTGTTCAATGATCAGTAATTTAGCGAGTTTTGTCCAAGCTGTTGTTTAACGATTAATCAATGGTAGTTTCTCACTGTCTTGTCGACAATATAGGGTTGTGTCTACCGCTTTGGTCGCTATTTAGCCCATAGTATGAGGGTTAAATGTCGGTTTTCTTTATACAGTGTCAACAATCTTTCTTCCTCGCTACTACAAAAAAGATAGGGACACCATGAGCCGCTACCAACACACCTTCCAACGCTCCATCGAACACCCTGAATCGTTTTGGGCCGAGCAGGCCAAACGTATTCCCTGGTACACGCCGCCTAACACCATACTCAGCTTCGATGAGCAGAGCTCTGGGAAAGGGCATGCTCGCTGGTTTAGCGACGGTGAAATGAATCTTAGCTACGCTGCGCTGGATTATCACGTCGAAAATGGGCGCGGTGATCAGGCGGCGATTTTCTGGGACTCGCCTGCAGCACAGGCCAAGCAAACCATTAGCTACCGTGAAATCCGCGATAAGGTGGCACATTTCGCGGGGGCGCTGGAGCAGCTAGGCGTCAAGAAGGGTGATCGTGTGGTGATTTATATGCCGATGATCCCTGAAGCGCTGGTGGCCATGTACGCCTGCGCCCGGCTGGGAGCCATTCACTCGGTGGTGTTTGGTGGCTTTGCTCCCCATGAGCTGGCGGCACGGATTGAAGATGCCGAGCCAAAAGTGGTGGTTGCCGCTTCCTGCGGTATCGAGTTGGGCAAAGTGTTGCCCTATAAGCCGATGGTAGACCAAGCCGTTGCATTAAGCGCCCATAAGCCGGATGCCTGTGTGGTTTACCAGCGTGAAGCGCACCGAGCTGAACTGGGGGCAGGCGATCACGACTGGGAAGCGCTGGTAGCAAAAGCGCCATTTGCGGAGTGTGTGCCGGTTAAAGGCACCGACCCGCTGTATATCCTGTATACCTCTGGTACCACCGGAAAGCCCAAGGGCGTTATGCGCGATACGGGCGGCTACGCGGTGGCGCTGGCCTATTCGATGCAGGCGATCTACGCCATGGAGCCGGGCGAGGTGTTCTTTACCGCCTCGGATGTGGGTTGGGTTGTTGGGCACTCGTATATTGTTTACGCGCCTTTGTTAGTGGGTTGCACCACCGTAGTGTACGAAGGCAAACCGGTCAAAACCCCCGATGCGGGCAGCTTCTGGCGCTTGATCGAGGAGTACCAGGTGAAGAGCTTTTTCACCGCACCCACAGCGTTTCGCGCGATCAAGAAAGAGGATCCTGATGCCAAACTGCTGCAGAATTACGATATCAGCAGCCTAAAGCACCTCTACGTGGCCGGTGAGCGCCTAGACCCACCTACCTTTCATTGGCTGGATGACCTGTTAGACGTTCCGGTGATCGACCACTGGTGGCAAACCGAAACCGGCTGGCCGATAGCCGCTAATTTGCCGGGCATTGAGTCAACGCCGACCAAAGCAGGCTCGGCAACATTCCCCGTTCCAGGCTTCAACGTACAGGTGCTCAATCGCGATGGCGAGCAGGCCAAGCCCCTGGAGCAGGGCAGTGTGGTGATCAAACAGCCCATGCCGCCAGGTTGCTTGACCGGCGTATGGCGTGACGAGAAGCGTTTTCATAGTGCCTATATGGCAGCGTTCCCTGGCTACTACTTAACCGGCGACGGCGGCTACTTTGATGAGCAGGGCTATCTGTTTATTATGGGCCGCACCGATGACGTGATTAACGTAGCAGGGCATAGGCTCTCCACCGGTGAAATGGAAGAAGTGGTCGGTGCCCATCCTGCGGTGGCCGAATGTGCGGTAATTGGGATTCATGACGATCTTAAAGGCCAACTGCCGATCGGCCTGGTGATTCCCAAAGATGGTTTTGATGGCGATGAAGCAACGCTGGAGGCCGAACTGATAGCGCGCGTTCGCGAGCACATTGGCCCGATTGCCTGCTTTAAGCAGGTATTAGTGGTCGACCGGCTACCCAAAACCCGCTCGGGTAAGATTTTGCGCAAGTTGCTGCGGACGATTGCCGACGGTAAGGAGTTTGCTATTCCCTCCACGATTGATGATCCTACCAGTTTGGCGGACGTTCACACGGCTATGCGCGATCGCTCGGTAGGCGCTGCAGACAAAGCCAAGCCACTTGACTGAATGCTCTAACTAGCCGCCAATGCTGTTGGCGGCTTTCTATCCCCAGCTTTCATTACCCGTCAGAAGCCGTATAATGCCGCTCCCATTATGGCTCGCTGCAGTCATCTAACGAGGGTTCCCTAACCCCTCTTCGCTATTAAAAAAAGGTCTACCCGCATGTTTGCATTGAGTGAAGCTCAGCACCGCCGTTGCCTGATGGTCATGGTGGCTTTTCATATCGGCATTATTGCCGCCAGTAACTATCTTGTTCAGCTGCCGTTTACGCTGTTTGGCTTCCATACCACCTGGGGTGCGTTCAGCTTCCCGTTTATTTTTCTAGCGACCGACCTAACCGTTCGTCTGTTTGGTAAAGGGCCCGCGCGTTCGATTATTCTGCGTGTGATGCTTCCTGCGTTGCTGGTTTCTTATGTAGTGTCGGTAGTGTTTCCCCGTGGCAGCTTCGCCGGGATTGAAGCGCTGTCGGAGTGGAATCTATTTGTCGCCCGTATTGCCCTAGCCAGTTTCTTGGCCTACGTAATTGGCCAGTTGCTGGATGTTCAGGTGTTTGACCGCTTGCGCCAGTGGGCATGGTGGGTGGCGCCTGTCTGCTCAACGGTGCTGGGTAATCTGGCGGACACCTTTGCATTCTTCTCAGCGGCGTTCTATAACAGCCCAGACCCGTTTATGGCTGCCAATTGGGTAGAAATCGCCGCCGTCGACTATGCCATCAAGCTCGCCATCAGCCTGTTGTTTTTCCTACCGCTGTATGGCTTGCTGCTTGCTTGGCTAACCCGCCGGTTGGTGGTTTGGACAGGCCAAGTCGACGCCGCACCGCGTACGGCTTAATGGTGTAAATACCCCACAGACCGCAAAGCTTAGGAGCTAGCATGAGTGACGTTGCCAGCGTTGATCTGCACTTTATCGATATGCCCGCCGAAGAAGCCGCCGCGGATACCACTCCGCTGGTGGTCATCCACGGCTTGCTGGGAAGTGCCGATAATTGGCGTTCGCACTTAAAAGTGTGGCAGCGCAACCGCCGTGTGATTGCGCTGGATCTGCGTAACCATGGCCGCTCTCCCCATGCGGAGGGCATGCGTTACGCCACCATGGCGGATGACGTCATAGCGCTACTCGACAAGCTTTCGATTGAGCGCGCTCACGTGCTGGGCCACTCCATGGGCGGCAAAGTGGCGATCAGTTTGGCGCGTTTGGCGCCCGAGCGGGTGGCGTCGCTGATAGTGGCGGATATTGCCCCGGTGGCTTATGAGCACGGTCATGACGATGTATTTGCCGCGCTAGATAACGTGCGTGAAGGGCAGCCCAAAAACCGCCGTGAAGCCGATGACCTGCTGGCTGAACATGTGGATTTCCGGCCCACGCGGCTGTTCTTAGCCACCAACCTGGTGCGCAATGACGATAGCGTGATGGCATTACGAGTAGGCTTAGATCAGATCAAGCGTGGCTATAGCGATATTATCGGCGTGCCGGATGGCCAACAGCCCTATGACGGCCCCGCGCTGGTGCTACGTGGCAGCGATTCCCACTACGTGGCTGACGACATGCTGCCAGCACTGCGTGAGGTGCTGCCCTGCGCCCGTGTGGTAACGCTTAAAAATGCCGGGCACTGGCTGCACGCCGACCAGCCTGAAGCCTTTCAGCAGGCAGTGATGGCGTTCGTAGACGCTCAGTAGAGTCTCGCATCAATAGATGCAAAAGAAAGGCGGTCTAATTAGAGCGGAGTAACCGTTAGGCCGTGCTGTTCTGGGGAACGCAAAAAACGGTTCAAAATGCGGTAGCTATCCACATCAAAGCTACCCGGGGTGTCCATCAAGCTTTGCGCCTGTTTAAGGCTTTTCGCACTACCCAGGTAGCACCATTGACGGACAACGTGCCAGGCAGGTTTGGCATCGCCAGAAGGGCGTTCCTCTATCGCAATACTGCCTGGCCAGGGCCACACATTGACCTGCAGCTGTCTGAGCGCTGCTTTTGCCCGCTGGGTATGTGCGGCGATTGTTTCCTGACCATTGCATGCCCCACGGCACTTACCTACCTGATTGGCAAAACAGCGCCCCTTACCCTTTTCCAGCCCCAACACCCGCGGGCAGAGCTGCTGTTCTTCTGCAATGGCGCGCAGCGCGTTCTTGGCCTCCAGGGCACTGCGAAACAACCCATACAGCATGCCGCCTAGAGGCTCGGACAGCGCCTGGCCGAGAGCGCTGCCGCTAATCAATTCAGGGTGGTCGGCTGCCTCGCCCCAGTGCCAGCTAGTTAACTTGCGCTGCTTGCGTAGCTGCCGGTTCATAATCGGCATTAACGTTTTAACCAACTGTGCTTCGCGCAGTTGAGCGCCTAAATCGCCAGCGGTCTCTTCCCACTCAATATGCTGCACCTGCTGGGCAAGGCGCATCTCTTTGTCGTCTTGGTGGTCGCGCTGAAAGTGCCCCAGTACACGGCTGCGCAGGTTAATGCTTTTACCCACATAGAGGGGTAGCCGGTTGTGGCCATAAAACAGGTAAACGCCGGGGCAGGTGGGCAGACCTTCTAACTGAGCGCTATACAGATGGGCAGGCAGCGAACGGTGGCGGCGCTCATCGCCCAGCAGGCTTTGCCACGCTTCATCGCTGTGTTCAACCTGCCAAGCTTGCCAGAGTGACCACAGCGCATCCACATCGTCTCCTGCACGGTGGTGGCGGATAGGTGTTATGCCGTAGCGATTAAGCAGTGCTTTTAGATTGTGTTGGCGTTCTAGGGGCGCTATCCGCCTTGATAAACGCAGCGTGCATATTAGCGACGCACGAAAATCCTGACCGGCGCGCTTAAATTCGTTACGCAGAAAGCTGTAGTCAAAGCGCGCGTTGTGGGCCACTAGCTGCCCGTCGCCCAGCCATTCGCGAAGTGATTCGGCTATCTTCGCAAAGCGTGGCGCATCAACCAGCATGTCGTCACGAATACCGGTGAGCTGGGTGATTTGTGCGGGCACTTTGCATTCGGGGTAGATCAAGCTCGACCAGCGATCAATCAGCTCGCCGTTGATGACTTTAAGGGCGGCTATTTCGGTAATCCGATCCCGCGTCGCACGGGTGCCAGTGGTTTCAACATCAATAAAAATTAAGGCTGTTTCGCTCATGCGTCGCCATGGTGGTGGATACACAACAATTGATACGTGATCATAAAGTAATACGTGATCATAAAGTGTGTGGGTCTACCGCTAAACGCGATACGGGTAATGTCGCGTCAGTCAGGCCCATCTGGTGTAAGAAGGTCTCAAAGCCAGCGTAGCGTCGGCTATCTAACGCTGCAGGGCTCAACGCCATACGGCGCAGAATATCCTCCCAGGCATTGGCGTTAATGTCATTGTCGAGCACAGGATGCGCGCGAATCAGCAACTCCCAAGCGGCGTCTGGGTTGTCGATAATCCAGTGGCTCGCCTGCTCAAGGGCAAGCACAAAGCGAGACCAGGTATCAGCGCGGCGAACAAGCGTGTCGCTATTGGCCAGCACCACCAAGCCGTCATTGCGGGGAATGTCTAACTCATTGAAGCGAATGACGTGAGTATTAATACCCTCAGTCGCCAACTGTTGGGGAAGGTAGTGGTAAAAGCCATCGGCGACGGCGTCAATTTGACCTTCACGCATTGCCCTAATGGGATCAAAATGCAGGTTGATCGGTGGCGTGAAATCATCGGTTTGCTGCACCGAACGGGGCAGTAAACGCGGAATGCTCAGATCACGGCCTTCACCAGTGGTATAACCGTAATGTAACCCCGCCAGGGTACTGTCTGTTTCCGCCTGCTCTTCGCCTGTCACAATCACCGCCGTTAACGACGTTTCAATTAGTGTCGCGATCCGGGTAATGGGAGCGCCATTATGGACTTGAAGATGAAGCAGCGGCTGGCGGGTTAATGCTAAATCGACTTCGCCTGCGGTTAGCAGTTTGATGGCAATGGAAGGATCGGCCGGTGACTGAATGTCCACCTCAAGCCCCTGCACAGCATAAAGCCCTCGCTCTTTAGCAATCACCAAGGCCGCATGCTGGGGGCTCAAGTACCAATCCAGCATCAGCGTCAACTGTTTAACTGGCGGTGGCTCAAGCGGCGGTGCTGGCGTCTGCGCCATGGTGGGCACTTCCTCTTCGCTTTCGCTTTCAATGGTTCGCCAAAACGCGTCAGGCACCTCAACGTCTGAGTCCAGCGTCAGCGGTGCTGTTTCTTGAGGAGACTCTTGTTCAGGGCCCTCTTGCTCAGGACTTTCTTGTTCAAGACTCTCTTGTTCAGGACTTTCCTGCTGAGGGCTTTCTTCGCTCTCTTGATTAGCGTAAATAACTGAATTAGAAAATAGCAAGGTAACGATGAGACTCAATAGAATAGGGTGCCACCAGCGTGATAGGCAACGCAACATAGTCAGTAACTCCAGAGGTCGTAACGGCAAAGTGTAGCCGCCTCGGAAAGCTTCTGACCAGCCCTTTGACAATAAGAGGGCGCGGAGAAGAGACAGTAAATTCAACGGTTACATGCAATAATAGCGCTGTATTGATGTAGAGACGGAGAGTCATGGACGCAATTTATACGTTCTTTTTGGTAGGCGGTTCGCTAATGGCGCTCAGTATTCTGGCCAGCCGTTTATCGTCGATGATGGGTGTGCCGCTGCTGCTGATCTTCCTTGGCTTAGGCATGCTGGCAGGGGAAGAGGGCGTTTTGGGCGTCGTGTTTGACGACTACTCCATGGCCTTTGCCATCGGCCACCTCGCGCTTGCCATGATTTTGTTAGACGGTGGCTTACGTACCCGCCTCAAAACCTTCCGGGTGGGTTTTAAACCCGCGCTATCTCTGGCCACCTTTGGGGTCTTTATTACCAGCGCCATTGTTGGCGCTATCGCCATGTGGGTTTTTGACCTTACGATAGTGCAGGGCCTGCTAGTTGGTGCCATCGTGGGTTCCACCGATGCTGCTGCAGTTTTTTCCATGCTTAGCGGGCGCGGCGTTAATCTCAACGAGCGGGTAGGGGCGACGTTGGAGATTGAGTCTGGTACCAACGACCCGATGGCCATTTTCTTGACCCTGATGCTGGTTGAGCTGTTAGTGGGGGATATTGGCGGCCCTGTTCAAACCCTGCTGTTTTTCATTTCCCAGTTTGGTATTGGTTTGATTGTTGGCCTTGGGGGCGGTTGGCTAAGTGCCAAGCTATTACGCTGGCTCGATTTAGCCCCTGGCCTTTACGCCATGTTGGCGCTGGCGCTTGGGTTCAGCGTGTTCGGTTTAACCAGTGTGCTGGGTGGTAGCGGCTTCTTGGCGATTTATCTTGCCGGCTTAATGATTGGTAATCAGCCCGGGCGCCACCTCAACTTTATTCTGCCTGTCCACGATGGCTTGGCATGGCTAAGTCAAATCGGCTTGTTCCTCGTGCTTGGGCTGCTGGTCACGCCCAGTGAGTTATGGGACGTGGCGCTGCCCGCGGGTTTAGTGGCTCTGGCGCTGATCTTTATTGCCCGCCCGCTGGCCGTATTGATCACCATTAAACCGTTCTTTAAATTCCGCTGGCGAGAAACCTTCTTTATTGCTTGGGTGGGCTTGAGAGGGGCGGTGCCTATCGTGCTAGCGATTTTCCCGGTTATCGGTGGGGTCGAAAACGCCTCGCTCTACTTTAACGTTGCCTTTGCGGTGGTCTTGATGTCGCTGTTGATTCAGGGCGGCTCGCTGACGCTGATGGCCAAGTGGTTGAAGGTGGAAGTGCCGGTAGGCACTGTGCCGAACCGACGCGGCCCGCTGGGCATATTGCCGGAAAATGACTTTGAGCTGTTCGTGTACGGGGTCGAGAATCAGGATTTAGAAGACGTACCTATTCGGCTGCTGCGTTTTCCGTCCGGGGCGCTGATATCGGCACTGTTCCGTGACCACACCATGCTGCACCCCAAGGGCAGCACACGCTTAAAGCTGGGCGATGTGATTTGTGTGATCGGCCGTTCAGAAGACTTGCACGCACTAAACCGACTCTTCAATGGCGATGCCAAACTCAAGCAGGAACGTGCCTTCTTCGGTACCTTTACCCTGGATGGCAGCGCGCAAATGCAAGACATTGCCCAGGCCTATGGCCTAACGCTCAGCCCCGGCGAGCAGAACATGACGCTGGCTGAATTTATCGCCCTGCGCGTGGGCGGCCACCCGGTCGTCGGGGACGACGTGGACTGGCACGGCATCCATTGGGTAGTTAGCGATATGGAAGGCGGTAAAATCACCCGCGTCGGGTTACGTTTGTACTAAAAGGCGTTGACTTCCAAGGGAAAGCTGTTACTATACGCACCCATAAGCCGGAGGGATGGCAGAGCGGTTGAATGCACCGGTCTTGAAAACCGGCATAGGTTAATAGCCTATCCAGGGTTCGAATCCCTGTCCCTCCGCCACCTCGATACTAAAGCCCTGTTTTTACGGGGCTTTTTTCGTTTCTAGGCTTTCTTTTTTCTTCCTAGTAGCGCCTCGATATTATCCACCGGTTCTTTAACGTGATGAGATCGTGATTGAAGCTTAGCCACCGCGTCCCTTGCTCGGTGTGGCGCCAGGTGCGCATAACGCTCTGTCATGTTAATGGTGGAGTGGCCTAACACTTCTTTCACGTCTGCCAACGGCACCCCCTCCGACACTAGCCAGCTTGCGCATGTATGCCGCAAGTCGTGGATGGTGAAGTCTTTGATGCCCGCCAGCGCACACGCCTTCTTAAATACTGGGTTGGGATAAACATAACGACTGCCGTCACGCTTGCAAAATACCCAAGGGCTGGAAGGGCTGTAGGTTTGCGCGTATCGGTGCCGCCGTTTAAGTGCGGCCAATGCCGACTCGTTCAGTGGTATCGTTCTGCGCTTGCCTGCTTTGCTGTCTTCCGGTTCCAGGGTGATTAGCGCATGCTCCCAATTCACGCGCCGCCATTCCAGCTTTAGCAATTCTCCTTTGCGTGCGCCTGTGTGTAGGGCTAGCTCGATAAAGTCGGCCAGGCGCTCGCCTTCGCGGGTCGTCTTGGCTTTCTCGATCAGCATGTCCGCTTCCTTGCGAGTGATCCAGCGCACGCGGCCGGGCGGTTCTTTCAGCATCCTACCCTTCACAGGGTTGGGTAGCGGCCACTCTAAGTGCGTAACCGCATGGGTGATCATGGCCGCGAGTATTGCTAGCTCTCGGTTTATCGTAGCCGGGCCTACGCCTTCACGCTGTCGAAAGGCAATAAAGGCGCGAACGTCTGCGCCTTCCAGCTTGCCCATTACCTTGTCGGCACCAAAAAAGTCGTAGAGCTTGCCGGTGCGCATCTTAATGTCGGCCAATGATCGCTTATCCTGACTGGCTATTAGGTACTCGGCAGCTACTTCAGCAAAGCTTCGTTCTGGGGCTTCGTCCCAATAGGATTGGCGGTAGAGTTGCGCCTTCCATTTCCCCTCTAACGCTTCCGCAGCTTGCTTATCGATCGTCCGAGTAGAGCGTCTAATTGGCTCGCCGCCTCCCGGCGGGGATAGGTAGACCCACCAGAACGGTGAGTCGGGGCGCTTATACGGCATGGCTTACCTCCCGTTATCGCGCCGGGTGCATCGGTAGTGTGGCTGACCGGTGCATCTCCGGCAATCATGGCTTGCAAAGCCTGTTTGTTGACGTAAGTTTTGCCGCCAATTTTGAGCCCTGGCAGCGTGCCGTCCTTCACCCATCGCGAAACAGTGGCGGGGTGGCAGGCTAGCTCTTTAGCAGCCTCGTCGCGGCTCATTAGCATTTCGCCCATGGCTTTCTCCTAGACAAAATAAACCGCCTCTTGGGCGGCTATTCAAAAAAGCTTTCGTATTCACTCTCGGGTACGCGCTCTGGCTTTATCTCGATCTGCAATTGCTTGTGCCGTAGCTTGTCATTTGGCTCATCGGCATACTTCTGCTTGGCTTTCTCTGCCATAAATTCCACGGCCTTCAGGTAGTCCTCTTCGCGGAAATTGCCTAGGCACATAAAGTCATCACATACCCGCCAGACGACGCGCTTAGGCTCGTCAGTCTTTTTCTTGATCAACTCAGCAATAATGGATTGCGCGTTATAAAGCTGGTCGGTATCTAGCCGCCCAAGGTATTTAGGTATACCCATTTCCATATCGCGCTTAGTGGCAGTCAGCAGGAAGCTATAGCCTTCCATTTCATGGCCAGCAGGCGGAACGAACTCGAACATGCGCAGCCCTTCAGGCACGCATAAGCGGGTGCACGCCTCGCGAATCATGCGACTAACTTCAAAGCTGTCATCAATGCCGTAAGCTTGAGTGATATCTCTTGCTAGTCGACTATGATCAGACAAAAAGAACATATCTATCGTGATTGCCTTGCCTGACCAATCATCGGGTATGCGGCACTCGTCACGCAGCTGCTGCTCTGCTTCGCGCTCTTCAAAAACGGTTGGCATATTTTTCTCCAGTCGTAAAAAAACCGCCCTGGTGGCAGCTGTTAATCGGTGTTTGCTTTTGCTTCCACGGTCTCGCCATTGGCGACACGCAAACCATCCTCAGTGAGCATGAATACCCAGCGAGGCATATTGTCATCGCGACGCTTCCGGCGCTGGCTGGTGACCAAGCCTGCATGTATCAGCCATGCCAGGCCTTGCTCAAGGTTGATTCGCGGATCAGGGGCAGCATGCTTTTTTGCCGGGTCTTCGCCGCATCCCATAGGATTGGCCGCACTATGCCTTAGCCTGTGCTGCGGTACTTCCGGGAGCTGCTTAGCCAGCCTATCTACGCCTTGTTTTAGCCAGTCCATCGCTACGGCTGCAAATGGCGGCAACGTAAGCAGGCGATAGTGTGTTAGCTGATAATCTGGCTTGCCTGGATTATTTGCGCGCCACTCGCGGTAATGCGTCTCGCAATAGTGAATATCATCGCCAACTACATGGCCGTGGTGATCGCAGATAGTGCGGTCGCAGGTCTTGCCACCACCTATCGGATAGTCACAAAGATTGTCGCCTGGGCGTGAGCAGTCAGCGCAATGCTTGCCGAAGTCCCCATGCAGGAACATGGAGCCACCTTCCTGCATGGGTATGATGTATAGCGGCATTTCATACATCCTTATCCTTGGACTCTGATGCCATCTCTCGAGCCGACTCACCACCGAGCCACTCGATGATGCGATCAACCGCCTTACCCAACGCACCGGCCATAATCACAAAATCCGTTTCCAGGCGAGCTAGGGCATCGTCGCCATCGTCAGCGTGATCCGCTTCTTCAATCAGCGCATCCCCAAACCGCAACGACTTCAACGCTAGGTCATCGTGCATGACGAACGAAAGCTGGCCCTCTAGTGAGATGGCCATCTTGCTGGCTTGGCGTCCGCTTTCTAAGAGCTGCTGCATCTCGTCGCTGTCAAGGTCAACCTGTCGGGCGCGCACCACGCCGTCATCGCCTTTGGCTTTCAGTTCGAAGCTGTCGCCTAGCTGCATATCAGCAGGTCGGCTAGCAGCGTCACCTAACCAAGTAGTCATCGCACGAATCGGCAGTGTTTGGCTGCTCAGCGGCGTGACCTTTAGGCTCCCGAGTGTTTCGCGCAACAGATCCAGCACATCTTCAGCCCGGCTCCGGCTTGAGACGTTAACGCCTATTAGGTTGCGCTTGGTATCCCACCAGAGGTCAATCTTTTGACTTCGCACAAACGCCCGCGGCATTAGCTCTTCAGTGATGCGCTCTTTAAGCGCTGTCTTTTCCTTGCGCGTCACCTTTCGGCCTTCATTGGCCTCAATCTCAGCCACTTCATCATCGACAAACTCTTTCACCACTGACGCGGGTAGTAGTCGCTCTTGGCGAAGGGCGCTGATCAGTCGATGACCTTGTATCTCATGGATAAACTGACCACCGCCCAAACGACCTGCGGGAGGCGTCCAACCAATACGGCGGGCGTCTGCATTGCCTAACGGCTTTGCGCTGTGCTCATCAAGTAGCGCGCCCATCTGCTCGGGGCTTAGCAGCTGGTGTTCGTGCAGGCGGTAAAGCTGAATATTGTTAAACCACATGGCGATTCTCCAGATGTTAAAAAACCGCCTCAGTGGGCGGCGTTTGAAGTAGGTTTGTTGGGCTGTTGCAGGGACAGGCCTGCAGCAACTTGTCTTACCCAAATGGGCGTAGCGCCCAGGGCGAAGGTTTCACCGCTCCAGGCAAGCAACAGGGTGGTACCCATTACACCTCCAATCGCTTCGGCGGCATCGGGTGGAACAGCATTTCCAATGCGCTCTCTCCATGCGCTGTCGCTTAAACCTTGAAGCTCAAAGTATTCGCCGGGATCAACTAGGCCTTGCAGTGCGGCAAGCTCCAGCGTGGTAAAAGGGCGGTGCCAAGTGCCATCCCGGGCGCGTATGACGGCCACGACCTTATCGTTAGCCTCAGGCAAGCGAGGGTCAGCGACTGACCATTTGCCGTTGTCATGACCTGCGAATGCAGATACCGCGCCGCAAGCAGACTGCCAGGGGACGACACCATAATGGCCAGCCGTTAGATAGTGGTCTCCTTTCTTGCGGGTTAAGTTCGGTCGAGGATCGGCAACACCAAAAGCGCCTTGGCCAGTCGTGCTACCTGAAATAACGGTGCCAGTAGATTTATCCCATGACGTGATGGCGTACTTGCCATACGTGGGGCCTTTCCGGCGTGGATCAGCCACTGAAAACGCGCCTTGCCCGGGCGATTGCTGCCCAGTGATTGCACCGGTAGGCCCATCCCATCTGCGAACGCCGAGAGCTTGGCCATCCTTCCATTTAGCGGATTGTTCAAAGCGTGGATCAGCCACTGAAAACGCGCCGTTTGTCGGCGTGCTGCGTCCGGCTACGGTACCCATAGGCTCGTGCCAGTGGTTCACGCCCATGTAGCCAGAGCGATATTCCGGCACGATTAGGTATTCACTTAGGTAGCCATCCTCGACCGCCAGCTTGTTGAGTGAGCGCCAGTCGCTACCGGCTTCAACAAAGGCGAGGCGTACCCAAGTCTTCCATTGCAAGCGAGGGATGCGGTGCATTGCGCCTGCGAGCTCATCGCCTGGCATTGGCATGTCTCCCAGCACATCGCCCACGGCGCGCAGCGGACGTTTTACCGGTTCATACAAGAACGGCGGCACCTTTTCGGCATGCCTGGCCACCAGCAAGAAACGTTTGCGGGACTGGGCTAGCCCGCCGAGCTCACCGCAGTCATGGGTCGTTTCGGCAACGTGGTACCCGTAGTGCTCAAGCATCGACGTTATTTTGTCGAGCAACGGGCGGCCGCGGTTAGCGATGCGCGGCACGTTCTCAAAAATGATCAGCTCTGGCGGGTCGTCTGCGAAGGCCTCCAGGGCTAGCCACATGCCGCGCAATGTCAGCTTGTTAAGCGCCTGATACTTGGGCGTTGTGCTGCGCGATTGCGACAGTAGGCCGCTGAACCCTTTGCAGGGTGCTGATAAGAAGATGATGTTGGGGCTTTCGCCACCAGCAGCGGCTTGAATATCTGCCGGGGTCGCTTCCCGCCAATCAGTGGGCGGCGGCTTGTCGTGAAAGGCCTGGTACTGCTCGCGGTCGAAAAGATCCATTGCGGTACCGGGCGCGCCCGAGAGGCGCTGGAAGTCGGCGATGGCACCGGCATCCACATCAATGCCGCCAATACAGCGAAAGCGCGCCTCCATGTTGCCCACGCGGGCGTGTCCGCGGTTAAAACCTTTAGCACCACCACCTAGCCCGCAGAACAGGTGGAAGTGCTTTACCTCTTTGCGCTCAATCATGGGCGATGGCCTCAAGGTTGTCGTTGATCCACTTCAGCTCGTCAGCGAGAGCAACGTCCTGAAGCACCACATGCCCTGCAGGGTCGCGAATAATGCGATGGTGGCCACCGCTGCCACGGCGGGGTATGCGCTCTATCTCGTAATTGTGCTTGGCCCATAGAGCGTTTGGGCTGTTGGGGCTGGGTTTACCCATAATCACGCCACCTTATCTTTGGTGTCAGGGTGCCCAGCACAGGAGCCGTCCGGCTTTCGGTTGTCGCATTTGCTGTCGCATACCAGGAAAATGATTCCCTGGTTCTGCATTTCGCGTAACTCTTTGCGCGCGCCGTCTACGCCCCCGGGGTGCGTGACGATATCGCCCAAGCGCTTGTCGCCATAGCGCAAAAGGACTCGAACAGGTATATGTATATGGAATGTCGTCGGGGTGTTTGTAAGAGTCACTGTGCAGCCTCCGGGCATAAAAAAACCGCTCATTGGCGGCGGTAGTCTTTGAAAAGTCGTGTCGATAATTGCCAGCGGGGCGTATCAGGTATTAGCCGCTGTTTGCGGACTATCTCGGCGATCCGCTTGGCGCTAGGTAAATCGGTTAGCTGAGTTCGGCTTGTGCTTGATTCCATGCCTCTTGCACTCTATGAAAGGCTTCGCTGCTGCCGCCGTGGTCAGGATGGGCAATACGCAGCTCACGGCGATAGGCCAGCTTCACATCGGCAATATCCCGGCTGTCAGTGTTAAGAACGGTGCGCCAATGTGGACGCCCCATAGCTTCCGGCGAGGCCAGCTGAGAAAAACCGGTAAACGCCGCGCGCATTAGCGAGGCGTCGTGGCGCTCCAGTGTGCGCAGGGCCTCGATGCAGTCAGCGATGGCAGCGAGGTTATCGGCGATCCGGTGGTACACATCGCACGGTATGCATTGGTTTTGACCATCTAGCTGGAAGTAAACGGCAGCGCCTGGGTCGCTGGGTTCGCGCTGGCCACTACGCGGAAGGCCGTCATTGCGTAGCGCTAGGTCGCTGCTAATGATGATGGAGTCAGGCGGCACGCGGTACGCTTGGCCCGATCGTGTGAACTTATCCAGTGCAGAGGTAACGCGGTTACGGCCATCCGCAACGGTGACCTCTTTCAATCCGTAGCCGCTATTATTCCGCTTGCCGAACCGGCCGTTTTTGCGATCACTCGCTGAAGTTCTCGGTTTCCCTGGTGGCCAGCTGAGGGGAGATGCTGTTATGTCGTCCATCGTTGGCATTCCTCTTTTCAAACTCCGTGCAGCGCACGATGACTTGATGCTCGATTTTGATAAGGATGGGCATAGTGGCGAAGGGCAAATGACTGCAGTCGGCTATAGCATGGCGACAGGCCATGCACATGCTGCCTTTGGGGTAGTGGGTCATAGGCGCCACATGTTCCGAAAGGCTTTGGCCAACTCGACCGCTATAGCACCCGCGACCTCCTGAGCTAAATGATCTGCGTTTGACTGCATCACGGCGCTTCCTGATAGGGCGTAACCAATATCACCACCAGGTGACTGCAGAAGCACGAATTGTTGGCCTGTTAACCGGTCTGCTCTAAGCTCCATCCAGTTAGCTTCTAATTCGCTAATGGCGATCTCTACTGATTCGCAAAAATCGCTGCATTGATCGAAGCTAAATGGTGTTCGGTGCGCCATGGGAAGGCGAAGATAGCCAATCATCCTATCCACCTGCACCGTCTTAGGATCAAGTGCTGCAAAGTGTTCACCCAATACATCGGCAACGCGTTTAACGGTGTCGTTGTCTCGCAGCCCTTGAGCGCGAAGGTACTTTGCTAGCTCGCTTTCGCGCTTATATGCCGATTCCAATTTTGCTATCTCGGCGCGCATCTTGCGCTTCTGGTTTCGCCCAAAGCGGTTACCCATCACGCACCTCCTTCAGCATTACACTTGCAGTAAGTGCCGTAGGCGCCGCATTCCAACTCGCAATCAGGATGTGGGTCTTTTTCAGACTGATTTAACGCACCCCCTCCGGCTTGCTGAAGTAAGCGCGCTGCCGCTTCACGCATATCTGCTGCAAACTCGCCCATACCCTCTGCACCAATGGTTGGGTAGTTAGGGTCTTTTGCATGCTCGGTCTCAACGTGGAGAATGATTTTTTCCAGGCAGCCTGCCCATTGCTCAATGGCCTCAGCCTGATTTATCGCATCACGGGCAGGGTTATCTACCGATAAAATCACCCACCCATCACTCAGGCCATAGAGAGGGCCGCGGAGTATATGCGTTACTGTTCTTGCCGTGGTGCGACCCGTGTACTCCAGAGCTGCGCCATTAGCCATGTCATGCCCGCTGCTTTTCGTCTCCTGTATGCACAGAGCGTCACCGACTGAAAAGCCTCGATCATCGAATCTGATTTCGTAGGTTTTATCGCCCCTGACTAGGGCCTCGAATACATCAGGATCAGTTTTCAGTATGTGAGTTTTCATCGCACACCTCTGTAGCCTCTTCTCTCAACTCAATGGCGCGATCAAGCATAATCCCGCACCTGACCATTCCGTCGCCGCCATGACCTAGCGAGTCGTTATAAAGTGTCTCCAGTGCTTCGGCCTGCTTTGCCAGATCTCTGCGGGCGAGTGATTTGGCTGGGGGCTCTGCCACCCATTCAGCTGCCTCTTTGACCTTCTCCGATTCCCACTCGCTCAAGTTTTCCATGTGAACTTCCAGCATGTTTGCGACCGTGGCCTTGCCGGACGCAACATGCGCCGATAAAGCATCCCGCTCTTGCTCCATCTTCTGTCTTAACGCTATCTGCGCTTCTTCTGCTGCCCGGTACTGCTCGGCTTCTTTCCTGAGCGCTACGTTCTCAACCGCGAGGGCGTCGTTTTCTTCCAGCAGCGCTCGCTTTTCGTGGAAAAAGTCTTCATTGACCAGGCAGAGGTGTTCTACAAAGTCTTCACGCACGCGGGCATCAACGGCCTGCGGCGTGCCGTGGTGTATGGGAATCATGGGGGGGCTCCAGATGGGGCGGTCTAGCGGGCAGGGGAGAGCTAGGGTTAGTCGTGAAATGGGTAGCCAATATCGCTTTCATCGCAGTCGATAATCAGCTTGGCGCCACCGTAGTAGAGAGCGACCATTTGCTTTTCCCATTCACTGCGCCACACGCCCATCTTTTTGCCCATGATGTCGTTATCGACCATGGCTGCATATACGTCGCCAGTTGCATGACCATCTTTTTCTTCACGTCCACGGGTACTGATTGCCAACATATTTGAGAGCCGGTGAGCACTGCGTGCGCCGTAGCGAGATTCGCCGGGATCCTTGTCGAAATAAATGCGGCAATGCCCGTCGACGTACTCCGACTCTTCTATCTCAATGCGAGGCGCTTCCCAGCCCTCTTGCATAGCTTCTTCGGCATGCTCTTCAGCGAATGCCTCAAGTAGCTTCTGCAGACTCACAAACTCAGGCATCTGCATTTCGCTGACAACTTCATCAATCGCTTCATGAGTGCGCCGCACCATATCTGCCTCAACGCCAGATTCAGCCCATTTCTCTTTCATGGCGTTCGCGATCAAGTTGTTATAGCGAGTTAGCTCCATCATGTCGCTTACATTGCCAGGTATGGCCGCTTGCAAGGCCTCTTTTACTGCCTTGCCCATATCGCCATAGCTGCGGAAAGCATCATCAACCACGCTGGTAAACATCTTTTCTACGTGCTGATCGATGATCTCTTTCGGGCGATCGCTAGCGGTAAATTCAGAAATACGGCTGTGCAATAGCTGCTCAAGTGTTTGGTTTTTTTCGGTTGGCATAATGCCTCCTATTAATATTTAGAAACTGTCTCGGATTTCCGAGAGACATAGAGAATTAGAGGCCCCGTCTCGTGGGGCATACGGCTTGCTCACAGCCCTCCCGCGTTAAGCGGTCGATGCATCCAGCGCTCCAACGCTGGGTAGCAACTTAAGGCCGGTACTGCGCAGGCTGGCGATGTCATTCATCCCCACCGTCGCCTGGGGTCTCAAAAGGGGTGGTCAGAAGGGAATTTCGTCGTCAAACGTGTCGTACTGTGACGGGTCGGGCGCGCCATAAGATTGCTGGCCTTGGGGTGGCGCTTGGTTTCGTTGTGGCTGTTGGTTGGCGGGTTGTTGATAGCCACCACCGTTAGCCGGTGGCTGACCATTGCCTTGCTGCTTATTGGGCTTGAAACACGACATGATCACGCTGTCGCGGTTCTCGGGATTAGGCAGACCCGCTGGGTTAAACCAGCGATGTAAAATGATGAACTCGTTACCGTCATCGCTTTTCATCAACGCGCCGACATTTTGCCAGCGAGCCTTTGTCTGACCTGATTGCCGGTCTAGGTATTCGCCGGTTTTAACGGCGATGTCTCTTAATTTCTGTGGCATGTGGCCTCCATAAGAAAAGCTTTGTAAAGTGGTCGTTAGCTCCGGCGCTCAATGAACGGTGTTGATGAAAGGTGCTTCGTGGCAATCGTTAGCATTGAGCCAATCAGCCCGCGTGTCGGGTCGGCCATTCGCCTTGATAAAATCGCCCGCTTCGGTAAGGAAGTCGTGACGACTAGAATAGGCGCACAGCTTTTTGAGGCTTTTCATGACGGTCACGAAGTACATGGCGTGAACTTCGCGATCTGTCAGTTTCTTAAGCTTGCTACCGGTGCCGTCGCACTCCAGGCAGTCGCGCTCACAGCAGGGGCATTCACCCGTGCCATCGCACTCGCTGCATTCAAACTCTTGCTCTTTAATGTCTTCACCAAGCGAGGCCGAGTATTCGGGGAGCGAGATTGTCGTGATCATTTTCACCTCGGCATTAAAAAGCCCCTGCGTGAGGGGCTATGATGCTTCGTGTTCTATGTCGACCGGCTCGATGCCATCAATCACAAGCAATGGGTCAACTTCTCTCAGTAATCCACGTATAACGTTGGCGTAAGCGTCTTCGCCAGTTCCCGGCAGTTTATCCATATCAATTCTCGATACGACGCGAGCCATGACCGCAGCCAAGCTATCAGCACCAATGTGGTAACCACGTCCCAAAAACTTACGCATTCTAAGCATCGAGCCGCCAGCGTCTTCGTGACGATCCGGCTGAGTGTAAGTCAGGCGGCGCGAAGCTAGGTCGGGATAGAAACGATCCGAGATCACTGAATCCCAGTAGCCGCCAGCATCCTCTGTGCTGCAAGGAGTCCAGTAAACGACTGCTTGGCACACTGTAAAGTCGAACGATTGCATGAGCGGCACTGGGTCATCGAACGTCCAGCGCGTCATGAACTGAACGGTCGTGCGCGGTGGCGCTACATGGGTGATGGCGTTGTCAGTTTCAAGTACGCGCGCCTCTCCTTTGCGCTTGTGATAGAGCTCGGTTGCCGCCAGCTTCAGACGATCTACGGATGGCCCCAAAAGATCGATATCGTTGGGCGGCAGCCCAGCCACGACTTCACGAATAAAGCCGCCCCCAAGCATTAGGCCATGTGTTTTCATCATTTCTGTAACATCTTTTGGAAGACGCAGTATGACCCGATGCAAGTCTTCTTGAATAAGCTTGTTCATTACCAAACCTCCTCGTTTAAGCGGCTAGCTGCTGCATGGCATCGGCATAACCAGACCAGTTGTCGACGCCCATCGACTCCAGGGCATGTAGTTTTGCTTGATCGGCCAGAAGTTGGTCGTATTCGCCGCGGCTAATGGTGACTGTCTCCGTTTTTGCTGCTGGTTTAGCCGGTGCTTTGTAAGAATCGGCGGCAGCGCTTAGGCGGCTGGTGTCGAGCGGCTTATGCTCGGCAGCGGCGGGTAGTGGCTCAGACTCAGGCTCCGGCTTTGGTTCAGGTGTAGGCTCAGGCTGAGGCTTGCGCTTTCCAGCCTCTTCGGCTTCTCGCTTGGCCTCCTGCTCTGCTTTAAAGCGGCGCAGCTCTTCAAGTTCGCGCTGTTCGGCCTCACGCTTTTCATTCTCTTCACGCAGTCGGCGGCGCTCGGCATCCACTTCCGCTTGTTCAGCGGCTAAGCGCTCACGCTCTAACACCTGGCCATGCTGCTCGCTGATGCGCTTCAACACATCGGCCTTAGCTTCCTCCGCTTCGTCGGTTACGTCGAAGTAGCCATCTAGGTCGATGGCGAGAGCGGCATCGTGTAGCTCGGCGAGGGCGTTTGAATCAAGCCCCGCGATGGTGTCTAAGAAGCTCCAAATATTGATGTTGATCTTTTCGCGCAGCTTGTCGATGCGTTCCTGTTTAACTCGCTCGGCGCGCTCGTCTTCATGCTGCTTGGCGTCTTTAAGCGGCTGCTCAATCGCCTGCAGCTTTTCCACCAGGTCTTTACCGTAGCCGTTCACGCGGTCGATAAAATCACGGTGAGGCTTGGTGATTTCCTTGCGCAGCTTTTCAGTGCTGGTTCGGTAGGTGGTGAGCTCCTTGATGCCTTTCTTGCAGAGTGCGTAACCATCTTTGGTCTGCACGCTGGGCACGGTGCCGTACTGTTCTCGCAGCCCTGCCAGGGCCTGCTCGACGGCATCCAGTTTTACAAGCTCACCTTTGTAGTCGGTGTTGGGGGCTGCGTTAGTCATGATTTACTTCCTCTTTCTGCTGTTTGGCTTTTTCGTTCTCGGCAATAACGCGGGCAATGCCTTCGTCACGCGCTTTGATAAGCATTTCACGGCCTTTGTCAGGCTCGACGCGGGCCATGCTGGCTTTATCCGACAAGCGGTTGAGCATGCCGGTAGCCGCCATTTCAATGCTTTTCGGGTGGGGGATTTTGTTGCGCAGGGTGTCGCACTCGCGCTTGATCCAGTCCCAGTAATCATTCCGGTAGTTCTCGATCTCGGCGTCTTGATCCTCTGCAACTGCGATACGCGTAGCCGCTTGCTGCACTTCGGTATAGTTCTTGTTATCGAACTTGCCGTAATAGACGTCAGCCGCGAAACCGAGAAGGGATAAACACTTCTTCATGGCGTCAGTGGTAGATTTCTTTGGCGCTTCGCCATCGGTTTTCCATTTGCCGACACCAGTACGGTACACAGCGCGTGTATGCCCATATTGGGTGACTTCGCCGCGCTCTCCATGCCACCGGTACCAGAGAGTTAACCGGATTGTGTGGGTTTGCTCATGGGCGATTACTTCACCCTTGTTGCCTAGAATAGGAGCGCCAGTATCGAATCTTTCTTCATCGATTCGAGTGCCCCAGCCGATACCGATGGGGCCAAACATTTTGGTTGCTTGCTCTACGACGTACATGCCATCTATCGAGGTGATTTGCTGACCATCGACATTGGCCTCCTTGATAGCCGTGGTCGGCGTCTTATCGACTTGGTGCCAGAGCTCAAGGTGGTCGGCGCTATCGACCACGCGATAGCGCCCAGACGGCACGCGTATGCGCGGCTTCTCGCTGGTGGGTGTCATGGTTTATACTCCTTAACGATCTATCTCGACGTTGATCAATGGCTCGCTCCCTGTGTCCGCAGGAAGCGGGCCTTTTATTTATTGAGCGCTCGCCACTCGCCCAGCGCTTCGCGGGCCTCGCAGAATGAATCGCTTGACTCCGTCATGCCGTCTTCGCAGTTAGCGGCCAGCTCAACGGTTAGTTCGGAAAGGGCTGTCGCCATGCGATCAGCGCTCTCGTTGCGCTCTTGAATAGCGACCAGCAGCCGCTCAAGCTCCATGTGATCGCCTGCATTTAAGCTCTTGCTGCCCTTGGTGACGTGATAGACGGCATCGCCGGTCTCATCGCTCCAGCCTGCGTTGCCTGTGGTTCGCCAGTCGCTCATGCGGCTCTCCTTTCGGCGTCATCTTCCTCAACGCGTAGCTGCTCATCTTCGGCAATGTCTTTAGCCCAGGCGTACAGCACGCGCTGACCCGATAGCGGCTGTATGTAGGCGTCAACCATGTCTGCGACGGTAGTGGTGGCCGTGAGCTCATCTAAAGCACTAGCAAGGTCACCGACCTCATCCAGGTAGGCGGCAAACTTGGCCACGCCTTCGGGATCGCCGTCGTGAATGGCTTCGGTGATTGACTCAGCGCGAAGCTGAATAAGCGCTGCCTTTTTCATGCGGCCTCCTGCTTGTTAACGGTGTTAAACGCGGCGAGCAGTTCGGCGACCTCCTGTGGCGTGTTGCCGTAGAGGTGTTCTATCTGGACGCCGCTTGAGAAGATCATGACCGACACATAGAGATTGCCGCCCGGGTGGTAAGCGGTGCTGACAGACACAAAAAAACCGCTGTCGCGGCATTGGTCTGCTAATTGGTGTAAGTGGGTGAGGGCAGTCATGGCGCAGGCCGCATACCAGGACAGTGCTCTGCAGCAATGTCGCGGTAGTCGGGGTGTCCGGTGCGGTCATTGGGGGCAATGCCGCGCGCTGTCTCAGCAGACCAGACTGCAACTTCATGACAGTAGGTGCGGTGCAGGCTCTCTTTATCGGCTGCGCCTAAATTTGCGGCCAGCACCATGCTGATACCGATCACCATTAAGCCCAGCGCAGTAAGTGTTCTGGTTCTCATAGTTCCCAGACCTCTCGAAGCTGATTCCGCAGCGCCTTATCTGCTTTGCGCTGATCAATCACACGGCGCAGGCTGTAACGCGCTGCCGCCGTCCTATCGTTTCGGCTGTTGAGCTCGCTCTTGCTGAGCGCCTTAGTGGGTAGAGTTGCCATAAAGCCTCCTGTGTAGTGCGCGCCGCCTCGGCGACTCTCGCAGTGCCAACGTTGAAAGAAGGGAAGCGGCGCGGGCATAGTCACGATGCGCGGCCATGCCAGTTGTAAATACTAGGTTTAAATCTAAGGGCCCAAAAGGGCCCTGAGCTCTATTCCCCGAGCAGCGCTGTTAGTTCAGCAATCTCCTTTGCATCGCGCTCATCTGATGATTTGCGATTTTCTGCTTGCTTAGATTCAACTACTTTAATGTTTTCCCGAATTACCGACTTCGCTAGCTCGACTTCGCTTTCAGTTAAATATTCGGCAGCTTTAGAATTAAGCAGATCGCTTGCTATGCGATAGCTGTTACCCTGAATAATTCGTCCAATCGTTAGCTCAATGCTCTTTCTTGCTGCTTCCTGGTAGGTTCGATAGCCCCAAATGTCTGTGCTGTCGCCGCTCCCGTCGCTATACCGGCTTAGCTTATAACTGAGATTTCCGTCTGAACCTCCGTAGAGGCTGATTAACTTCAGGTCTTCAAAGCGCATTTCGCCGCCCCAGCCACGCTCGGTGCCAGAAACGGACTTAAGAAACGGGACTGGGTCAGAGTGGGAATATCGGTCTTGCGTTATCCACTGAATACTTCCTGTCAGGAAGTCGACCAGCGTGCCCAAATCTTCACCACTAATGACTTCACCGACTGCGCCTTTAATGCACTTAAGCACTTCTTTTTGAGCTTTCTCTTCGCAACGCCGCTCGCTTAAAAGCTTTTCAATTCGGTCAATTTCAGCCTTATTCTTTGCAATTCGCTCTTCCTGGCGGTCAATTTCTTTTTGTTTGTAGGATTTCGCAGGCTGATCAAGCAGCGACTTAGTGGTAAATCTCTCACCAGCGGGAATCTCATCGCCGTTTTCAGTGACGAATATCTCTTGAACAATCCACTCTTGCTGATTGAGCTGGCCGACGATTGCGACTTTGCGGCCATCTGCTAGAAATTTGTTTTCCATAAATCACCCGTTGTTTGAATTAAAAAAGCCCCTCGATTGAGGGGCAATGCTTGCTCGTCCTGAGCGGTGACGCCTTGATTTGGTTTGATGATGCAGCTTTCAGCTTTGGAGGTATTTCGCCCACTAGGTCGGCCTTTGGCTTCGCTTAGGGCACCCGTCGCAGCTTGCAAGCATTCGTGAGGGTCGTTACCGATACCCAGCGCCTCCGACAGGTGGCTGCCGCTTAATACACTGCATCGGTGGAACACGCTGTGATCACGGCTACGCTCCCTTAAATAGACGGCAGGCTCCGTGCAACGCATACCCCGATGCCCTCCGAATATTCCTTGGCGTCGGAGGGAGCGCTCTAGGCCTCACTGCGCAGAGGTTCGCGTTACTGCTCATCAAGCGCAGCAGCATAGGCAGCGCTCCAAATTTCAAATGCTAATCGCGTGTCGTCGTCAACGTAGTTGTTACCTTGATCAAAGAATCGCTCGCCCAGGCTCATGCCTTTATCTTCTGCAAATTCTTCAAACTGCTCTTTCATCACATCTTTAGCTGACTGATCCATAACCCTCTCCTGTTGATCTAAATAGCCTTACCCAGTGGGCGCGTCTTGATCTGTTTCAGTAACCGTTAAGTCACTCCACTCAATTTCAGGGCGGTCATAAGTGGCCGCCCTGAACTTGATAATGCCGCCACCGGGCCATCCTTCCATTTCATCGAATTCATCATTAAGGCCATGCTTTTTCCAGTCATTAGTGACCATTGCGCCATACGCCCACTGCACCGTTTTCAGGATCAGCATCTTCTCAAGGTCGCCATCGCAATCGCGGCGAAGGTCGTCTTTATCTGAGTGGAAGCCGACCACCTCTTTAGCCATCGATTCATCAAGCCGCGTGTAGTCGATGGTAAAGACCAGTTGCGCCTCTGGTGTATCGATTGCCCGAACGTCTACTGCGTACTGTTTGGGCTTTGTTGGATATTCCATACCGCTCTCCTGTTGATTAACTACCATTGACCAAGCGCTTCGTCGCTATGGGGATGCTCTGTGTATTCCCATTCACGATCTTTTTGAGGCGTGCCACGCTTGGTATAGCTGTTGCGCTTCTTGACCGCCTTTTTGCTGACTTTTAGCTTTTCACCATCCGCTCGTTTTGCGGCGGACAATCGCTTGTCTCGCCTTTTGGCTGCGCAAGATTTAGGGGTATTCGGAATAACGTGTGTATTCCTTTCTTCATGCTATAATTCTATTTCGGATTAACGTGTGGAGTTGATTATGTGCAGGCGACCAATGCTTCGTTATCACGGCGGAAAGTGGAAACTAGCAGAGTGGATTATCCAAAACCTTCCAAAACACAGAATCTATGTCGAGCCTTTCGGTGGAGCTGCTAGCGTCCTGCTTAAGAAGCCTCGAAGCTACGCGGAGGTCTATAACGACTTAGATGGTGAAATCGTTAACCTTTTCAAAGTGGCTCGCGAAGATGGGCCAGAGCTGCTTCAGATGCTTCGGTTAACACCGTTCTCTAGAGAAGAATTTAAAAGAAGCTACATAAGTTCCGGCGACCCTCTTGAGCAGGCTAGGAGAACAGTTGTTCGTTCTTTCATGGGCTTTGGTAGTAATTCGCACAATAGGGCCACAGGGTTTCGCGCTAATTCTAATAGGAGCGGTACTACCCCTGCTGGCGATTGGAGAAACTACCCGAGTGCGCTTGAGCAGATTATTGAACGGCTTCAAGGCGTCGTGATTGAAAACAGGGATGCCATAGAGGTAATGCAAGCCCATGATGGTGAGCAAACAGTTCATTACGTTGACCCGCCTTATGTAGCATCTACTCGTGACGCTGGCGGAGACTATCGGCATGAGATGACCGATAAAGACCATGAGCGCCTGAGCGAGTCTTTATCTAATATGCGCGGCATGGTTGTTCTCAGTGGCTATCAAAGCGATATGTACGATGACTTATACCGTGGCTGGAGGAAGGTATTTCGAAAGGCTCATGCGGATGGAGCTAGGGATCGGATTGAAGTAATGTGGCTATCCCCAAACTGCCCTACAAACGGCCTATTTGACATGTTCGCATAAATGACAGACATACTTGATTTGCCAAATTGGAAGGTTCTCGACTCTAAGCAGGATCAAGACACCTACACCATCGAAGCAGAATACGAGGCGCCCCTTGAAGCTTGCACCAAGTGCGGTGTCATTGGGCGGCTCTATCGTCATGGCACCAAGCCGGTAACGTACCGTGATGCGCCCATTAGGGGCTGCCATGTGCAGATACTGGCCAGGGTGCAGCGTTATCGCTGCCGAGACTGCAACGGCACCTCTCTGCAATCCCTGGGCGGCATCCGCCATGATCGCCGAATGACCGAACGCTGCATCGAGTACATCGAGGGCCAAGCCATCCGCGACAGCTGGACCCGCATTGCAGAACACGTTGGTTGTGACGAGAAAACCGTCAGAAACGTCGCTCAGGAGTTCATAGACCGGTTTGCCTCCGAGTATCGGCCCAATATCCCCGAGTGGCTTGGAATAGACGAGACAAAGCTTGCGGGCTCCATGAGAGGCATCTTCACCGACGTAAAGAACCGCTTGCCCGTCGACATCATTCCGACCCGTGACCCTCGCGCTGTAGCGCAATGGCTGCACTCCAATCAGGCTAAAGGCGTCATCAAGGGCGTTTCTACTGACATGCACCGGCCATATCACAAAGTGGTTCACGGCCTCTTGCCTGGCGTGCCAGTCGTGGTCGATAAGTTCCACGTAGTACGTATGGCAGGCAACGGGCTTGATCAGACTCGAATCCGGCTAGGCAAAGCCGCTGGCAAGAAAACAAACCTGGGTTGGAAGCGTAGCAAAATCCTTCTGAACAAAGCTCACCGAAACTTGAGCGAGAAGCAGCTCTGGAACCTTGAGATGTGGCTCGACAATGAGCCCGAGCTAGCCGAAGCGTACCGCCTCAAAGAAGACTTCTATGCCATTTATAGCTTGCCCAAAGCCGAAGCTCACCAGGCCTTAGATAGCTGGATTGAACGCGCCTCAACTGGACCGCTTAAGAAGGACTTCAAAGAGATCATTTCGGCTTTGAAGAACTGGAGAGAGCCTATCATGGCGTTCTTCGACTACCCCATCACAAACGGCTATACGGAGGCGCTTAATGGCGTTGCTAAAGTGATCAACCGACAAGGCAGAGGTTACACATTCGATGTCATCAGGGCTCGCGTCCTTGGGCGGGCGAGCAGGCAATCCAAAGCAACGGCTGGGACTTCATTTGCCCCGCCTGCTTTCCTTACAGGGCCTCGCCCAGCAAATGAAGTGATTGTGGAACTCAAGGCATTGTCATCTGAGGCAGAAGGCCGCTGCCACTCATGCGGTGGAATCTTTGATAATTCCGACCTCCACTTTCACTACAGTGGAGACTTTCCATTCTTTGAAATACGGGAAAAAGTAGTGATGGTATGTCGTCAGTGCAATGTCCGATTACACACAGGAGCCGCTGATTAGGCTACTCATACTAAAAGCTGATCCAACACATTAATCCGAATAGCCAGATTTAGAGCAGGAGAGTGCCCAGCCTCTGGCTGTATCGGCCTCTCTTGCCTCGTAGTGGTCGCCGCAATGGCAGATCATCTTGACCATATGGCTCTCTCCTGTTGATTCGTGAACTGTCATTCGTGATAGACGCGAGCCTCATCGGGTTGGCGTACGGACTGGTTACCGCCACCGCTCGCTTGATCCCGCGACTATCCGAATGCGCCCTCAACGAAGGCGCAATCACCGGTATTTCGACAGCCCCGGTCGGCGTACTCCTATCAACCCCTCGCGCCTTCTATATCTACGCTACGGGCTGGGTAGGACGGCATGTTGTTAAAGAGCGGTGGCCTGTGAGGGCCTGAACACGTTGCGCCGTGTTCGTGCTTATAAATATGGGCCAACCCATAATTACAGTCAAGGGGAATAACCATATTTTTTCATCCGCCCATAAAAAAACCGCCTCAATGGGCGGCTTGGTGTGCGATTTAGCGGCTAGTCTTGCATTTCAAACGTCCGGTATTCGCCTTCTTCGTAATCATAAACCTCAATCTCTACGGTGCTGCCGTAGCGATTAATGCTCTCTACGTCACCGTACTTATACTCACTATCTCCCCAGTCGTAATACTCAATCTCCTCTCCTTGGCGCACTAAATTGCCGGATTCAATAGTAACATCTGAATTGTTTTCCCAGTCGTATCCATCCCACGCCAGGGCTGGCAGGGCGAATAAGCAAAGGGCTACCGACAGCGCTGAAAGCATTCTTTTCATGATCAACCTCTCAAGGTAAAGCACTACAACGAAAGCCGAACTGCACGCTTTTATCGACCGCCATACAGCCCTACTTTTAATCAAACACTTCCCACCAAAAAACCCGACCAATGATCTTGGGAGAATCAGGCCCCATCAGGCTGTACGTCTCTTCTGGGTACTCATCGGCGTTATCGCTGACCAGGCGCACGCGCCCCAGTGGCAATTTGTAGAGGCGCTTAATACGGAGCATGCCGCCGTGATCGAGGGCGTAAATCTTACCGTCGATAATGTGCCTAGTACCCTTGTCTATAGCGATAGGGGAGCCGTCAGCAATAGTTGGTTCCATTGAATTGCCCGTAGCCGTTGCGCAAGCAGCCTGGTCGGGCGACACCCCACGCTTGGCCAGCTTGGAAAGAGGAAAGCGCATAGTGTGGCCATGGTTCTCCACCACCTGAGTGCGTCCATCACCGGCAGCAAATTCGACTTCATAAAAACAAGGCAGCTCCACCTCGTCTGCAGTAAGCGGCTCGCGGCCCTCCACAATCTCAGTATCGTGCAGCTCCATTTCATGATTCATGTCGCCATAGGGCAAGCGGCGCTCTTCTATTTGGAATTCACGGATCATTTCGCCTTTGCCTGTAGCCAGCCAGTGAGCGTCTACCTGCAGTGTATGGGCTATCTGGACAAGCTTGCTGGTCGACAGCACCTTGCCTGTTTCTAAGTTTGAGATCGTCGTCTGATCAAGCCCTGTGGCCTCAGATAGGCGAGCCTGACTCATCTTCCGATGCTTTCTTGCCTGCTTGAGGCGGTCTTTTAATTCCATGCCTGAATTATTAGGGGAACGCCCATAGGCTTGCAAAGGGGAATAACCATATCTATTATTAGGGGAATACCCATAGGGAGAATGACCATGGATCCGCTTTTTAATCGGCTGGTTAACCACTTCGAGACACAAACCAAGGCTGCCGTCGCTCTCGGCGTCGACCAAACCACCGTTTCCGGCTGGGTGCGCGGTAAGCATGGAATGTCTCCTGCTGTCGCCCTAAGGGCTGAGAAAATCACCGGAGGGCAGTTCAAGGCAGCCGATCTTTGCCCTTCCGTTTTCGGCGGCAACCAAGCCGCTTAACCCAAACCGCCTGCCTGTGAAGGCCGCGATCAGCAAAACCCAAAAGGAAGCTTCAATGCTGAAACGTGAACCTCGTATCCCCGAACCCCGTAAGCCGCACGGCGAGCACTTGGATAACCCTGCTCGCGTTCGCTTTAAGGACGAGGAATACCAAGCGCTGGAACAGGTAGCCGCAATGCGCCACCAGGGCGTCATTTCCCATGCAATACGGGAGTGCGCCCTGGTGGGTATGGAGGTGATTAACCTTCGCCAAGACGTGCTGCTCAAACGGCTGACCGAAGGCGACAGCCTGCAGGCCGCACAGGATGAAGTCATGACTGCTCTCATGGCGCACTTACTCGAAACCCGCATCACTGAGCAGATGATGCAGCGCTTACAGGCCTAACAGAAGGGCCTTGGAGTCTCTTGTGAATCGACAGTGCTTACCCAGGGTGTTGGCTCAGCTTTCGCCCAGCGTTCGCCAGGAGCTGTCACGCCGTGCTAAGCGGCAGGGCGTTTCGGTAGCTGACGTAATGCTCGATGAAATGCTGGAAGGAGTCGGGCCAATGAAAGACCAGCTCTATGCCATGCGTCGTGAACGCACGCTGCGAGCGGTGTAATGCCAGCGGGCTGATGCCCGCTTTTTGGGCCAATACAAGGCCCTGTCAGGTCGTCTTTAGATGCGGCATAAACAAAAAGCCCGGCATAACGCTGGGGAGCGTGCCGGGCTTTGAACTACATAACGTGAGGTAATTATGGGACAAGTTGCAGAACTAAGCAAATTCAGAGCGCGTCGTGATGACGCCCAGGCACCGGCACCGCCGAGCAAGGGGCCTCAAGTGGAGGACGGATACACACGCATAGCTAACGAGCTGCTAGAGCAGATCATGGCAGCGCCGCTGACACTGCGAGAAATGCGCGTCGTTATGGCTGTTGTGCGACTGACGTTTGGCTGGAACCGCAAGCAGGCGAGGGTAACGGGAGGCTTGCTATCCAAGCTGACGGGGCTGCCTGAATCCATAGGCGCTAAGGTATTCGCAGGCTTGATAGCTAAAGGGGTGATCCTTCGTCACGGCGGTAGCCGCTCTCCCGTTTCATTGAATAAGCGCGTTGAAGAATGGGAAGTAACCGCGCCAAAACACACCACTCCGCCACCATATTCAAAATGCACTGACTCAGAGCAAAATGCTCTATCTGACTCAGAGCAAAATGCTCTCCCTTCTAAAGACAGGAAAGACACTTTAGAACCTAAAGGTTCTAAATCTTCGTCTAAGAAACCTTCTCCGAAAAAGTGGGGCGAAGAAATTGACCATGAACTTGCTGAGTTCATGCATGCCACCGTAACCGCCGATCTTACCAATCCCAAAAAAACCAACCTGACCGCATGGGCCAATGACATCCGTCTAATGCGAACTCGTGATGGCCGCACCGTCGAGCAAATCCGCTACTTGATCAAATGGGTCTCCAGAGACTCGTTTTGGAAAGCCAACGTGCTGTGCCCGGCCAAGCTGCGCGAAAAATGGGATCAGCTCGAACTGAAGGTTATCGCTTACAAGGAGTCTCGCCATGCCAACCGCTCAGGAACTGACGAAAAGCGCGCTAACCAAGATCGAATCGCAGCAATGCTCTCCAACCCCAACGACACAAGCTGGATCGAAGGCCTCTTCCCAGACGAAGAATCAGGAGATTTGGGAGCTAGTGAACCGAGCGTTCACGAGGCTGGAGGCGATCTATCCCAGGACGTGGAGAAGCGCGTTTTCGACGCCGGACATGGTGAAGCTGGCGAAGCGTGAGGTGGGTATATCGATGGTGAAGTGGTCAACGCTGCCGACAACCAAGAGCCTGGACATGGCGCTGGAACGAATCAAGGCCGAGGGCAGCGAGTGGCCGCCGAGCGTGGCGCGCCTGATAGCCAGCCTGAAACCTCAACCGGAGGACTTCGGAATGCCTAGCGTCTATATCGCGTTCAACGAAGCTATCCAGCATTCCCAAAGCCCGGATAGTCACTGTTGGAGCCATGCGGCAGTTCGCGAAGCGGGGCGAGCAACAGGTTGGTTCGATCTAGCTCAAGCCAGTAGCGAGTCACGCATTCGCATCCTGCGCTCAACGTTTCGCAAACATTACGACGCCGTGGTTAACCGCGTGATGGCCGGCGGGCCGGTCGAGGCGCGCGCACTGGTTGGTCATGACGCCCAGCTCAACGCTGCGCAGCTAGCGGAGCGCAATGGTCGCGAGCAGGCCGCCGCCCAGGCAGAGGCTAAATTCGGGCGCCGCATGAGTGGTGAGCAGGGCATTGCCGCGCTGAAAGGCGTGTTGCGGGGTAGGGTATGAACGAACTACCAGCACTCACCGAAGCCATCGTTCAAGACGTTGTTTACGCCTACTGCGCCGCTGCTAAGCATGAAATCACTGTGCCTAACTGTGGCTCAGTCTGGGGCCCTGAGGCTGACATAGCTTCAATGACCAAGGCGCGTCTCGGTCACGCATTCGAAATCAAGGTAAGCCGGGGCGATTGGTTGGCAGAGCTTCGCCAGATCCGCGGCGATGCGCAAACCGCCAAGTGGTGGCGTGCCCAGGTTTTGGCAAGCGCAGGCGAGCGAGCCAAGAAGACAGCCGACATGCACGCCCAAGGCTCTAACTGCTGTGGCCTGGTACCGCCTAACTACTTCTGGATGGTGACAGCTCCCGGAATCGTCAAGCCGGATGAGCTGCCGGAGTACGCCGGATTAATGGAGATTGAGCCAGAGATGGCTTATCGCGCGCAAACTCACGGCTATACGGTTCGTGAGCTGTACCCAGCGCCACGCCTGCACCGCGTCAAGCTACTGGACAATCAGATCATGGCATTAGCTAGGGGCGTAACACTTCGCTACTGGCAGCAGCGGAGGAATGTCGCATGACGCTCTCAACCATCCAGCGCAACTGCCTACTTAGCCAAGGCATCGAGATCAAAGACGAGCTGCCCAACGGCAGCGTGATATGCGTCACGGAGAGTGGCGAGCGCATCTATACGGCCAAAGACCTGGCAGGAATCGCAGTTCCACGGCTAATGGATCGATTCACTGCGTTTATGAGCAAGGGGGTAGCTTCATGAATACTGAAAAGCGCCCAACGTACATCAACGATCCCGATTACTTGCGCGACCTTCTGAAGCTCACGACCAAGCAGTTGAGAGCCAAGTGGGGTGTTGGCCGTAATGCGGTCTACAGCCATCAGCGCATGAGCGGCAGCGAGATCCGGCAGTGGATTAAGGCGGTGGAATCATGAAACATATTGAGCCTGGATGTTTGGTGATGGTTGTTGGTAACGCATATGCAGGCTTTACCACAACGGTAACTGAATATTTTCCCATAGGCAGTATAGAGCCGTTTTCTTTTCCCCTTGAAGAGCCATGCTGGCGATTGGCTGATTATCCATCCGACTTTAAAGGAAAGTGGCTACCTGACATCTGCGCTGAGCGTTACTTGATCCGCATCGACGATTACGACGCCAGCACTGATGAAGTAGAGCAAGAGCGAGAGGTGGAGCATGGGTAAGCCAGCCGATTATCAGACAACTCTTGGCAGAAAAATGGTCGAGCGCGCGGAAGCTGACGCTCTGGCTGCTGATCACGAGCTGAGAACGCTAGCGGATGAATTCGAAAGCGCAGCAGTAGGATTTTCTGCAGATAAGCAAACCGTTAGTGCCAAAGGGCTTCTCGGCGCTTGGGCAAGAGCCACCCGAGCTTGGAGCGAATACACCGGGGAGCCGCTGATATGAGCAAGCCAACTGACAAACCGTTCGTATCCAGGGCTAGCAGTGTGACCGAAGCGCTCGCAGCTCTCGGTCGCCTTCCTAACGTGCTGACCAAGGCAATCCAACAGTGGGGCCAGGTCGAGATTGTCGTACAGAAACATGAGCCCAAGCGCAGCCTCGACCAAAACGCTTTGCAATGGAAGTGGTGCCAAGAGGCGAGCCAGCAGGGCGACCAGACTGCCGACGAGTATCAGGCGTGGTGCAAGCTGCACATTGGGATGGTGATTCTCTGTCGGGATTCTGACAAGTACGCAGAGGCCTGCCGCCAAGTGCTGGGCGATCTTACCTATGAGCAAAAACTGGCGTTGATGAAGCACCCATTCGATTGGCCTGTGACACGCGCCATGAACAAAAAGCAAAAGGCTGAATACCTAGATCGCGTTTACCAGCACTTCACAGGGCAGGGTATGCGCCTGACAGATCCAAACCTCAAAGGCTTCAATCCAGCTGAATATCGGGAGGTGGCGTAATGCTTCCCAACGAGTGCTATCTGCCCACCAAGCCGCACCGTTGCCGCCAGTGGTTGAGCAACGTCCACGAGATTGATACCTGCGTGCTGTGCGGCGCCTGGGGCATTCAGGCTGCTCATAGCAATCAGCACCGGGGTCGAGGCCAGAAGGCAAGCGATGCATTAACCGCCGCGCTTTGCCCAAAGTGCCACCACGAAATTGATAACGGTAAGCTCCTTAGCCGAGAGGAGCGGCGCGCACGTATGAACGAAGCCATTGTGTTGACGCTGGATGCATTAGCTAGGCGACAGCTAGTGAAGGCGGTGAAGTAATGAAATGCCCTACGTCATGGCCAGATGGCAGCAAGCTGGGCGGTGAGAACGGCTATTCACCAGAGTGGCATGCGTGGGCCAAGGAGTGCGAGGTGAAGTTCGTCGTTCGTCAAATGCTGGCTGTGCCTAAAGAGCAACGTAAAGCGGTATTCGACCAGTGGGCAAAAGTGTTTACGCACATCACTCAGGAGAAGGTGAAAAGCGTGTGGGATCAAGTTGTTGACGAGATAAAACGCAACGCCAAAGGCAACAAAACGCAACAGTTGCGCAACAACGCAACGAAAACGCAACGGTAGGGGGAAGTGATGCGATATATCTCAGCTCGACAGATGATTTTTGATGCGTATCACGAGCGGCGTGGCAGTGTGATGGCTTATGCTCAGGAGATTGCGCGAATGGGTGCGCAGGTGCAGACGACGCAGCGCAACAACAATGATTGGCGCATTGTGAATGGGCTGGAAGCCGGGCAGGTTATAAGTGCCGTGGAAAGCCAGCCTCAGCACCTGCAGGCGCTGGCCCGCTACTGCTTTGGCCCGTTTACGCGTGATGAGTTAGCAGAGGATCGCGAGTGGCTGCACGCAGCTCTAATGCACGTCGGCATGCAAATGCGTTTACCAGGGCAGGGGCAGAGCGAGCAGCCACCAGCCGAGGCGGCGCAACAATTGCGCTGGATAGCGTCAGCAGCGATACATCACCACGCCGAAACCACGTACCCGTATAACCGGCCAGGGCTTCACAACCCGCGCCGCATTGCCGCCTGGATTGAAGCGGAGCATGGGGAGGAGGTAGACGTGGGGCGATGGTCGCGCAGTGGGCGAGCGTGCTGGGGAGGAGTGTGGGAGCGGCTACTGGATACGCTAGATAGATGGGAAAGCCAGGCGCTCGCACCGGTGGCGGCGTTGATTCAAAAGGCTGCGTGAGAACTTCTTCGAAGTAAGTATTGCATTCTTTAAATCGGCCCTCATAAATTAGGTTCACGCCAACGGGGAATTGCCAACATGTTGAAAGTCGTATTTTTCGATTACAAGCAAGATAAGATGCATGAGATTAGTCAAGATGCGGAAGCCTCAACTGGTGCGGTTGAGATGAACACTTTACCTAGAATTGGAGAAACAGTTCGACATGGAGTTACTTCCCACAAAATTGTGGACGTAATCCACTTTGTAGATAATGAGCGCTATGACGCTCGAGTAGATCTAGAAGGTTAATATTGACCAGTGGGCACGAACCAACCATAATATCTCCACTATCCAATTCTACGCCCTGGCCTTGAGCCGGGGCGTTTCCGTTTAAGGCCCTGCCAGTTCCTGGTGGGGCTTTTCTGTTTATAGCGGGCGAGACAGACGGCAAGTCGCCGGGCTCATAACCCGGAGGTAAGTGGTTCGACTCCACTGCCCGCTACCAATTACTACTGTCGTGAGACAGCAGGTACTTATTATGCCTCGCATCACTCCTCAAGCCGCAGGCGGCAAGAACGTCTGCGCATTTCTCGACATGCTCGCCTTCGCTGAGATCGGCCCTGTAATGCTCGCCGCAAGCGATGACGGCTACAACGTACTGGTCGGCTCAATGCCTCATGCCATGAGCGTGTTTGACGGCTACGGTAACCATCCGCTGCCAAGCAAGCGTGATGCCATCCAGTACGCGCCCGGCGTTTGGTCGACGGCTGCCGGTCGTTATCAGATTCTTAGCCGCTACTGGCCTCACTATCGCGATCAGCTTGGCCTGCCTGACTTCGGGCCAGTGAGCCAAGACCGCTATGCCATCCAGCAGATCAAAGAGCAGCGAGCGCTCGACCTCATCAAACAAGGTGACCTGACAGAAGCTATTGGCTGCTGCCGGAATATCTGGGCGTCGCTGCCAGGCGCAGGCTATGGCCAGCACGAACACGCCTTAGGCGATTTAATGCGCGCGTACGTTGATGCGGGCGGTGAACTAACCGGCGAGGACAAGACGTGGTATGACCGCGCCGATCTACAACAAGGGGCCGATTGATGCCATGGCGCAACACTGGACTAATACAGGAGGTGCTGCTGGCGTTAGGCACGTCTGTGGCAGTTGTTATGGGGCTACTCGCTAAAATCGCGCACGAGGTCAAGAGCGGCGAGCGTGAGCAGTTTTTTACCCGCCGTTTATGGCTAGATGCGCCCGCGCTAGTAGTCATGATTACCCTGGCAGCGGGGATTAATATCTATTTCAACCTTGATGGATGGCCAGCGTCAGCGGTTGCAGCTGTCTGTGGCTGGGCTGGACCTCGTAGTATCGACATGATTCTGATGGCCGCCGCTGATCGCGTGAGAGGTAGAAAGTCATGAGCTTAGTCACAAAAGCGCTTGGCGCTATCACCGGCCCGCTTTTCGGCGTTATCGACAAAGCGGTCACTGACAAAGACGAAGCCAATCGCCTCAAGCAACAGATTCAGTCTCAGCTTATCGACTCCAGCGACAGCATCGTTAAAGCGCAGATGGAGATTATTCTGGCCGAGGCGCAGGGCGAGAGCTGGCTGCAGCGCAACTGGCGGCCGCTGCTAATGGTGGTGATCGTTGCCATCATCGCGAATAACTACCTACTAGCGCCGTACCTTGGCGCTATGTTCGGCGTCGGCTTGATGCTAGACCTGCCCGAGCCTTTGTGGAATTTAATGACGCTAGGTGTTGGTGGTTACGTTGGTGCACGCACAGCAGACAAAGGCATTAACGCCTGGCGTGAAGTTCAGAGCGAGCGTAATCGCACTCAGGTGAATCTCTACCGTGAAGCTGACACCAAGTAAGCGCATCGAAGCGTGGCTTAGGCTGCGCTTCATCATCGCCGTGTTTCTTTTATCTGGCTACTGGCACTGGAGGCGTTGATGGGATCGGTCACTAAGTTTCGCGGCGCCCGAAGCCTCACGCCAGCAAGTGAAGAGGCGACAGCTCAATTCGAGCGCGACATTAACGCCGCGATAGAAGCAGCCGAAGATGCGGGGCTTTGTTGGGGAATGATCATCGCCACGCTCCACCAATCGGCGTATTGGATGCATCAACGGGTTCAGGATGAAGAGTAAACGGCATGATATTTGTCACAGCTAGTTTGAAAGGTAAGCGCGAGCCGCGCCAAGGCTGGCTGTTAAAGCCAGGAGATAGCTTAATCACTGGCGAAAGCGGTGCGCGGTATGAAATTGAGGGTGAGGTTGTTCTAGTCGCCAACCCACCAAAAGCGCCAAGCAAAGAAGCAGTGGCGGCAATCAGCATCGGTCAGGAGGTCGATATGAGCACTACCCAAAAACTAAAAGAGACTGTGCAGCAGCTAACGCCAGCCCCTGCACCATGGAAGACTCAGCGCGCAGGCGAGCACGTGGCGTTTGATGTTGCCATCGGTAAAGACGAAACCGCTCATATCACGATGACGAAAGAGGCGTACGACGCGCTTATGTCCCAAGGCTGGGGCTAATTCTCGCTGTGAAGCGATAAGGCCACGCTGTGAAGCGTCGCCCTGGCCATGCCGTGAGGCACTGCCACCACCGCCGGCACGTCGTGAGACGCCCGGCCCCTATTAATGGAGGCGCTGCCAGTGATGGCGGCGTTTTTTTGTATGGCGAAACGACACGACTGGGAGTTGATCGAGCGCGAGTACCGCACCGGTCGTTTTTCGCTCACGCAGCTTGAGAAGCGCCACGGCGTTCATCGCTCTAATATCTCTCGCCGCGCTAAAAAGGATCACTGGGAAAAGGATCTAACTGACCGGGTGCGTGAACGCACACAGCAGAAGATCACTAAGGCCTCGCTGTCTCCGGAAGCCCAGGCCGCGTTCGACAATGACGACGAACAGATTGTTGAGTATGCAGCGAATGAAAACGCTGCCGTCGTTAAAGGGCACCGCAAGAACCTGGAGCGCTGGCGGGGAATTGCTGAGCGTTATGCCGAGATGCTGGAGCAGCAGTTGGATAAAGGCAAAATCAAGGTGCAAGTGCTTGATGTCGTAATGGAGATCGATATACCCCTGGAGTACGTCGGCAAGTGCATGGGGCACGGCACGCAAGCGCTCGACCGCGTTATCAAGCTGGAGCGCCAGAACTACGGTCTCGACGCTAACGATAAAGACGAAGGCGTTAAGACGTTTGAAGAGCTAATGGCAGAGGTCGCGCCCAGTGATTCTGCCGCCGAGTGAGCGGGCGCGTCAGGTCAAGCGGGCAGAGGCTTACCTGCGCGCACACGCAAAGGGCAGGCTCACCGAAAAAGCCGATCTGCTGGCAGCGCTGGATTTGAAGTGGTTTCGGCTTAATTCGCTGTACAAGATCAAGGATAAGTCGGGTAAGAAAATCCGCTTTAAGCCTAACAAGGCGCAGCGAGAGCGTTACCTGCGCGGCCACTGCCTTGACCTGATACTGAAGGCTCGCCAGCTGGGCTTTACCACGTTTGAGATGATCGACGCGCTGGATGACTGCCTGTTCAAGGACAACTTCGCCGCAGGCTGTATCTGTCACAAGCTGGAAGATGCGCAGGACATATTCAGAAATAAGATTACCTTCGCCTACGAGAATATCGACGACGCCTGGCACGAGCTGCTTAAGATGCTGGGCACCAAGATACCGAAGGCTATCAGCGACAAGAGCGGTAGCGGGGCCTACGTCTTCGATAACGGCTCAAGCATCAAGGTCTCTACCTCTTACCGTGGTGGCACGCTGCAGCGCTTGCACGTATCTGAGTTCGGCAAGATATGTCGCCAGTTTCCGCATAAGGCTAAGGAGATCGTTACCGGTGCCTTTGAAGCGGTCGGTATCGGCAACCAGATTACGCTCGAGAGTACCGCCGAGGGGCGAGAAGGCTACTTCTTCGACTACTCGCAGACAGCGCAGCAGCTCCAGGAAATGGGCCGCACGCTGACAGAGATGGACTTCCAGTTTCACTTTTTCCCTTGGTGGCAAGAGCCGACCTACACCATGAGCCCCAAGGGCGTGGTGGTACCGCAACGGTTGCGTGAGTACTTCGAGCAGCTTGAGCACAAGTACAGCATCAAAACCACGGCAGGCCAGCAGGCGTGGTACGCAAAGAAAGCCGAAAAGCTGCAGGACGATATGCAGCGGGAGTACCCCAGCACACCAGAAGAGGCGTTCAGTCAGTCGGTCGAAGGTGCGTACTTCGCGACGCAAATGCAGTTCCTGCGTAAGAACAAGCGGCTCACCAGCCAAGTGCAGGTCAATCCTAGCCTACCGGTCTATACCGCGTGGGACTTGGGTATGAACGACACGATGGCGATTTGGTTTGCCCAAGTCGTTGGTCGCGAAGTGCACCTGGTGGATTACTTGGAAGGCGAGGGCGAAGGCATCGAGTACTACGCCGACTTGCTCAACAAAAAGGGCTATCGGTACGGTGGCCACTTTGGCCCACACGATCTAGCGGTTAGAGAGCTGGGTACTGGTAAGAGCAGAAGCGACGTCGCCAAGGGCTTTGGTATCAATTTTGAAACCGTGCCCCGCATCTCCAATCACGCCGAAGGCGTTCAGGCCACGCGCCAGTTCTTGCCCATGTGCTGGATTGACGAGGAGGCCTGCCATCAAGGCGTGCTGTGCCTCGACAACTATCGCAAGGAGTGGGATGACAAGCGCGGCGTGTACAAGCCCACGCCTCGCCATGACTGGGCATCCCACGGCGCCAAGGCGTTGGAAACTCTCGCCCGCTCATCACTATTTGCTAAGGCTCAGCTACCCGGTACGCCCTCCAGTACGGGCAAGCGCGGTAGCTGGGCAGCTCACACCTAACCATCGCCGGGAGGCAGACGGTCATGATTCATACCGCACCGGATAGCGCGAAACAGCAAAGGGCAAACACGGCAGTGCTTCGCCTGGCTGGCTTGCAGAGCCGTGATATCGGAAAGCTCGCCCGCGATGCGGCGATGGGTATTGCGCAAGAGCTGATGAAACACCAGATTCCCATTCGCTCTAAGAAGATTCGCCCCGATGTGGGCAACGTGCAGATCGATATGATCATCATTGAGGAGAAGGTGTCGGCGCCAGAGCCCGGCATCCGCTTGCAGTTTGATGTGGAAGGCGGCATGGGCGTGACCTTCACTATCAAGCTGCTGGAGTTCTTGGCTGACCCTAAGGGGTACGTGACTGACTTGTTTACGCAGCTAGGCCCGATGCGACGCAACGTACAGCGCATGCGCACCCATAAGCGCGCCGCCGATGCCGCCATCTACCGGGCGCTAACGCAGGGTGCCGCCAATGGCTAGTTTGGGACTGCTGCAATATAAATCCGCGTCTGAAATGCACGTCGAGCAAGCGGCGGAAGCCCAGCAAATGGCGGCAGAGGAAGAGCGTCGCCGTCAGCTAGTGGAGTCGTCACTGGGTGCGCATATTCGCCGCTCTTGGGAATCGGCCAAGGTGGCCAAGCAAGAGGTTGAATATCGCCTGCTGGACTGCCTGCGTCGTCGTAAAGGCGAGTACGCCCCAGACAAGCTATCGGCTATTCGCAAAGAAGGCGGTGCCGAGATTTACATGATGCTGACGGCCACCAAGTGCCGCGCCGCCGGTTCATGGATCCGCGACATCATGATGCCTGCCAATGAGCAGCCGTGGGGATTGCAGCCAACGCCAGTGGCCGACGTGCCTGACGAGTATATCGCGCCCGTGTTGCAGCAACTCCAGCAGCAGGCAATGCAAGCCCAACAGCAAGGCCAGCAAGTGGATATGGCGTCGCTGGTTGAGCAGGCGCGGGAACAGGTACGGCAGCTAGCACAAGAAAAGGCTGAGGAGGCCGCCGAGCGCCACGAAGACACCATTGCCGACCAGTTGGCCGAAGGCGGCTGGAACGACGCGTTTGAGCAGTTCGTTGATGACTTCGTCACCTACCCGACGTCATTCATCCGCGCACCTATTCTGCGCCGGGTGCCCACACTGGAATGGCTAGAAGGCTGGCAGCCGGTTAAGACCACCACCGTACGCCCCGAGTTTGAGCGCGTGTCACCGTTCGATATGTACCCAAGCCCAGACGCCACCAACATTGATGACGGCGCGTTTATGATTGAGCGCGCGCGCTTTACCCGTATGCAGCTCAACCAGCTGATTGGCGTGCCATCATTCAATGAAGAGTCGATTCGTCGCGTACTGGAGCAGTACGGTCAAGGCGGCTTACGCGATTGGCTATGGACGGACGGCGAGCGTGCCGAGCTAGAAGGTCGTGGCCATGAGTGGCTAACCCACGGCGAAACCATCGACGGCTTGATCTATTCCGGCGGTGCCCAGGGCGTCACGCTGCTGCAGTGGGGTATTAATCCCGACGATATTGAAGACCCACTGGCTGAATATGAGATTGAAGCCATCTTGATTGGCCAGCACGTTATCCGCGTGCGCATTAACCGCGACCCGCTGGAGCGGCGCCCTTACCACAAGGCCAGCTATCAGCCGGTACCCGGTAGCTTCTGGGGCCAAGCCATCCCAGAGCTAATGGCCGATATTCAGGACGTTTGCAACGCGACGGCACGCAGCCTGGTCAACAACCTCGCTATTAGCTCAGGCCCACAGGTGGAGGTTTACGAAGAGCGACTACAGCCCAACGAAGACCCGACCAACATCTACCCCTGGAAGATATGGCGAACCAAGGATGGCAACGTCACCGGCAATAACGCCGCCGTGCGGTTCTTTCAGCCCTCTAGCAATGCCGCCGAGCTGCTGAGTGTTTACGACGCCTTTGAAAAGCGTGCCGATGATGCCACCAATATTCCTCGCTACACCTATGGCAACGAAAACGTTGGCGGCGCGGGTAATACGGCCAGCGGGCTATCGATGCTCATGGAGTCAGCCAACAAGGGCATCAAGGACGCGATTCGCCATATTGACCGTGGCGTGATGCGTCGTGTGATTGAGGCGCTTTGGCTCTACAACATGCAGTACAGCGATGACCCAAGCATTAAGGGTGATTGCAATGTCGTCGCTCGTGGCAGTTCGGCCATGCTCATTCGTGAGCAAACCAGCATGCTTCGCCAGCAGTTCCTGCAGCTCACCGGTAACGAAACCGACATGAGCATACTGGGCATGGAAGGCCGACGTAAGCTACTGAACAGCGTCGCAGAGAAGCTGGATATGCCAGGCCTCATCCCGACGCAAGAGCAGATGGAGCAGAACCTCGCCCAAAAGCAGCAGGCCCAACAGGCGCAAATGGAAGCCCAGCAGCAGCTGGAACAGGCCAAGGGGCAGGCAGAAGTGGCGGTCAAGCAGGCGCAGGCCCAGAAGTACGGTGCCGATGCGGCTGAAACCCAAGCGGATACCCAGATCGCCCAGCAGCAGGCGCCGCTTGATGCCCAGCACCTGCTGGCTGAGATCGCCAAGTTAATCGCTGAAACACAGAGAGCCCAGCATGACAGCACAGCAGTGGAAAGCCCTGTCGCGAATCAACAGCAGCCCAGACGGCAAATGCCTGCTGGAAATGCTCAAGTCCCAACGCGAGGATTGTCGAACCTCCCTGGAGCTATGCCGGGATACGCTTGAGCTAGCTCGCAAGCAGGGCGAGGCTGTCGCCCTGGCAGGTTTGATCGAAAAGTTAGAAACCGCGCGTGACGTAGTCGATACACGATTTAAATAGCCGGGCACTGCCCGGCCTCACAAGCAAGCCGCTTCTGTCGAGGCGGTTTTTTTGTGGGTGCGCTCAACACTGCAGGTTGAACCCGTTACCCGAATCGTGAACCCCGGCTAAGTCCGGCTCACAGACACGCCGAGAGGCGTCATAGGAGTTGAAATGTCATTACCCCAGTCCGTTCAGGCGCAAGCTGCCGCTGCCGCCAAGCACTTTGATCGTGCGCCAGAGAACCCCGAGGCCGAAGAAGAAGGCAAAGCCCCGGCTCCTGACAGCGAGCAAAACCCGCAAGACGACACAAAGCAGGCTGATACGGCCAAGCCCGAGGGTGCGCAATCCGCTGAGGCCCCGAAAGACGAGCCCAAGCCACAAACCCAAGATGCGCTGTATTGGCAGCATCGGTTTCAAGTGCTGCAAGGCAAGTACAACGGTGAGCTACCGGCGCTGCGCAAAGAGAACGAACAGCTAAAGCAGCAGGTCGCTGACAAAGATCGGCGTATTCAGGAGCTGGAGAAGCAAGCGCCAGTGACCGATAACAGCGGTATCAGTGACGACCAGCTCGCCCAGTTCAAAGAGTCGTTTGGCGAAGACCTGGTCACGTTCATTGAACGCATGTCGAAACAGAATGCCGCCGCGCCCGAAACAGGCAACACCAAAGAGCTGCAAGACCGTTTAGACCGCCTCGAAGCTGAGAAGGAAGCCGATGCAGCCGAGAAGCGAGAAGACGCAGAGGCGCGCTTTTGGTCGAGTCTTGAGCAGGCGGTGCCTAGTTTTCGTCAGATCAATAGTGATCCCGCGTTCCTGCAGTTTCTGAGCAAGTTTGATCCCCAAACGGGTAGGCAGTATCAGCAAGTGCTGAGTGAGGCCCAGCAGTCCCTAAACGCGAAAGGGGTGGCTGATATTTTCAAGCTCCATCTGAGTCAGGCGACGCCAAAAACGCCGGAAAAGCGCACGGTACCCGATGAACAAGTGGAGCCTCGCACCACGAAAGCAGCACCAACGCCGAGTTCTCAAGGCGGGAAGCTGTGGACGGGTGCCGAAATTTCCCAGTTCTATCGTGACAAGACCGCTGGCCGCTATGCCGCCGATGAAGCGCAACGCCTGGAAGCCGACATATTCGCCGCCCAACGTGAAGGCCGGGTTCGTTAACCCGGCTGGCGGTTCCGATACCTCGCCGTGAGGCGATAAGAGGTTATTCCAATGGCAGGCCCAACACGCGACGCAGGTCATCCCGACTACTCCAGCACCTCCAGCCCGGGGTTTATCCCGCAGGTCTGGTCGGGAAAGATGGTCGAAAAATTGTATCAGCGAACTTGTTTCGCTGAGATTTCCAACACGGATTATGAGGGGGAGATTAAAAGCAAGGGCGACACGGTGATGATCCGCACCACGCCCTCAATCACTATTCGTGACTATGAGATTGGTGGCGGCCTCAACTACGAGAAACCCACTAGCGACAAGGTCGAGCTGCACATTGATAAGGCGAAGTACTTTGCCTTTGAAGTGAACGACGTCGATGAGTACCAGGCGGACATCAAGTTGATGGACAACTGGTCGGACGACGCTGGTCAGCAGATGAAGATCGCCATCGATAAGGTGATCTTGGGTGATGTGTTTGCCGATGCCGCTGCCGAGAACGCCGGTTCTGGAGCTGGCCGCGAGTCTGGCGGTTACGACATGGGGGAAGCCGGTGCGCCGGTGAGCATCTCCAAAACCAACATCCTGGATGTACTGGTGGATTGCGGTTCGGTGCTTGATGAGCAGAACGTGCCCGATGATCAGCGCTGGATTGTGCTGCCTGCGTGGATGAACGGCATGCTCAAGAAGTCCGACCTACGTGACGCCAGCGCAATGGGTGATAACACATCGGTATTCCGTAACGGCAAGGTTGGCATGCTCGACCGTTTCGACGTGTATATCAGCAACAACATGTCGAAAGTCACCGATGCCACCACCACCCGGCAGGCAACTAACGTGATCTACGGTCACAAGAAAGCGCTCACCTTCGCGTCACAGATGACTAAAATGGAGAACCTGCCCAATCCGACTGACTTCGGTCAGTTGGTGCGCGGACTCAACGTCTTTGGCTATGAGGTCATCGACCCCAACGCCATGGGCCACCTGTACGCCGAGCGCGCTGCCTAAGCGCCTAACATCGCCGCCCTCCGGGGTGGCGTTTTACTTACCGTGAGGTAACACGCGATGAGCAAGACACTGATTGAGCAAATTGAAGAAGCGGTGACGAAGGATGACTTTGAACCGCTGGCTGCTCAACTGAACGTTGAGATCAATAAACGCCAAGGCGTTGAAACCATCCGGGCCGAACTGCTTGAGGCTGCTGAAGGACTGGCAGAGAAGGGCGTCACTACTTCAAGCGAGCTAGATCCGGACGCTGGCGATCCTGACGCTAGCAATGAGCCAGCGCCTGAAAAGCCCAAGTACCAGGGCCGTATGCTCAAGCATATTAAGAACGGGCGCACCTTTCCCTGGACAGCAGCACTGGCGAAAAGCCGTCACATGAAGGAGGTGTAAGCCATGGCCGTCACGACTGTAGGCACCGTCATTCGCAATACCAAGTTGGTGTTGCAGGAAGTGACGGCCGCTGGTACCCGCTGGACAAACGAAGAGCTGATTGGCTGGTTGAACGAAGCCTATCAAGCCATTGTGCAGATTAAGCCCGATGCGTCAGCGATCAACGCCAGCATGGATCTTGTCACCGGCACGCGGCAAGAAATCCCCAGCGATGGCATGCGGCTGATTGACGTCGTGCGCAATACGGCTATCGCTAGCCAGCGAATGGGCATCATGGTCACTACACGACGCTCGCTGGATACCACGCGGCGAAGCTGGCACGGCGATGCTGAGAGCATTGATATTGAACAGTACATGTTCGATGACCAAGACCCGACGCATTTTTATGTCTACCCGCCTGCCGCGGCCGGTGCCGAGGTAGAGCTCATCTACTCCTCTACGCCGTCCCCGCATGATATCGCGCAAGGTTTGGACGGATTGAGTAATGAGACCATCCGGCTAAACGACAGCTATGCGCCGGTGATTACCGATTACATTCTGTACCGCGCCTATAGCAAGGACGCCGAGCACGCGGCGAACCTTAACCGCGCACAGATGCACATGCAGGCCTTTATGGGGTCACTGGGGCAAAAAGTGGAGGTAGCCCGAGCTATCTCTCCCAATGCGCCCGACAACTCCTCTAATCCGCCGCGGACGCGTCAGTAATGGATTTACTGCAAACAGTGGTGCAAGACGTGCCCGAAGCACCGCTGATGACCGTGCGTGACGCCATTCGCTGGGCAGAGTTTCGATTGTGCCAGGACGGCAATGCGTGGATAGAGCGCGACGTGCCGGTGAGCAGCGAAGGGGCCGTTATGGCCCCGGATGATGTTTACTGCGTTCGCGTGCTGAGCCTTTATCGTGATGGGCGCAAGATGTCACCCGGCAGCGACTACGAGCAGACCGCGCCGAGCCAGGTCGCGATTCATCGAGTAAGCGAAACCGATGCGTTCACCGCCCGCATTGCCGTTAAGCCAACGGCAGAGGGGGTGCTGCCTGACGAGCTGCGCGACCAGCACTTTGAAACGCTGCGTCACGGTGCCACGCATCGGATACTGCTTCTACCTCAGCCGTGGCGCAACGTAGAGCAAGCGGCTTACCACGAAACGCTGTTTAAGGCGGGCATTACCGACGCCTACCGTTTGTCTGTCTATGGCCAGCAGCAGGGCGCGCGCGTTAAGCCGCGCCAATTTACCTAGGGGGCAGCATGTCGTTTGAACAGGCGGTTGTAAACCTTGAGCAAACCAACGCGAAGCTTCAAGAAGAGGTTGTGCGCTTTCGTGACGCTGCGATGGGCCTTAACAACATCTACCCGACGATCACAGAGGGGCGCCAAAATACCGACGACGGCAAATATTTCTCGGTACCAGGCAGCGGCGCTTACATGCGGCTTTATCGACGCCAGGGTACTAGCGCAGAACTAATTGCCGAGTTTCCTGATCGAGATACAGTTCTCGATATTCAGCAAGGCGTTTCTGCTTTCACCGACAGAGGTATTGTGGGCGCTGACGGGCCATTCTTTTCTTTAGCTTCTGAAGGAACATCACCTCAAGTAACAGATGATATTTATCAAAGTAGACCCTCTGGAACTTATTACTCACTAGGGGCTCTTAACAGCCCGGCTGCTGTGAACGGTCATTTACTTTGGTGCAAATACTCAATTAGCGGGTTGTACGATAAAGCATTATTCCTTCCTCAAAATGTTGCCAATCGGTTATTTATTTTAGGGCAACACAATGGTGCGTTTCAGCAGCCTGTTGAGGTATATACGACAGGTAACTTACTTGGCCCAGTTTCTCAATCTGGCGGCGTGCCTACTGGCTCTGTCATTGAGAGAGGAAGTAATAGCGATGGTGAATATGTTAAGTTCGCCGACGGAACAATGATTTGTACATTACACTCATCGTTAGGCCGCACAATAAATATTGACACACAAATATCAGGTGATTTTTATCGTTCCGGTGCGACTGGAAATACTTGGACGTACCCGAGGCAATTCGTATCAGAACCCATTTGTTATGCTCAGATTCGAACATCTATAGATCAATTTGGCGTTACAAAAATAGCTAACGCCTCCGATTGTCTAATTGGAGGAATATCTTTAGCTGGAAGTCGAACAAATCAGACTTACACTGCTAGCGCAATTGGGCGCTGGTATTAAAGGATAAATATCATGAATTTGAAATTTCTAGCTAAAGGGGCTGCGCCGCAGTCATACGCTGTTGCAGGAGAGGTTGTTAACGGACTAGACCTCTCCGTATTTCCAGAGGGTGCTACTTATACAGGGAGCGACGTAACGCTCACTGCCGGTATTTACAATGTTGAACGAATTAATGGAGAGTTATTTGTCACCCTTGGCCAGTGTTGCGTAGCGTATGAATGCAGCACGGTCAACGGCTCTCACGACTGGGCGGAAAGCGAGTGGATCAACTCAGCCGACTACGACCCCAGCAACTGCTATATCGTCGCAACATCGGCACCGCCAGCTGCAGAGTACGTTAAGCGTGAAAACGGTTGGACAGTTAAAATGCCCGATTTAGAGGAGGAGTCAGCAGCATGAGCGAGCCATGGTTTATTCCCCCCAAAACAACCGCTGAAAAACTCGCTGACGCCCAGGCGGCGAAGATCGCAGAGATCAACGCCTCCTACAGCGAACAAGCCCAGCCGCTCATCGAAGACTACCCCGAGATTGAGCAGAAAGGCTGGACTGAGCAGAACCGCGAGGCCCGCGCTTATTTAGCATGGTATGAAGGCCAGCAGGGCGACCCCCCGGCGACGACTGTGCTTGATAACATATTATTGGGTCGCAACGGCGCTGATGGAGAGGAGACGTTGCAAGAGCTGTGCGTGGCGGTCATCGGCAATGCAGATATGTTCACGCAGTTTCAGCAGCTCACTGGGCAGCGACAGCGGCTGGTCAAGCTAGTGCGAGCGGCTGAGACAGAACAAGAGGTAAACGCTATCAGCTGGTAGACCAGCAACCGTCTGAGTGAACCGCCGCGAAAGCGGTTTTTTTATGCCTGAAAGGTGGAAAAATTGAAAATCCAACACAGCGCCTTTCGCGGCGAGTTGCCGATACTGGACGCCCGATTACTGCCAGAGAATAACGCTCAGCAGGCGCGAAACGTCTACCTGAAGCGCGGCACGTTAAAGCCTGAGCGTGCCGCGCTGGCCGTTGAATCGCTGGGGTCTGTTGCCAATCCGTCGACGCTTTACCGCTACCCCAGTGGTAATGACGGCGCTGGCTTCTGGTTGACGTGGGGGTTAGGGCGTAACGTGCATGTCGTGAAATCGCCGCTCGCCAACGATGCGTTCTCCCGCGTTTACTGGACAGGCGATGGCTTCCCTAAAATGGGCGGCATTAGCGATATCACGAGCGGCACGCCTCCCTATCCCGGTAGCAGCTATCGGCTAGGTGTTCCGGCGCCAAGTAGCGGGCCGTCTGCCTCAGCGCCAGAGGAGCGGTCACCCGTTAGCGAGCGGCCGCCTACCGTGCTAGAAACCTCGTATGTAGTCACGCTGATATCCGGTTTTGGCGAAGAGGGCGCACCCAGTGTTCCCAGTAATGTCATCGAGCGGTGGGACATGGTCGGCGGTGCGCCTGCGGGCGGGCAGGTCGAGCTCATGCTCCCGGGCATCCCCAGCGGTAGCTTTGATATTGTGGCCAAGCGCATTTATCGCGCAGAGTCAGGCGGTGTTTACCAGTACGTTGCGCAAGTGAACGCGTCAGCCAGTGAGTACACGGACAACATTACCAGCGCACAGCTCGGCCGCTCGCTGCCATCGGTTGAGTGGGACATGCCCGATGCTCGCCTAAAGGGTTTGACGGCTCTCCCTGGCGGCATTCTGGCGGGGTTCTTCGATAATACGCTGTGCTTTAGCGAGGCGTACCTACCGCACGCATGGCCAGTGGGTTTTCAACTGGCGTTTAAAGACAATATTGTTGCCATTGGTGCGACGTCGTCAGGCCTGATTGTGGCGACCCAGGGCCAGCCTTACCTTGTTAGCGGCTCTAGCCCAGAGGCGATGTCGCCCATGCAGCTCGATGTAGATCAGCCCTGCGTATCGGCTCGCTCGTTGGTAGATATGGGTGAATACGTTATCTACGCGGGGCATGAAGGGCTTGTCGCGGCCGGTGGTCGTGATGCTCGCGTGGTGACCGCCGAGGTGTTTAGCAAAGAACAATGGCAGGCGCTTAACCCCGGCACAATGCACGCCTATCGCTACGACGGGCGCTACCTAGCGTTTTATAACGGAGGCTGCATGGTGTTCACGCCAGGCGAAGGCGTCGAGTTCCTCGACATCAATGCAAGTGGCGGGTATTACGACATTGCGGCGGGCAAGCTTTACATCATCCAGAATAACGTTATCAAGGTTTGGGGTGACGGCGAGCTAATGACCTTCACTTGGAGGTCGCGCCTGCATGAAGTGCCGCCCGGCGGCGCCGGGTTTACCTGCGGCAAGCTGATCGCCTCCCAGTACCCTGTGAGGTTAATCCTTCGAGCCGATCAAAACACAGTGCTTGATGACGAGATTGATAGCCCGAGTATGTTCCGCCTCCCCGCGGGTTACACGCTCTGCCGTGACTGGGAATTAGAGATACAAGGCACTAATGAAGTGCAGTCCATACAGATCGCGACATCGCCTAGCGAATTGATTTAATCCTTTTTGGCTCACCGTGAGGTGCCCATGAACCGACGCCGTCGGACATTACCGCCAGTGCCGCCCAAGGCGCCGAGCGAGCTACGCCCCCTCATTGCCGCCATGACCGAGATACTGGAAACCGGTGAAGGCGTGCGAGGCGATCCGCTCGACCGCAAGGTTACGCTAAGGGATCTACTTGATAGTGGTATTGGTCGATTAAAGCCTGGCATGCCCCCGGGGCAGGATGGAAACCTCGACTCTGGTACTTTGCCACCAGCGCCTGATTTGAGTATCCCTCCCGCGCCGGCCGGTTTTGACGCCCAGGGCGGCTTTTACGGCATGATTAACCTGAGCTGGACAATACCGGGTCAGCAATACCGAAACCATGCGTTCACCAATATTTTTCGGAATGAAGAAGATAACTTTGCAAACGCAGAGGTTATTGGCCGCGAAGCCGGTGGCTTCTATACCGATTACGTGCGCGATGACGCTATCGATCCCGACGACCCGACAAAGCTAAAGGGATATTACTACTGGATTACGTTTACATCAGTTGCTGATATAGAAGGCCCGCCCAATAGCCCGAATGGCACCTATGCGGCGCCTATCGCCGACCTTGGGTATGTGATTGAGTTGCTAACCGGCGAGATCGATGCCGACGTATTGGCTCAATCGCTCAAGGAAGAAATTGAGAGAATCGGCACTATATCGGAAACGCTTAACGGCCCGGAGTCGCTGGACGGCACGGTAGCAAACCGGATAGCGGCCGAGCGTGAGGATCGTATAGCGGCGCTTGACGAAGAGCGTAGCGAGCGTCTTGAAGCGCTCACGTTTGAGGCTCAGGCGCGTGCGCAAGCGATTCAGGCCGAAACAGAAAACCGGACGACAGCTATTACACAAGCGGTAGAGCAGCTTGAGCTAGAGGATGGCTTGCTGGCTTTGCAGCAAAACGTAATGGCGGCTACCTATGATGCTAACGCCGCATCTATTTATTCCATGGCGCAGGTGCGCATCAACGACAACGAGGTGTTTGCCACACAGATAGACCAGTTGTTCGGCAGCTTTGAAGATAATCAGGCGCTGATTCTTGACGAGCGGCAGATACGGATAAATCAATACAGCTCATTAGCAACGCAAGTCGGCGTGCTGTCAGCGCGACTAGATTCGCGCCCATCGTTTAATTCCGGCTTCGAGCCAGGCGCCGATTATGATGCCTGGAGTGCCGCCAGCGGCAGCACCATTAGCGCGGTTACTGGCGATGTGCACAGCGGGCTGCAATCGGCACTAGTCACATCGACAAGCACAGCAAACCCAAATACGGGCGGCGTGCGTCGCGTCATTGCACCCGCCACCGCTGCTGAGTTTGCAGGTAATCAAATACGGTTAGCCGTTTACGCCGAGCGCCCCGCGACGGAAGCATCCGCCGAGTTTGCTTTGGCCTACCAAATCGCAGGGCAGGCTTCTCAGTGGTATCGATTCACACCCACCGCTGAGTGGTCTTTCTTTGATGTCGTGATTGATGTTCCTGCAGGCTCTGGTGGTGAAGAACATGCCATTGCCATTTGGGGGGATACCTCCGGTGGTGGTGGGGGCGTAAAGGTAGATCGCGCGCTGGCCACTTTTGCAGAAACAGATATTCCGGAAGTGACGGCAGCCATTGAGCAGATCCAGCAAGCCCTGGTCGACCAAGAGCAGGCTGTCGCCAGCGAGTTGCAGGCATTTCTATCCCGCCTTGATGAAAACACGGCCTCCATTGAGCAAGAAACTGAAACCCGATCCACGCAATACGATGCGCTGGCTAGCAGTATTACGACGCTAACAGCTCAGACGGAGACGAATACAGCCGACATCGTTGCAGAGCGTGAGGCGTGGTCGTCGGCGGTCGAGGCGGTGGCGACGGATGTTCAGGGTCTTATGGCGGCCGTAGGTGATGACGTTGTGCTCATCACAGATGAGTCTCGTGCCAGGGCAGCAGAAGACGAACTGCTAGCATCTATTCAGCGCGTGATGTCCGCTTCGCGTGGCGCTTCGTCTGCGACGTTTTACGGCCTAGAGGAAGTACGCTCGACCGACGCTCAAGCAACGGCGCAGAGGATCGACGGCATTCAAGTAGCGCTAGGCGATGCCCAAGCTGCATTCGAAGATGAAATCAACCTACTGGCAAGCAAAGACCAAGCACTCAGCAGCAGGGTGACAACGCTACAGTCAGAGCTTGATACGGGTATTGCGGTCGTTAGGCAAGAAGCGCAGACGGAAGTGTCGCGGCTAGATGGCCGCATAACCAGCCAAGCCTCGCAAATCAATACCGTGCAATCGAGCCTTGAAGAGGATGTAGCAAGCGTACAAACCACCATGAACACTCAGATTGAGCGCGTGGATGGTGAGCTGGTGGCCATCGGTGCGCGCTATACGGCACAGGTTCAGGTTAACGGGCTGGTTGGTGGTTTTGGCGTCTATAACGATGGCACCCAGGTCGACGCAGGTTTTGACGTTGACCGTTTTTGGATAGGACGCACAAACAGCGATAAGCGTAAGCCTTTTATAGTGCAGGGCGGAACCGTTTATATTGATACAGCCTTTGTTCGAAACGGCTCCATTCAAGAAGGCCAGCTAGGCCCTATCACTATCGGCAAGCTGTTCTTGAACGACGGTACGCCGGTGACCACCGTGGGTGGGTTAATACGCGCCGACGCCATTGATGTAGATAACCTCAGTGTTGCCGAGGCGGCTAGGTTTTACGGCAATGTGCAGTCCGGTAACTTCGTTACAGGGTCAAGCGGCTGGAGAATACTTCAAAACGGAAACGTTGAGTTCAATCAAGGGCAGTTCAACGGCACGGTCAATATAGGCAATGTGTCGGGTGCGGGTGCGCTAGCTGAAAAAAACGGGCTTAACTACGAAGAGCTATCCGGCTCTACGGCGCCCATCGTGCTAGAGCGCGCTAACTCTGCTCACCTTCGTGTTAACGACTGGACGCGGCCAACGTCTACCCGCATCGACGGTAACAAGATTTTCACAGGAGATGCGTATGTGGACACGCTGCAAATCAAAGGGCAGGCAGTCACCATCCCGGTCTCAACTGCCGAATCTGGTGTGATACAGATACCCAGCACAGAAACCAGTATTGAAATACTGCGTGCTGTTGTAAGCGCAAGCGGTGCCAACGTTCTTGTATCTGTTTCATTTGGCGCGTACTCGGTTGGTGGTGTCAGTGCTAATTATCGCATTGAGGTTCGTCGGAATGGTGTGCTTGTCGTTATTCGACCCGGCGGTATCGGGCCTAACTCGATCAATGCCCATGTAGGCGGCCTTAATTCCGGCATATCTATTTTTACTGTGCATATTATTGGCTACAGCGTACGCATCGAAGGGCGTTCTCTGGGGCTAATGGCAACCCTGAGGTGATCAATGGAAGACGATCTTTATTTTTACGCGCTTGCGATGTCTGACGGACGTATTCGTGGCGTGACAACGGGCCCATACCTCTACGTACGGTGCGATGAAACCGTCAATGACGTCACTCACTACGTCGACGTCGCCACCGGCGAAATTCAGCTAAAACGCGGGTTGGAATTTGAGCTAACAACGGGGGGCTTAACCGTCACTCTCACCGGCTTGCCCGCGGGGATGAGCGTTGAAACCAATGGCACGAACACTGAGACCGATGATGCCCCGCTAGTGATTACGTATGACGTGCCCGGCACGTATGCAATCACGCTCAGCGGCCACGTTGAGTATCTAGATGACACCTTGGAGGTGGTAGTTGGCGACGCTTAACGCAAGCACGTTCAAGAGCCGCGCCGATGCTGAAGCTCGCTATCTGTCGTTGATTGATGCCGCCGCCGCCGAGGTTCGCAGCATAGACCCTGCTCAAGAAGTGGTCTACCAGCGTAAACTGACCGAAGCTATACAGGGTCATGGCTCACTGATTGAAGCAGAGGCGGTAGCCATCGGCGCCGACGTCGCTGAGGTAGCTGCTGCTGTTGTGAGCAAACGAGACGCCTGGGAAAATTATATTCACATCGTAGAAGTAAAGCGCATCAAGGCGAAGTCGGACGTGCGCAGCGCGTCTACGCCAGCCGCTATGCACCAGGTGGTAAAAGCCTTCAGACAAGAGCTAACCCTGCTACAATAACCCTTTAATTTGCCCACCGTGAGGTGCGCCATGCCCCGCCAGAATGAAGCTACGTTTTTGCGTAGCGTATTGCAGAATAACGAAGCGGCTGCCAGCTTTTGCGAGATGCTGTTTCGTATATCCCAAACCCTTGACGACCTAATCGATAAAGATAAGCCGGTGACCGATGCCGTGCTGATTCGTACGTTCTGGGAAGCGCTGATCGAGCTGCCCGCCAACCCCTTCTATCGTCAACACGAACCCTACCTTCGACCGCTCATGGCCAGCGCCCTACAGGACTGGCGTGATAGTGCGTGCCTGGAGCGTTCGGACAGCTACCACTACAAAACCCTGGCCTTTGTGCTCCGTGACCAGCTGACCGGCATGGTGACTCAGTGCGCCTATCTGATTGGTGGCTATGAGTGGATGAACAAAGTCAGCCTTTCTATTCGCGACCATTTCCACGAAGACTCGCTTGAAGCTTACTTAAATGGCTTTGCTCAGCCAGCAGAGCCCGTTAAAAAGGAAGTCGACCTATGAGCGGTGGCGGAGGCGGTAGCAGCAAAATCAAGGACACGCCTGAGCAACGCCAGCTTGCCGAGGTGGCGGCAGAAAAGTGGAACTATGCCCAGGAGAACTTGGCGCCGATTGAGAACGCCTACATGGAAAGCGTGGGCGATATGACCAGCGATGCCAACATGAGCTACATCGCAGGCCGTACGCTGCAAAGCCAGCAGCAGGCAGTAAGCGATGCGAGTCAACAAGTGGGCATGCAGTTAGGTCAATCAGGTGTCGATCCTTCTAGCGGCCGCTACCAAACGGCTATGAGCGATATTGCGTTGGGTGGTGCCAGTGCCGGGGGTGAGACGTTGGGGCGCGCCCAATTCGAGCAAGAGAATCAGCAGATTCAAGGCCTGCAAAACATTGTTGCTATCGGCCAAGGCGAAAGCGGCCAAGCTCAAGCCGGGCTTGCGGGCGTCGCCGCGCAGTCGGCGCAGGATGCACGGCAGTCTGCGGCTACTCAATTCAACCGACGCAGCGCCAACCTGCAGCTTCTTGGCCAGGTCGCGGGCGCCGGTACCGCGAACTACCTCAACCAGCCCAGCCAGCCTCAAGGCTTGAATCTCTACGACCAAGTAAACACAGGTGGGGTATAGCGCTATGCAATATCAGCCCACGCTAGGCCAAATCAACTACGCGCCTTCGGAAGTCGCACAGACCCGGGTAGATCCCAACCAGGCAATGCGCGGTGACCAAGGCGCGTCGGCGCTATTAGGTCAGCTCAACCGCGCCCAATGGGCAGATTGGAAGAACCGCTTCGCGCCCTACGTAGACGAGCTGGCCCGCGTTGCCCAGGACAACAATGCCCCCGGCGCCGCTGCCACGAATGCCAGTAATGCGGTGGGTTTGGCCTACGATAACAGTCAGCAAGGGCTTGCCCAGCAGCGGCAATCGTATGGCGTCACACAGACTCCTCAGCAGAAAGCAGCCGAGGAACGCCGCACGAGCATCGAGCGCAGCGCCTCGATGGTCAGCGCAGGCAATGAGGCGCGCATTTCGGCCCACGATCGTCAGCAATCCATTCTCGCCGGTGGCATGGGCCTCTCCAACATTCCCGACCGAGTGATGAACCAATGAGCTACGGATTACTAGGGCTGCGTCAGCAAATGGAAGGCGAGGCCATGCAAGGGCTGAGCGATCTAGCCGGACAGCAACGGCAAGCCAAGATGCAAGAAGACCAGATGCAGCAGGCTGAGCGCACCCAGACGATGGGAGCCGTCGGTACCGGTGCTGGCATTGGCATGATGGCAGGCGGGCCGGTGGGTGCCGCTATTGGCGCAGGCGTTGGCTTCTTGGCCAGCTCAATTTTCTAGGAGACGAACATGGCAGGATTAGACACGCGTGGCCTAGGAGATGGCTTTCTGTCTGGCTTTCAGGTGATGAGCCAACACCAGCGCGGCCAAAAGGCGGATGAGCGCGCCGATCAGCAAATGGGCATGCAGCAAGAGCGCATGGACATGCAACGCGAGCAGTTCGATACACAGCAGGAAGACGTGACGCGTCAGCGTGATATGGAAAACATTCAGTTCACGCTCGGCAAGATCGGCTCAGGCATGGAGGTTGGCGAAGACGAGCTGGAAACGCTGCGCAAATACCCCAAGTTCTGGTCGGCGCTCGACCCCGAGACCGACAACTCAATTAACCAGGCTATGTCTGTGATCGACCCCAATACCTCAGTCGATGCCAACGACCCTGAAAGCCTGGCAGCGCTTAACCAGATGTTTGGCGCCGAGATTAACCGTGGTGACGGTGGGCAAAAGCGTGTGGTCGGCATGTACCCGGCACCCGATGGCCAGAGCGTAGCGCTTGAGCTTGAGGTGGTGGGCGAAGACGGCAATACCTACCGCGCGCCGATGACCGAGGGTCGCGGCACCGCCGACGATGACTTGGTGAAGTACGTGCCGGTTGAAAAGCTGGTCGAGCAAGTCCAAGGGATGCGGATGCTCCGCAACACCATGCGCTCACCGGAAGCCCAGCAGCGCGCAACGCAAGTGCTTGGCCTGCTGCGTGGCGACAGCAATGAACGGTGGGAGCAAGTGGAAGGCCCCGGCGGGTCGATACTGCAGCGCAATTCCAGAACCGGTGAAACCAAACAGGTGCTTGGCCGCGCGCCGCAAGCAAGAGCCGGAAGCGGTAGAGCGCCTAGCCGTATTCAGGAGGCAGAAGAGCTCGTTACGCGTGGTGTTTATGACACCTTTGCAGAAGCTTATGAGGTCGTGCGGGCAAGGGCCGGGCAAAATAACACCGCAGCAAATGCGCGGGATGAGCTGGACTACGAGCGCGATCAGTTAGATGGGATTATGGAGACCCTCAATGATCGCGCTGTGCGTAATAGCTTGAGTACAGAAGAGATTGAATTCTACGAAGAAAAGGCTAAGGAAATTCGCGCTCGTATTCCGGAACTTGAGCAAAGGGCGTTTAACCGGCAGCCAGCACCCGCCCCAGCGCCTCGCGTATCTCCGCCACCGGCGCAAGACAATGGCGGTGAACTGCCATCTCAGCGAGAGCGCGGCTTAATGCCTGGTCCATCGCCTAGCGAAGCGTCTGAGGAAGATCCGGCTGCCGCTATTTTGAACAAGTACTTCTAACCACGAAGGAGCCGCGTGTGAACGCCGCCGAAAATCGTACCCCGCCAAAATGGACGGATATTGCCAACGATCCCGATTTCCAAGCCGCTGATTGGCAAACAAAGCAGCGTGTGCGAGGCGAGTTCTATCGCCGCGCTATTGAGCCTGAAGTGCCTGAGTCACTACGGGCAGATGTACAAGGGCAATTCTTTACCCGTACTGAGGCGGACGTTTTCGGAGAGCGCGATAAAAAGCCTAGCGCTGAAGAAAGCCCAGCAGATACTCCAAATCTGGCGAGCAATGCGCTACGCAACGCAGGCGAGCGCGGCCTTGATTTGGCGGGCAACGCGCTGCAGTTCGTGGGCAACACAGCAGACCGTGGAGAGCAGGCGATTACTGACGCGCTTGGAGGCATCAATCCCGGTGTGATTGGTGGCAGCGTAGACGAGATGCGTGAGCGTGGGTACGAGCCAGACATTGCGTTAGGCGGCTTCGGCCTAGACTTCACCATGCGCGCCAAGCCAGAGGACACCAGCACCGGACTTATCGATACAGGACAAGCGGTTGAAGACATTGGCTTAGGCTACCAGCCTAACTACACGATTGATCGCGCTCTGGATGAGCCAAGCCTTAAAACACTCGCAGGCGCTGCTGCAGAACAAGGCCCGGCGGCACTGGCCGACATGGCGGCACTAGTGGTCAACTTGCCAGCGTATCTGGCAGCACGCACACAAGAAATTGGCGAGGCCCGCGTTACAAACGATGGCCGCGAAGGGATGCCAGAGGGTCGCGACTATGCAGTATCTGGCCCCACGGCCGCCGCCTCGGTGCTGCTGGATCGCTTTGCGCTCAGCCGCTTGTTGCCAGGCGGGAAAAATGCGGTGACCAGTGCGCGTCAAATCCCTGGCGCCATTGGTCGGGCTGCCGGTACGGAGGGCGTTACGGAAGCGATTCAAGAGGGCGGCATTGAGTACGCGGGCGAATCCGTAGGCACTGAGTCGGGATGGGATCCGGTGACCGCCGGTCGTCGTGCTGCCGGTGGTGTAATTGTGGGCGCGCCCACAGGCGGGGCAGTGCGCGGCGGCACTGCCGTCATGGAGTTGAGCGGCAACAACCAGCAGGGAGGCGGGGAGACAGAAACAGCCCCATCCCCTGTTGAACCGAGTGCGCCCGCTGAAGGTGCGGCCCCTTCTCCCGAAGCTGAAACCGCCAATATTGAGGCGGTAGGCACCGCTGCCGAGCTAATTGCCAAACCTCGCTTCGAGCTTTCTTCCGCTGAGCGCGAGGTGCGTGACTCAATCAGCTACGGCGATGCGTTTAAGGCTCTGCGTGCGGCGGCTGAAGAGCGTGGCGATAGTGACGCCGTTGCTGAGCTAGACGCTGTTAGTGGCGAGGTTTCAGCCGCGCTCGAAGCCGAAACCATGGCGCGTGCACGCAATGATAGCGAAGCCCTTACGCCCATTCGTGAGCAGCTGCAAAGCGCTTCCGAGCGGTTCACGCGTGTAATGGATCGGCTAAATGCGCCCGACTCAACAACCGAGGCCAGTCAGGCACAGAATAGCGAAGACGGCAATGCAGAGTGGGAAAACGCATGGCGTGAGCAAGCCGCAGAAGACGGTATTGCGGACTATGATCCCAATGCCAACCTGCCGGACACCACCATTGATATTGACGGCCAGCAATCAGAAGCGGCCGCTGTGCAGGATTCGGTAGTGCCTGAGCCTGCCGTTGCGGAAATCAACGCCAGCGATCTAGCGGCGGAAGCCGATATAGGTGTGGATGCAGTTGCCGACATCGAACGCGCTGCCATGGAGACGAATCCCGAGCCTACGCCAGCTCAGGCGGAGGCGGGCAACTACCGGAAAGGCAAAATCCAGCTTAACGGTTTCGATATAGCTATTGAAAACCCCAAGGGCTCTACGCGCCGCGGCACGGATCCGGAAGGTCGCCCGTGGGAAAGCAGCATGGCTCACCATTACGGCGACATCAAAGGCACCAAAGCCGCTGATGGCGATAACCTTGATGTATTTATTGGCGATAATCCTGGCTCACAGCGCGCTTATATCATTGACCAGATCAATGCAGACGGCACCTATGATGAAGCCAAAATCATGCTCGGCTTCGATTCACTGGAGCAAGCGCGCCAGGGGTATCTAGCCAACTATGATGAGGGCTGGAACGGGCTGGGCAGCATCAATGAAATGTCCGTTGACGAGCTAAAAACGTGGACGCGGGAAGGAGCGACAGACAAGCCTTACGGAGATATTCAGGCCCAGCCCAAGCCCGTGGAAACCGGTCGCGAACAATCGCCCGTTGACGAAATAGCAACCGGCATGCAGGTGGTTCATAACGGCCAGCCTCACACAATAGCCGATGTTATTACGCATCCAACGGCAGGGCGTAGATTGGTGTCATTTGAGGACGCGCCCAATAACTATGTTTTTGAAGATGACGTAAGCCCGGCTGCGACGCCAGAGGAAAGCCAGCAGGCGGCCGCTGCCGAGGCAGCGCCAGAGCCCGCGGCACAGCCAGCACCTACCCTTAAACCTGACGGAAAGCCTTTTCAGACGCGCCGTGCCGCTGAGCTATCTAAGCGCTTTCGCGAAACACCGAATGCCACACCTGTTGAAGTAGAGGGTGGGTGGGGATTCACGACATCGATGAATACCGAATTGGACGCCGCTCAACCAGCAGGTCAGCAATCTGCTAGCCAAGGCGTGGCGATGGACAATGCTCCTGAGCCAAGTCAATCCTCACCTAAACCCGAGGAAACCCAGCCCACTCAGGCCCAGGGCGAACCAGCCGCTCCTGCGCCCAGTGCGCCACGCCCAGCATCCAAACCCACTAAGTCACGCAAGCCTGCGACGCTAACGCCTCGCCAGCAGCGCGTAAGCGACGCTTTCGGCGGCGCAACCATTGGCGATACGATCAACCTATTGACCGATGTTGGTTACTCCAAGGCGGGTAACGCCTACACCATCGACTCCATCAACAAGGACGGCACGCTTCAGGCCACGAATGTAGAGCGTGGCAGTTCGGTACTTATTAGTCAGGGTGAGTGGACGTCGGCATCTCGGCGCACTAAGGCGCCTATTGCTGAGGTCGTTAAGCCAAGCACCTCAGAGACTGCAGCAAGCCAAACCGATGCTAATGCTCCGGTATCTGATGAGATGAGTTCATCAGCTAGCGCTGAAACCGAGTCAAGCCAGCAGCCGGAAGATCAAAGATATTCTGTCAGCCAGGGCGACTCACGTCTTGTAAACCGCAAGGACATAGAGGAGGCCTTGGCGGGCTCGCCTGAATTGGCCGATGTTACTGTGATCCAGTCGACCACTGACTTGCCCACGCAGTCACTTTTAATGATGGCCATGCAGGGCGTGAATCCCAAGGATGTGCGCGGCCTGTATGTGGGCGATAAACTTTACGTGATTGCTGATAACGTTGATAGCGTGCAGGACGGGATAAAAACAGCGATACATGAAGCCGTTGGCCATAAGGGAATTAGAGGCGTGTTAGGGGAAGAGCTGAAGCCGGTAATGCGGCAGGTGTATCGAACACTACCTATGGATAAGCGCGGGAGAGAGGCACTTAATGAGGTGCTTGAAAGCTATCCCTTCCTTGATCAAAGCAATCCAGAGCATCAGTTGACGATTGCTGAAGAGATGATCGCACATCTGACTGAGAAAGGCTGGAGCCCTAGCCCGGTTAAGCGTGCTGTGGCGAAAGTCCGCGAGCTACTGCGCCGCCTCTTTCCTAAAATGAAATGGACTGATGCCGATGTTATGGCGCTTTCCAGGCAATCCCGTAAATGGTTAAGCGACCAACAAGTAAGCGCGCAGGGCGGGACTGATGCGGACATACGATTCTCCATGTCCACTCCTCCCGGCGGAAATTTTGACCCAAATGACAGCACTAACTTTTCTCTGCCGGATGAGTCGCTAAAGCAAGCTGCCCTTAGAAAGATGGCAGACAAAATGAATCGATTAAAAATCACTCAGGATGCTATTAAAAAAGCAGGCGGAAATATCAATGAAGATAATGATGTTTACTTGGCGGAAGAGTTGTTCCACGGAAAAACAGAGCGCGATCTGAATGAGCTAAGCCGCAATTACGTCGAGAAGCTAGCGAAACAAATGGCGATTCGCGGCATTCAGCAGGAAGAGTTAGACGCCTACCTCTATGCCCGCCACGCGCCAGAGCGAAACGCCCGGATTGCCGAACGCAATCCTAATGATTCCAAGTACGCAGACGGCGGCTCAGGCATGACTAATGCTGAAGCCGCCGCCATTATGCAAGAGGCTGAAACTAGTGGCAAAAGGCTGCGACTGGAACGCCTTGCTGCAATAGTGGATGACATGCTGGCTCATCGCCGCGAAATAATCCGCGAAGGCGGCCTTGAGAGCAATGAAACACTTGACGCCTGGGATGCAAGCTATGACTACTACGTGCCGTTAAAAGGTTGGGCGAATGACGAGGATATTCCGGTAGGTCAAGATGGATCTGGGCGGATGCGATCAGGGCGCGGCTATGAAATTAGCGGTCGAGAAACTAAAACAGCGCTTGGCCGCCTTTCTAAAGCAGCTTCACCATCTACGCAAGCGATTGTTGATACAACCGAATCAGTTATCCGTAAGCGTAAAAATGAAGTAGGTAATGCTCTGCTTTCGCTCATCACAGACAATCCTAATCCTGCTTTATGGCAAGTATTTACCAACAGCAACCCGGACACTCAGCGCACTAAAGTTGAAAAAGTCGACCCTGACACCGGTGAAAAGCGCATTGAAGTGGTAGATCGCCCCGTAGCAATGGAAATGAATGAGCGCTACTTTAAAACCAAGAAAGCGGGTCGCACGTTCTATATCAAGATCAACGACCAGCGTTTGCTTAACGCGATGCGTAATGTCGGCCCAGAGCAGAATAATATGCTTGTGCGCACCGCTGCGGCTGGAACGCGCGCGCTATCCGCAATGATGACCAGCTATAGCCCTGAATTCATGACAACCAATTTTGCCCGCGATATTCAGACGGCCTTGCTCAACATTGCCGCCGAGCAAACGCGCGACGACGGCAAGATAAAAGGCAAGAAGATGGCTAGGCAAACAGCCAGAGATGTTCCGCGTGCAATGAAAGCCGCTTACCGGGGGCTAACAAGCCCTGGTGCGCAGCGAAACACCGAGTGGGATCGCTGGTTTGATGAATTTATCGAGGATGGAGCTAAAACAGGCTACTTCGATATGAAAGATTTAGCCGGACAGGCTAAAGAAATCAAAAGCATCATGGGGCGCGCGAATGGCGGCACCTTGGGCAATATGCTGAAAACAAAAAAAGCGGTGGCTGACTTCGTGGAAAATATGAACGGCTCGGTTGAGAACGCGGTACGCTTGTCGGCTTATGTGAATGCGCGCAGGTCGGGCATTAGCCGCAAGAAAGCCGCCAGCCTGGCTAAAAATCTGACGGTCAATTTTAACCGCAGGGGTGAGGCGGGTACTGCACTAAATGCCGCTTATATGTTCGCCAACGCTTCTATCCAGGGCACTATGAACGTTGCCCGCACCATGATCACGGTAAAAGACACGCCTGTAGGCGGAAACCGCATGAACATTTGGGGGCGGATGAACCTAGCCCAGAAATCTGCAGTTGGCATGGCGATTGGTAGTTATGCGCTGGCTATGTTCAATCGTATGATGTCGGACGAAGATGATGACGGAGAGCTGTTCTATGACAAGATCCCTAGTCACGTTAAAGAGCGCAACCTGATCATTATGACGAGCGGCAAAGATTACGTGCGAATCCCCTTGCCATACGGGTATAACGTGTTTTCTAACATAGGCACGTATGCGGAGTCGGTGATGGCGGGCAAATCATCGCTAACAGAAGCAAGCAAAAATATGACGCTAGCCATTCTCGGAAGCTTCTCGCCTATTGGCTTCCAGGATTCAGAAGACACGTCCAACCTGGTTATGAAAAACCTGACACCTACATTGCTAGGGTCGGTTACCCAGGTGGCGGTTAATGAAGACTTTGCTGGTCGCGTGATCTTCAAAGAGAATTTCCCGTTCGGCACGCCAAAACCTGACAGCGCGCTCGCCTTCCGGTCTACGCCATCGGCGTACCAGGATTTTGCGCAGTACATTAACAAGCTAACTCGCGGTAGCGAGTACCGCTCAGGCGGTGTTGACGTTAGTCCTGACGTATTGCAACACGTCGTTAACTACTATGGCGGCGGCGCTTGGTCGTTTACTGAGAAAGTAGCAGATAGCATTAAGCGCACCGCAACCGGAGAGACCATTGATCCGCACCGGATACCCTTTGTCGGGCGGTTCCGTTCAGAGGTTAACGAGTATGGTGATATTCAAACGTTTTATGAGCGCCGCACAGAGGTAGGGCAACTGCATGAAGAGTTTATCAATCTGCCCAGAGAAGAAGCGCGCAGCTTCTATGATGAGCATGGCGGAAAGATCGGTTTGTTCGACATGGCTAAAGATCTTGAAGGAACATTAACCGACCTGCGTAAAGTTCGCGACGCCATCGAGGCCGATGATCGGCTTACAACCGAAGAACGCGATGAGCAGCTTGATGAAATCGAGGAAGCTATGGATAGCGAGGTGGACTTTTTTAACTTGCTTTACAACCAGGCCGAAGGTACGACTCAATCTGAGAAGTAGTGTTTCTTTTCAAGGTATTGCAGCCGCTCTAATCGGCGGCTGTTTTTTTTCCATTCCTCATCTTCCAGATGTAGCCAAAACACTGGAGCGACCATAAACACACACACCACGATAAACACGGGCGCTTTAAGCCACCAAGGCGCGAACTGTAAATCATCATGCCACCATGACATCACGAAAAAAGCACCAATATAGGACTGGGCTAATAAGATAAATTTCACTGCATTGAGCATAGCTTATCTCCTCATTAGAGCCTGTGAGCAGGCTGCCCTATGGTGTCGGAAAGATTAACTCTTATGGTAAGCAAGTGCGAGGGCCTGCTATTGCTCCTCGTTATTCTGCCTTTGGTTCAGCCTGTAATAAATCTGCATAACAACCACGCCAATAACTCTTCCTGATTTTTCAGCTATTGTCGCTGGATACTGTGCATTTAGCGGAACCAGAGCCATCCTTCCATGCGACTCTAATGACAGTCTGCCAAACATAGGTTCGTCAAGGGATAAGTCTGGAAAGGCGACAACGTCATCCCCGCTCTGAGGGGAGATGTCTGGATCAACCACAATGATAGAGCCGGGCGGGTAGTCTGGCGCCATGCTTAGGCCGTGCACAAACAAAGCAAATGCGTTGTGACTAATCCAGCTAGGCCCGTACACATAACTATCTCTAGGGCCAATGAATTTAGCACTGGCCTCAGCCCATGTGGCTAGAGGTATGCTTCTCGGTGCAGAGTCTTTGCCATGCTCCAGCGTCTTGGCTATCTCAAAGTCTGATTCGTCATCACCGTATAACAGCCAATCCTTGGATTTTCCCAATACAAAGGCGAGCCTTTGTATTGTGTTTGCTCGAGGTGAAGACTTGCCACTTTCGTATAGAGAGATTTGTCTTTGGCTGAGGTCTGCTTTTTCGGCTAATTCTGCTTGATGCATACCTAATGAAATTCTAAGAAATTTCAAGCGGGTAGCCATGTCATATGGCGAATGATGCATTAACTTACCTCGTATGTAGTAATTTATGCTTGAATAAGTACATATATGTAGCTACATTTGTTCATGCAAGGCCAGTCGCATAAACATAGAGGTGTTCATATGCATAAATCCACCACTTCACCAACGTCGATTCGCTTAAAGCCGGAGGAGGCTGAGCGTATCCGCGCCGCGGGTGATGAAAATTGCCGCTCACTTACCGCCGAGCTTCGATATCGAGCTTTGGCGTGGGACGAAATGAAGATTCGTGCCGAAAGATCTGAGCAAGCATTATACAAAATGCTGCTGGGCGGCCAGGCCCAGCAGCGCAGCTAAAAACTTCCCTTTGCACAGGAGTTCCTTAACCATGGAACAGTTTACTATTAAGCCCCAAACTTGCAACTTTGATAATAAACTCCCCGTTATCGCCGGGCATGAGATCACTACCGACGAGCACGGTCGTTTCAACCTGAATGCTATCCATCGAGCTAGCAGGGCTGGGCGGCAAAAACGTCCTTCCTACTGGATCGCTACTAAGCAAGCTCAAGAGCTAATCAACGAGGTAAAATCCCAAAGTGCAAATTTACACTTCGGGCATTCTGAGCAAAGCCCAGATTCAGGCTTTGGCGATTCAGACCAAGACAAGAATTCTTGTCTTGCCCCTATTCACGCTTATCATGGCGGGGCAACTCCCGGCACCTTTGCCCACGAACTCCTAGCCATCAGCTACGCTGGCTGGATCAGCCCTAAGTTTCAGCTTCAAGTCAATCAGGTGTTTTTGGACTACCGCATGGGCAAACTACAACAAGCCGAAGCACGGCCCGCTTATGAGGCCCTACCAAACCCTCTTACCCCAGCCCACCAGCGCGGCATCCAAAAAGCGGTTGGGCGCCGCTGCTTTAATTTCCCCGAGCCAGCGCGCCCGAAAGCGTATAAGCGCATCTACTCGCATTTAAAGGATCGCTTCGGTGTGGCTAAGTATGACCAGATTCCCGACGAGCGTTATACCGAGGCGTTAGGCGCGGTCGAGTCATACTCATTTAGCGGCGACTTCCTGGAGGCAGAGGCGTTACCTGAAACCAAGCAGGTTAAGGTACTGGATCTCGATGCTTGGCTGGATATGAACTACTACATCAAACACCGGCAAATGGACTCACGGCGCTTGCTGATCACGCCTAAATTCCTAATAGATTCGGAGTATAACTCTCCCACTCTTCGGCTAGTCAAAGAAATGGAGGCGGAAGGGCACAGCCTGGAAGCATGCCGTTTAGAAGTGCTTAGCTTGCGACACCACCTATCAAGCTGCATTAGTAAATTAGAGCAAATGATGGGTATTGCTCAGGGTATCAACGGGCAAGCAGTGAGCTTTGCCCGCCACCACTAATAGACGATTCCAAACTAGCCGCCTACGGGCGGCTTTTTTAAGGATCAAACCTTCTCGCCTTCCTTCCTACCTCAGCGCCTTGATCGCGTGCTCTCCGCCATACACCTTCCAGAATCATATCAGTACGACGCAACAGAAACAGGGTAGAGCCTGGCGTCAGCGCGTCGCTACTATCCAGCCCTAAAGGCTTGCACCGTCCACTATAGAGATACCCACGATAAAGAACGTGATACTCGATCAGGATATTCATGGGGAAGCCTTTGCGCAGATTCTTCCAGCCACGGCGCTCCAGCGCTTTTCGCCAAAGCGTGGCGCGGTATCTACTGGCCTCGGTTTCGTCGCTCATCGGCCAGATCGTCCAGGCGCTCGATAAAGGGAGGCTTCGGCACACTGATGCCGGTCAGCTCCTCAAGCCGTGCAGCCGCTTCTCTGCGCACGCGAAGGTTGGGCCGGTCGCGCAGGCGTGTGATCAGCTCTTCATCGGTGAGTTTTCTACGGAAGTATTCGGCGGGGGTTTCCATGAGGGCTCCTGAATTTTTTATTCAGGATAGCAGGGTAGGTGTAATGCGAGGAAGGAGGCAGGCAGAACGCTCAGGCAGTGCGGCTGCCTGAAAGCTCTGTGATGAGATTGTGAGCGCGTCACCTTTGCTGACGTGATGAACAGCACGTTATGCGCCGTTGCTATGGCTAAATCACGTTGCACCCAGCAGATAACTCTATATATATCAGTTGGTTAAATTAATCATCGGCATGGCTTCGGTGTCTTGAAAACCGGCATAGGTTAATAGCCTATCCAGGGTTCGAATCCCTGTCCCTCCGCCACCTTATCTTCTAAAGCCCCGTTTTTACGGGGCTTTTTTAGTTTTTAGGCCTTGCGATTGCTGCCTAATAGCCTTTCCATAGAATGCACCGGTCTTTCACTGTGTTCAGAATGTGTCTGGGAATTCTGAATTACCTCTGCCCAGGCGTGGTTCATACCGCGATTTCCTAACCTCATTAAGAGAGATCAGTCAGCGCTTCAGGGTGTTTTTCAGCGACTCGTAGCAGTGTACGTGCAGTGCCGGTAGGTACACGGCGGCCTTGTTCCCAACCACGAAGCGTGCCAAGGCTTACGTCCAGCAGCTTAGCAAACTCACCTTGAGAGCCCCCCATGCGATGGCAGAATTTCTGCGGCCTTGGGTACTTCTACTTGCGTCTCGCGAGCTGCTTTGCCTTGCTTCATTTGGCGAACGGATGCTAGCAGCGTATTGCCAAGCTCTTCACCGGTCATAAAGTCATCAGTTTGCATCTTCAATCTCCTCTTTAATCTGCTTGAGGATGTGAGAGGGGATCTTCCCACGTACTGATTTAGCATATATCACCAACGGCCAACTCTTTCCATACGGTAAGCAGTTGTAATTAATGACACGTACGCCGCCACTTTCCCTTTACCCTGCAGCTTCCAATGCACCTTTCGGCACCCACCTGATCCTAGGATAACATCACCAGCTTCGGGGTTTTTTTGCTAACCACTCGAAGAAGGCTGTTCTTTCAGCTTCACTCCAAAGTGAATACGCTTTGGTGCGGCGCATCGTGTGCGTGCCATACACTGACGCATCTAAACCTATTTAGGTAACCCATGCTTTCATGATACGGGCATATTGGCGTGTTGAAAGATGCTTTGCGCTATTGATGCGGCGGGGAAACAAGAAGTCTTCGTTTCTAAGTTGAGCAAGCTGTATCCATTCCATAATTGCAATACGCGTTTGCTCAGTTATTTCGAACTGGACAGGTCGATGCGTTTTTTGGTGCATCACGATGGCTCGTGGGGATTACCAAGTAATTTGCACCTCATCAAGAAGTCATTCCATTCCTAGTGCAGTAATTCACCTTAACGCATATTTTCGCAGCCACTTTTCAGTGGCTGCTTGGCTTGCCTACCAGCCAGTGAGTGATGCCGAGTGAAAGTACGATGGCTGCTATGCCTAGCATCTCTACGGGAGTAACCACGTTAATGTCCAGTATGATAACCTTTCTGGCTATGGCCATCAGAGCTGTGGCGACTACTAGCCTAATCGGCAAAATGTTGGTTCCCAGATACAGTCGGATATTGATAAATATCTCAACAGCAATCAGTACCACCATAAAGGCACCGAAAATAACAAAGAAGTCTTTCACTTCAAACAGAAAAAAAGGTGGTGCGATAAATTTGCTGTAAAGGACGTATACGACGTCAAATACGCTCCAGATAATTACCAGCACCATCAGCACTGCCAATACTTTGACGGTAAAACGGATAACCAGGTGCAAGCGCCGAATCAGCGGGTCTTCATGTTCAGAGGGAAGTTCATCATGCAGCAACTGGGGCAGTTTATTTTTATCATTACTCTTGTTTTCCATCACGGAATCCTCTGACACAAAACCACTTCGCCTGATGCCCCGGTGCTTTGTAATTCGCCAGGTTAATGGATTTCTCCAAAGACAGCGTCCTCATACATACTCGTTGGTCATCAAAAAGCTATTGAGTGGCCAGTGATGCTTAAGGCTTCGAGAAGAGAAATTTCCACTGCCGGTCTATTTGGCTTCAGACCCGAGCTCCTGCAGCTTACGGAACCACTCGTTGCGTTTCTTATCACTCATTGTTTCTACACCACCGATCAGCGTCTCACGAACGGGAGAGAAGCCAACAAAGCCGAGGATGTTGCGCTCCAGCGATTTGACGCTGTGAGCCCGATAGAGATGACGATAGATAACCGCTGGCATGCCCATGGTCACCACTATTCGAGCTGAGCGTCCGGTCAGTCCCTTTTTCCCCATCGGATTGCCAGCCACGTATTCGAAGGCAAAGCCTGGGCGTAGCGATTGTTCCAAGAATGCTTTGACCAGAGCCGGCATGTCGCCAAGCCACAGAGGAAAGATTAGCACTAGGTGTTGGCACCAGCCGATGGACTCCTGCGCCGCCGTCAGGGAAGGTGGAAGAGGTGCCGTTTGCCACTCCTGCTGGCTGCGCAGAAGAGGAAAGTCCAAGGAGGCGAGCTCAATCAGACGCACCTCATGGCTCTTGGCCTGGGCGCTTTCACAGTAGTGTTTAGCAAAAGAGTGGCAAAGGTGCGTCTTACTGGCATCGGGGTGGCCCTGCAGGATCAGTATTCGCTGGCTCATGTTAGCGGGTTCTCGCTGCAAGCAGAGTAATAGGGGACGCATTGGTTAGGCGGTAATTAATCAGGCTTGTTGCTTACTGCTATTTAATCTAGCAATGCTTATTGTGCAGTGCAATATGGTTTTTTGTAATGCTTTGGATCCCAAGTTGAAAATAGTTCGAAATGCTTAAGTTTATCTACAGTGGAATAATTAGACGGCCCATGATGAACCGTTTTTACTTGGAAACAGTAGTGTCAATAAGAGGGATTAGGTGGGATTAAGCATATGTGCACAAATGCTGAAAGACCGCTGTTGCCCGTTTGCTGCAATGACGAAAAAATAAAGCCGGTTTCACGGATGGAACTGCCTCGTTGGCAGCTCCATGTTATTCAGGCATGCCTCTATAAATACCCATCTCAGCAAATGACTTACAACCATCACTCCCAACTACACATGATCAATCACCTGTATTTCAATTAAGCCAAGCACCTCCTCCAGGCGCTCGGTAATGCGTCGATCTGCATCGCTAGGCTCAGAATCACCGCTGGGGTGGTTATGCACCAAAATAACAGCGGCGGCGTTATTGGCCAATTATAGAGCCATGTGCTGCACAGCCCAGGGCATACGCTCGCCTGTTTACCCTACGTTGTGGGAGATGCGGCCTTTGTTGGCGATACGCTATTTATGCCGGATTATGGCACTGCACGTTGCGACTTCCTGGGCGGCAATGCGCGCACTCTTTATCGCTCTATTCAAAAAGTGCTAACGCTCCCCGAGCAGATGCGGCTGTTCCTTTGCCACGACTACAAAGCCCCTGGCCGTGATACTTTCCAGCATGAAACCAGCGTGGCTGAGCAGATAAACGGTAATGTTCACGTACATAAAGGAATCAGCGAAGACGAGTTTGTAAAAATGCGTACTGAGCGCGATGCCACCTTGGGCATGCCACGGCTCATCATTCCATCGGTACAGGACAGGTCAATTTGTTCGCTGAGGAGATACCTCCTGCAGAAGAGAATGGCACTGTCTACCTTAAATTGCCGATTATTCTTTTCTAACGGTTTAAGTGCGATCTAAGGAGTCACCAGTGGATTGGACAGCAGATGTACAAGGGCTGGTTGGGGGTGTGTTGATCGGGCTTTCCGCTACCTGGTTGATGGCAACGCTTGGTCGAATCGCGGGAATCTTGATTACGCAGCGACCCAAAGGCGATAGCGCTTGGCGAGTAGCTTTTTTGTTAGGACTACTCAGTGGGCCGTTAGTGCTCATGGCGTTAGGTGGTGGTTTAGGCAATGTCGCCGGTAGCCCGGGTGAGGTAATCGGTGCGCCAGCAGGCGGCGTAGGGTTAATGCTGGTGGCCAGTTTGTTGGTTGGGGTAGGCACAGGGCAGGGCAGTGGCTGTACAAGCGGTCATGGTGTATGTGGATTGGGGCGCTTGGCCCCACGCTTCATGGCAGCCACAGGCATGTTTCTTCTGACAGCGCTGGTGACCGTTTATATCTCCCGTCACGTGCTAGGTTTAGGCAGCAACTAATGAATAATCCAATGAATGAATCAGATCAACGTCGTTGGCTGAAAACAGCGGCGGGCTATGCAGCGGGGCTGCTTTTCGGCCTTGGCTTGGCTATTTCAGGCATGACTGATACTGCACAAGCAGTAGGGTTTCTAGACGTGGCGGGTGTCTGGGATCCAATGCTGATGTTTGTATTGGGCGGGGCCGTCATCACCACCTTTATCGGCTATCGGCTGGTATTGAAGCGTCCGGCCCCCTTGTTGGGTGGCGTCTTTCAGTTGCCTACCAAGCGGGAGTTAGACGCGAAGTTGTTAGGGGGCGCTGCTCTGTTTGGCATCGGCTGGGGGCTTTCTGGCTACTGTCCAGGGCAGGTGATTGCCATGCACACACCCTTGCCATCACAGCAAGAGCATTTTTATTTGTCTTAACGCTGGGTTAATGCCCATCAGCCATGCTGATGGGTAATGAATAGGAAACCGCTATGCACGTTTTGTTGATTGAAGATGACCCGCTGGTCGCTTCGGGTATTCGCGCTGGATTAATGACCTTCGATTTTGTAGTAGATCACGTCTACACGGTGAGCGCTGCCCGTCAGGCGATGCGAACGGTGACCAGTGATGTGGTCATTCTTGATCGCGGATTGCCCGATGGCGATGGTCTTCAATTGTTGGCCGAGTGGCGCGAGCAGGGCAACGACGTTCCCGTGCTGGTGTTAACCGCTAGGGATGCGGTGCGTGACCGCGTGGATGGGCTGCAGGGCGGCGCCGATGACTACTTGGTGAAACCTTTTGATTTAGATGAGCTGGTAGCACGTTTGCATGCTTTGCTTCGCCGAGTAGCAGGGCGCAGTAGCGGCCTGATTGCCCACGGAGCACTCTGCTTAGATCCAACGGCTCGGGAGGTCTACATCGATGAACAGCTGATTATGCTGTCTCGCCGAGAGCTGGTGCTCCTTGAAACCTTCCTGCAATCGCCACGCAGCGTCCTTTCAGCCGACCAGCTCAAAGATAGCCTTTATGGTATGAACGACGATGTGGAGAGCAATGCGCTGAATGTGCATATCCACCACCTGCGGCGCAAGCTGGGTAGCGGCGTGATAGAGACAGTGCGAGGGCTTGGCTATCGATTGGGCAAACCCGAATCGGTACATGCGGCTGGTTCGCCCTACAAGGGCCAGCTATGAGTTTACGCGCGCGCTTGCTGCTGACTCTGGGATTAACGTTGGCCCTGCTTTGGGGTGTGGCGGCGGCGTGGCTGATGCGCGACCTGGAAGAGAAGTTTGTGGAAACCCTGGATCAGCGCTTAGCGCAGTCGGCAAGAATGGTGGCCGGGTTAGTCCTGCAATTGCCGTTTGACGTATGGGAGGATGCCGAGCACCCGGTGCTGTCTATTCCACCCATTGAGGGGCTGGCCTGCCAAGTGCACTCGCCCCAAGGCGAAATCATGGCGCGCACCCATGCCGATATGGACGCTATTCTCGCCCCGGGAGAGGGCGGCCACACTTATCGCCAGGCAGGCGACGTGACTTGGCGGGTATTTACCTACGAGCGCGGTGGCATCGTGATTACCACAGCTGATCGTATGGATGAGCGCGATATGCTGCTCAGCGGCGTTATACGCATGACCGTGGTGCCCTTTATTGTAGCGCTGGTAGGCAGCATGTTTGCGCTTTGGCTGGGGGTTTGGCGTGGATTAGCACCGCTAACACGGCTGCGCGAATCGCTGGCCAATCGCCACCCCGATGCAATGGCCCCGGTCGCTACCTATGGCTTGCCTAAAGAGATTCGTCCGCTAATTGAAACCTTAAATACGCTTCTTGAGCGTGTACAGCAAACCATTATCCGTGAGCAGCGCTTTACAAACGATGCCGCCCACGAACTGCGCACACCGCTTACTGCGATCAAAACCCACCTGCAAGTGGCTCGCCGGGTCGAAAGGCAGGCCGCAATAACATCGCTCAACTATGCTGAAGAGGGCGTGGTGCGGTTGAGCTCAACCCTTGACCAGCTGCTCACGCTGGCACGTGTAGAGGGGCGTGTGCGCTTTGATGATGGGGAGGCTAGCCGCGTCGCAGATGTGGCCGAGCACGCCCTGGCGGATAGCCAGCACAACAAGTCAGCCCGCTTTGTAGTGTCGCCCCATTGGCCCGATGTCGCCCTTGCGATGCCCCGCGAATTGGCCATCACCGCGCTGCGTAATTTGCTCGATAACGCTATTAACCATGGGCCCGCCGATGCCCCCATTACCTTTGATGCGCAGTGGGAGCCAGGGGAGCGACATCTTACCTTTCGCGTTAGTGACCAAGGCCCAGGTGTTGATGGCGCGACGCTTGAGCAATTAACGCAGCGATTCTGGCGCGCCAGTAAACAGCAGGGCAGTGGACTGGGGTTAGCCATTGTGGCTGCTATCGCCGAACGCTTTGGTGGCGAAGTGACATTTGTCAGCCCTGCTGAAGGTGGTTTTATCGCCCGCCTGGTGGTGCCAGTGGCTGGTAGCTAACAACGAAAACGCAAGGGAGAAACCGAGATGAATAAAAAATACTTAAGCAGGTTTGGCCTACTGATAGGGATTAGCTTAGTCACTGGAGGCGCGCTGGCGCAGCAGGGTGACGCGGAGCGAGGCCAGGCTGCAGCGGCTACCTGCACAGCCTGTCATCAGGCCGATGGCAGCGGTATGAATGTGCCCAATGGTGAGTCATGGCCGCGCTTAGCGGGGCTGAATGCCGACTATATCGCTAAGCAGTTGCACGATTTTAAAGCTGGGAAGCGTCAAAATGCGACCATGGTGACGTTTGCCAATATGCTTGACGATCAGCAAATAGCCGATGTTGCCGAATACTATAGCCAAATGCCGGTAACGCCGGGGCAAGGAGGCGATGAGGCCGACGAGGCGCTGTTGGCGCGTGGTCAGCAGCTTGCCGAACATGGCGATTGGAACGCCTATATTGTTTCCTGCCAAAGCTGCCACGGGCCCGGTGGTACGGGCGTTGGCAGCACCTTCCCTGGTGTCGCCAGCCAGCATGCTGGCTATATCAGCGCTCAGTTGACGGCGTGGAAAAACGAGACACGCAGCAACGACCCGCAGAATCTCATGGGGGCCATTGCCAAACGCATGAGCGATAACGATATTCAGGCGGTGTCTGCCTGGTATGCCACGCAGCCCGGTTCAGAAGAACAGGAGACAGCACAATGACCATCTGTCGTCGCCCCCTCGTCATAGCACTGTCCGGCTGCTCGCTTGCTTTCGGTGTCGGTATCAGTATTTATGCCACCAGTGCCTTTGCCCAGTCAGAAGAGCGGCCAGACGCTGCGCTGAATATGCTTGTCCACGAGCCGCCTACAATGGAAGACCTTGAGAATTCCGAACTTCATCCGGAACTGAAAAAAGTCATCCGCTATGGGCACGATTTATTCACCAATACCCAGCAGCTGCGTGGTGAGAACGTGTTTAATGATATGAACTGCTCAAGCTGCCATTTGGGCGAAGGGCGGGTGCCGTTCAGCGCGCCGGTGTGGGCCGCGGCCATCACGCTGCCGGATTTTCGTGGTAAAAACCAACATGTGAATAACTTGGAAGAGCGTATTGCAGGCTGCTTTGCTTACTCCATGAACGGCGTGCCGCCGGAGTATGGCAGCGATGAAATGCTGGCGCTAAGCGCCTACCATCAGTGGCTGGCCACCGGTGCGCCGATGTATCCAGACAAACCGATCTATGGGCGTGGCTTCCCCGCACCGGATGAGCCAGCTGAAGAGCCCGACTACGCTAGAGGCGAAGCGGCTTACCAGCAAAACTGTTCGATATGTCATCAGGAGGATGGCTCGGGCCACTATGAAAACGGCGAATACGTATTTCCAGCCCCGTGGGGTGACGGCTCTAATAATTGGGGAGCGGGAATCGCGCGGGTAGAAACCATGGCGGGCTTTATTTACCAAAATATGCCGCTTGGTCAGCCGCGGTCACTCAGCGATCAAGATACTTGGGATATTGCTTACTACATAAGCAGCCAAGAGCGCCCCCAAGATCCCCGCTATACGGGCGATGTCGCCGAGACAGCCGAGCTCTTTGGCCCGACCTTCCATAACCGCTCACTGTATGGGCAAACCCGCAAACACGATGGCCATGTACTCGGTGACCACGACAACTTCGGGGAGAAGGGCGACATTAAACCCTGGAACGTCGGCATGCCGCGGTTTGAAAACCTTTCCGAGGAGTAATCTAAGGAGAAGAATTTAGCATTGAGGAGGCCGCTTTAGCAAAGTTCCGCGTAAACCCTCGCCCGATTGAGGGCGGGGATACAAGCGGGCAGCGTGATAGCGCTGCTGGACTGGACGACCACACAAAGTGCTAAATTTTCTGAACGGTAAATAAATAGGTTGGGCTCGTGTTTCCACACAAAGTGCTAAAAAGCTTAAAGTAGATTCTAGAATATTGGGTCGCGTTCGGTTTCCACGCAAAGATCATCGCATCTAGGCCGCGCTGAACATAGATCGCCACTCATGCCACTTGAAGCTTTTGTGGCCAGTTAAAATTTTCTCTATTGCAACTCCGGAAAAGTCTTCTTGAACTATACTTTTGTCATGGTGGCCTGAACCAGTGCGTGCAGCGCCTGAGGATGTGTTCAGCCTATCTTGAGGTTCTCGAAAAGGACTTGTCTCCACAGGGCGATCAAGGACAGGAGAAGCATCGTGACTGAAGACGAAAAACCGCCAGCAAGCCCCGAAAACCCCGAGAACGATCTTGCCTCGCGGTTCCCCACCGCTTACACCATTCTTTTCTGCCTGATTGTGCTGGTTGCGGCTCTGACCTGGGTGATCCCTGCAGGGCAATATGAACGGACCATGAACGAAGAGGTGGGCCGGGAAGTCGCCGTGTCCGGCACCTATCAAACCGTTGACCCAAACCCCCAGGGCTTTGCTGAGGTGATGCTGGCCCCAACGGCTGGTTTCTATAATCCCGACAGTTACGCAGCCAATGCCATCGATGTTGCGCTGTTTGTGCTTTTTCTGGGCGGTTTTCTCGGGGTGATGAATGCAACCGGTGCCATCGACACCGGTATTCGCAGCGCCATGCGTCATCTAGAAGGCCGTGAGATCTGGATGATCCCTATCCTGATGACGCTGTTTGCCCTGGGTGGAACAACCTACGGCATGGCCGAAGAAACGCTGGCGTTTTACGCCATTCTGATCCCCGTCATACTCGCAGCCGGATACGACGCGGTTACTGGTGTCGCTATAATTTTGATCGGTGCCGGGATTGGCGTGCTGGGTTCCACCATCAACCCTTTCGCTACCGTGATTGCGGCGAATGCGGCAGGTATTCCGTTCACAGACGGTATTGTATTGCGATTTATTCTGCTAATCGGTGGTCTGCTGATCTGTGTCGGCTATGTCATGCGTTACGCTCATCGTGTAAAGGCGGATCCTTCACTGTCTGTGGTGGCAAAGCAATGGCCAGCGCACAAGAAGCTGTTTCTGCTGGAGGATGATGGCGAGTTCCACAGCGCTAAACTGACAACCATCCAGATTGTGGCCCTGATTATCTTTGCCATGACCTTTGCCGTGATGATCTGGGGGGTGTCCTCGCAGGGTTGGTGGATGGCGCAGATGGGGGCTCTTTTCTTCGGCGCCGCGATTGTGATTGGCCTCATAGCCCGCTTGGGCGAAAAGAAACTAACTGGCAGCTTTGTCGATGGCGCCCGGGATTTGCTCGGCGTTGCCTTGGTGGTGGGCCTTGCCCGTGGCATCGTGGTAATCATGGAGCAGGGCATGATTGCCGATACCATTCTGCACAGCGCGGAAACGTCGCTGGGTGGTCTGCCGGAGCTGGCGTTCATCAACATGATGTTCTGGATTGAGGTCGGCATGAGCTTCTTTGTACCGTCGTCTTCCGGCCTGGCGGTTTTGTCCATGCCGATTCTAGCACCGCTGGCGGATTTCGCGAATGTGGGGCGTGATCTGGTGGTCACCGCCTACCAGTCTGCCAACGGTCTGGTAAACCTGATCAACCCCACCTTTGCGGTTGTGGTTGGCGGGCTTGCCATCGGACGGGTGTCCTATGATCGCTGGCTCGCGTTTATCTGGCCCTTGCTGCTCATTTTGACGGTGTTTATCAGCGTGATCATCAGCGTCGGGACAATCTTGTGAAACCCGTTGCGAACCACGCTGTGAACCCTGGACAAAAGGAGTTTTGTCATGTCTGAACAGAGCCTTGGAGTGCACTCTGAAACCGGAACCCTGCGGCAGGTCATTGTCTGTCGGCCGGGCCTGGCCCACCGGCGGTTAACGCCGTCGAACTGCGATGCCCTGCTGTTTGACGACGTGTTCTGGGTGAAGCAGGCACAGAAAGACCATGATGTGTTTTCGGATCTGATGCGTGCTCGGGGTATTGAGGTCTTGGACGTTAATGAGTTGCTGGCGGAAACGCTGATGATTTCCAAAGCGCGCAAATGGATACTCGATCATCGTATTACCTGGAACGAAATCGGTGTCGGGATGGTTTCGGACCTCCGTGCCTGGATGGATGAACTATCGGGGCCGCAGCTGGCTGAGTTCCTTATTGGTGGTCTGGAAGTGGCGGATCTACCATTTGATCCTGTCGGGCTGTTTGGCAACCATCTTGGCCATTACGGCTTTGTGTTGCCGCCCCTTCCAAACTTCCTGTTCACCCGCGACAACAGCGCCTGGATCTATGGTGGCGTGACTCTGAATCCCATGTATTGGCCCGCGCGGAAACCTGAAACCCTGCTTATGGCGGGCATCTACAAATTTCACTCTAAATTCACCGGTAAGGTCAATGTACATTGGGGCGACCCCTTGAAGGATCACGGTCTTGCTTCGCTGGAGGGTGGAGATCTCATGCCGGTGGGTAATGGCGTCGTACTGGTGGGCATGGGCGAACGCTCGTCTCCTCAGGCCATTGGCCAGCTGGCGAAGTCGCTCTTTGAAAGCGGCACGGCCGAGCGTGTGGTTGCCTGCCAGATTCCCAAATCCCGGTCAGCCATGCATCTGGATACTGTCTTTACCTTCTGTGGCGGCAACGTGGTCACGACCTTCAAGGAAGTGGCCGATGAAATGGTCTGCTTTGACCTGCGCCCCGGTGAGGGCAAGAAACATCTCGCTTTTCGACAGGATCCCCGCCCGTTGTTTGAAGTAGTGGCGGACGTACTGGGTTATCAGGCGCTGGAGATTGTTCCCACTGGCGGTAATGACCCGGCGGAGCGAGAGCGCGAGCAGTGGAACGATGGTAACAACGTTCTGGCGCTGAGCCCGGGAGTCGTTATTGGCTATGATCGCAACGACGATACTAACGCCGCCCTGGCCGCAGCAGGCATCGAGGTTCTGGCAATACCCGGCGCCGAGTTGGGCCGGGGCCGGGGCGGCGGCCGATGCATGAGCTGCCCAACCATCAGGGATTCTGTTTGACAGCGGAGGAGAAGGTCTATGGCTTTTAATCTCAAGAACCGACATTTTCTGACGCTGCGGGATTTTACGCCGCTCGAAATCAGTTTTCTGCTGAAGCTGTCTGCAGACCTTAAAACCGCCAAGTACGCGGGCACGGAGGTGCCAAGGCTGAAAGGCAAGGATATTGCGCTGATCTTCGAGAAGAATTCCACGCGAACCCGGGTTGGGTTCGAAGTGGCCGCGTATGACCAGGGCGCGCGGGTGACCTATCTGGGGCCAACGGGCACCCACATTGGCCACAAAGAATCGGTAAAAGACACCGCGCGGGTGCTTGGGCGAGTCTACGATGCCATTGAGTATCGAGGCTTCGGGCAGTCGATTGTGGAGGAACTGGCGCAGTACGCTGGCGTGCCGGTCTACAACGGCCTGACCAACGAGTTCCATCCGACCCAGATCCTGGCGGATTTCCTGACCATGCAGGAACAGGTGGAAAAGCCGCTGCGGGACGTGGCCTATGTGTTTATTGGTGATGCGGCCAACAACATGGGCGATAGCCTGCTGATCGGTGGTGCCAAAATGGGCATGGATGTACGTTTATGCGCGCCTCAGATCTGCTGGCCGAAGCAGACCGTGCAGGACGAGGCAAAAGCGCTGGCGGCAGAAACCGGCGCCCGTATCACCATTACCGAGGACATTGACTCTGCCGTCGCTGGAGTTGATTTCGTCTATACCGATGTCTGGGTCTCAATGGGGGAGCCAGAAGAGAAGTGGGCCGAACGCATCAAACTGTTGATGCCTTACCAGGTCAATGCAGCCCTGATGGCGAAAACCGGCAATCCCCGGGTGCGATTCATGCACTGTTTGCCGGCCTTCCACAACACCGAGACGGTGGTGGGTAAAGAGCTTCAGAAAACCCATGGCATTGATGCCATGGAGGTGACTGACGAGGTGTTCGAAAGCCCGGCCTCCATTGTTTTTGATCAGGCCGAAAACCGGATGCATACCATCAAGGCCGTCCTCGTGGCGACCCTGGGAGACTGACATGCTGGTGGTCGCAGCCTTGGGTGGTAACGCCCTTCTAAAACGAGGCGAGCCGCTGACCGCGGTGATCCAGCGCAACAATGTGAAAACGGCGGCGCTGTCGCTAGCGGACGTCGTCCGGGCCGGGCATGACCTGGTGATCACCCACGGCAACGGGCCGCAGGTGGGTCTGCTGGCTTTACAGGGGGCGTCCTACAAGCCCGATGAAGCCTACCCGCTGGATGTTCTGGGTGCGGAAACCGAGGGCATGATCGGCTACATGATCGAACAGGAATTGGAGAATGCCTTGGAGCATGACCGGCCTGTCGCGACTTTGCTTACGCAAGTGGTGGTGGATCCGAAAGATCCGGCCTTTGCCAAGCCGACCAAGTTTGTCGGGCCGGTCTATGCGCGTGAAGAGGCTGAGCGCCGGGCGGCCGGTGCGGACTGGAGCATTGCGCCTGACGGTGACAAGTGGCGAAGAGTCGTACCTTCTCCCAAACCCCTGGAGATACCGGATCTGCGAGTACTGCAGTTACTGCTGGAGCAGGGGGTGGTGGTGGTGTGTACCGGCGGTGGCGGAATACCGGTGCTGCGCCGGGATGATGGCAGCCTGGTGGGCGTTGAAGCGGTCATCGACAAGGACGCTGCCAGCGCATTGTTGGCCAGAAAACTGGGGGCGGATGCGCTACTCCTGTTGACCGATGTGGATGCCGTCTACCGGGACTTTGGCACCGATCAGGCGACGCCCGTTTCCGTATTGACGGTGGCCGAGGCGCGAGCACTGGATATGCCCGCCGGCTCCATGGGCCCCAAGCTCCTGGCCGCCTGTGAATTTGCGGAGGCCGGTGGGCTCAGTGGCATTGGCCGGCTGCAGGACGCCGTTGCCATACTTGAGGGATCGGCAGGCACGCGCGTGTCTGCCGGGAAACGGCTGCTGCCATGAGCCAGCATAAGGTGGACGCGCCTCCGGGGCTTAGTACCGGTACCATCGTTGCCATCAGGGGCGGTGTGGTGAGCGCCCGCTTTCCTGAAGAGCGGGTGCCCCAGATTCATGAGCTTTTGTACGCCGACAAGATTGGCCTGGAGGTGGCTGCACTCGAGGACAAGGGCGTAGTCCGTTGCATGGCATTGGCTCCGGTGAAGGGGCTGGGATTGGGAATGCCGGTTCGGGCGACCGGTTCTTCAATTACCGTGCCGGTCGGTGATGCAATACTGGGGCGCATGCTGAATGTTTTTGGTGAGCCTGTGGATAACAAACCGGTGCTGGCCACTAGTGAGCGCCGCGCCATTCATCAGTTGCCCCCCTTACTGGAAGACCGGGTGGTTCGCAGTCAGATTCTGGAAACTGGCATCAAAGCCATTGATCTGTTGTCCCCCATTGAGCGCGGTGGCAAAACCGGGCTGTTTGGTGGCGCCGGGGTGGGCAAAACGGTACTGATTACCGAGTTGATCAATAACACTGTGCAGCAGCACAAGGGCGTCAGCCTGTTCTGTGGCATTGGCGAACGGTCACGGGAGGCGGAAGAGCTCTACCGGGAAATGGGCGAGGCTGGCGTGCTCGATAACACCGTTATGCTGTTCGGGCAGATGAATGAAGTACCGGGTGTCCGGTTCCTGATTGGAAAAACCGCGTTGACCATGGCGGAATATTTCCGCGATGAACAACACCGGGATGTGTTGTTGCTCATCGACAATATTTTCCGCTTTGTCCAGGCCGGCTCTGAAGTGTCGGGGCTGCTGGGGCGCATGCCTTCGCGGGTTGGCTATCAGCCGACCCTGGCTACTGAGCTGGCCGAGTTGGAGGAAAGAATCACCTCAACCCGCAGTGCCGCCATTACCTCGGTTCAGGCCGTTTATGTACCGGCCGACGATTTCACCGATCCTGCCGCCGCCCATATTTTCTCCCATTTGTCCGGTTCTGTGGTGCTGTCACGAAAACGCGCCAGCGAAGGTTTGTACCCGGCAATAGATCCACTGGCGTCCTCTTCGGTCATGCTCACGCCTTCCGTGGTTGGGCAGAGACATTACGACATCGCCCGGGCGGTGCGTCGCACTCTAGCGGAATACGAAGAGCTGCGGGACATCATCGCCATGCTGGGCATTGAGGAGCTGTCGGCCGCTGACCGAATGACGGTTGCCCGCGCCCGCCGGCTGGAACGTTTCCTGACCCAGCCATTTTTCACCACCGCGGCCTTTACCAGAACCGAAGGCCAGCGTGTAACCATCTCAGAGACACTTGACGGCTGTGAAACCCTTCTGGAGCAGACGAAGTTCGACCAGAACGAAAGCGAGTACTACATGATCGGCGCACTGCCTGAGGTGGTGGTATGACAATGGCTGTGGAGATGGAAGTCTGCCTCAGGCTGCCCACCCGTGTGCTGTATCAGAGTTCGGCTCGAAAGCTGTTTGCCGTGGCGGAAAACGGCGCCTTCGGTATGTTGCCTAATCACATTGATTTTGTCACCTCGCTGGTGCCGTCGGTGCTGATTCTGACCCTGGCCGATGGCAGTGAGCAGATCTTCGGGATCGACGAGGGCATTCTGGTAAAAAAAGGCCACAAGGTTGATATCGCAATCCGGCGGGGTGTCCGGGGTGAGGATCTCGGCTCGTTGCAGGAAAGCGTCCGGAGGAACTTTATTGAGGTGGATGATGATGAACGCGTTGCCCGATCGGCACTGTCCCGACTGGAGGCCGGCATGGTGCGCCGCTTTGCCGACCTGCAGCGGCCCAAGCCATGAGCCCCCAACGCAAATCACCGGAGGACGATATCGGTCGTCGGGCACAGCGCCTGAAGAAGACCCGGGAAAATGCCGGTGTGAGTCCGCTGCGCGGTTTAGGCGTGTTCGGCATGATCGGCTGGTCTGTAGCGGTTCCGACCGCTGGTGGCGCTTTTCTCGGGCTTTGGCTGGATCGCACCATACCCCAGAATTTTCCTTGGGTTCTGGCTCTGATTCTAGGGGGAGTGACCTTAGGTAGCTTTATTGCCTGGGCCTGGATCGGCAGAGAAAGCGCGGAAGAGGAGGATAGTCATGATGATCATTGACTGGCCGGGCGCGCTTATGGGCTTTGGTGTCGGAGTGGCTGTGAGCGTTGTGTATTTTGCCGGCCTGGCCATGAGCGTGCGTGCGGCATTGATCTCATCGCGGCCCGCTGCGGTGCTTTTGACCAGTGCTGTGTTGCGTATCGGCTTGCTGTTAGCCGTCGGGTGGCTGGTGACTGACGGCGCTACTCTGGCCTGGGCATTTGCAGGCTACGGGGTGGCGTTTTTTTTGGTGCGCTTTCTGGCCACCTTACTGGCGCGCATGCCGCGCCCGGAAGATATCTGATGGAACTGACGCCAGATCAAGTAACGCTGTTCACGGTCTGGGGGATTGGGATCAACGAGACGGTCGCCTATGCCTGGGTCGTGATGATTTTACTGACGGTTGCATCCGTTGTGATTACCCGCAATTTGCGGCCGGATGTACCGCCGAATCGCTGGCGTACCACCCTCGAAGTGATTGTGACGGCCATCCAGAGCCAGATTGAGGAAATCTCACCGCGCGCCTCCCGCCATGTGCTTTATTTTTCCGGGACATTGTTCCTCTTCATAGCGCTTTCGAACCTGCTGTTGGTGGTTCCGGGCTTCACCCCGCCCACGGCCTCGCTCTCAACCACCGCTGCTCTGGCGTTGTCGGTATTGATTGCCGTGCCGCTGTTCGGTATTACCCAACAGGGCATTCGTGGTTATCTGAAAACCTACGTCCAGCCCTCCGTCATCATGCTGCCATTCAATATCATCAGTGAGTTCTCGCGCGGCATATCACTGGCCATCCGTCTGTATGGCAACGTCATGAGCGGTGCGGTGATTGCAGGCATTCTGCTGGGTATCGCCCCGTTCTTTTTCCCGGTGGTGATGGACGTGCTCGGATTGCTGACGGGTCTGATCCAGGCCTACATATTTGCCATCCTGGCAACCGTTTATATTTCATCGGCAACAACCGCCGTTGGCAAACCCTTGCACAAGGAGAAAGACAAATGACTGACCTTGCACTGATTGCCGCAGTCTCGATTCTAACCGCTGGCCTGACCGTGTCTTTTGGCGCTATTGGGCCTGCTCTGGGAGAGGGCAGGGCCGCAGCGGCGGCTCTTGCCGCCATCGCTCAGCAGCCGGACTCGGCATCGTCACTATCGCGAACCCTGTTCGTCAGCCTGGCAATGATTGAGTCCACAGCCATCTATTGTTTTGTGGTGGCGATGATCGTCCTGTTTGCCAATCCATTCTGGGATCAGGCTTTGCAGGCCGCCCAGTTGGCGGCAGGTTGAACCATGGCTATTGACTGGGTCACGGTGGCGGCGCAGATCGGCAATTTCCTGGTGTTGGTCTGGTTGCTAAAACGCTTTCTGTATAAGCCGATCCTGAACGGTATCGATGCCCGGGAAGCCGAAATCGCATCGCAAATGGGTGAGGCGGAAGTTGCGCAAAAAAAGGCTGTCGCCGCCGAAGCGGAGTTTCTGGAACAAAAGCAGAGACTGCTGGCCGATAATACTGCCCATGCCGAGCAGATTCGTGAGCAGGCCGAACAAGAAAAAGAGGCCCTGTTGACCGCCACTCGCAAGAGGCTGGAACAGGAAAAGCAGGACTGGCAGGCCCACTTGGGGGCGGAACAACAGGCTTTTACCAGAGAGTTGCACCTGGCCAGCGCCGACACTCTCTATCAACTGCTTCGACGGGCACTTCGTGATCTGGCGGATGAGGATCTGGAAGAGCAAATTGCCCTGAATGTGATGAGCAAGCTGAAGCCTCTGGCTCAGGAACTTACCTCCGCCGCTGGCCGTGCGGAACAGGCCATTGCAACGACCCAAGCGCCTTTGCCGGAGAACACGCAGAAAACGCTTAGGGCCTCACTGGAACGTCTGGCCCCAGGCCTTGCCCTGAGTTTTATTTCGGATACCCGTCAGTCTCCGGGTCTGATCTTGCGCATTGGCAGTATCCAGGTGGCCTGGACGGTTGATAGCTATACCGACGAACTGGTCGGCTTGCTGGCCAATCGGCTGGCTGCCGGCGGTTCCGGCAGGGTACATAACCATGGCTGAAGGAGTGGAATTGACCGCAGCGAAGACGTTTATTAGTGCTGTTCTGGACAGTCCGGCACCCTCGCTAGCGCTGACTGAAGTGGGCACGGTTACCGAGGTGGGTGATGGGATTGCCGTGGTGTCAGGTCTTGCCCGCGCTCTGGCCGATGAGCTGCTGATCTTCGCCTCGGGTGTTCGGGGTGTGGTGCTGGATCTGGAACCAGGCCGGCTGGGGGTTATCCTGCTTGGCCCTTCGCAGTTGGTCAGTTTTGGCGAGGATGTCTGGCGCACACACAAAGTGTTCAGTGTGCCGGTCGGGCCGGGCCTCATCGGCCGTATTGTGGACGCGACCGGGGAGCCCAGGGATGGCAAAGGTACGGTAGCATCGACGGCAGAACGACCGGTGGAAGCCAGTGCCCCGGGTATACTGAGCCGTGCACCGGTCACCCGCCCTTTGGCTACCGGTATCAAGGCCATTGATGGTGCGGTACCGGTGGGGCTGGGCCAGCGCGAATTGATAATCGGTGACCGGCAAACCGGAAAAACCTCCCTTGCCATCGATACCATCCTCAACCAGTCTCGCTCGGATGTGCTGAGTATCTATTGCGCCATCGGCCAGCGTGGAGACGCGGTGGCGAGGGTTATTGAAACCCTGCAGCAAAGTGGTCAGATTGCCAACACCCTTGTGGTTGCGGCCGGCGATGAAGAGGCTCCCGGTCTGGCCTACATTGCCCCATATGCGGCCATGACCATGGCGGAATACTTTTCAAATCAGGGGCGGGATGTATTGGTTGTACTGGACGACCTGACGCACCATGCTCGCTCTTATCGCGAACTGTCACTATTGCTGCGCCGCCCGCCAGGCCGGGAAGCCTTCCCAGGGGATATATTCTATGTGCACGCGCGGCTGCTAGAGCGGGCTGGTCAGTTTACCCCGGAAGCTGGGGGCGGCTCCATCACCGCGTTACCCGTGGTAGAGACCCAGGCGGAAAACCTGTCTGCTTATATCCCGACCAATTTGATTTCGATTACCGACGGTCAGATTTATTTGTCACCGAGACTGGTGCGCAAAAATCAGTTCCCAGCGGTGGATATCGGGTTGTCGGTGTCGCGGGTCGGCGGTAAGGCCCAGCACCGGGCCTTCCGGGATGTGGCGGGCAACCTGCGGGTCACGCTTTCCCAGTTTGAAGAGCTGGAAGATTTTGCCCGTTTTGGTACCCGCCTGGATGACAACACCCGGGCCCGCCTGAAACGCGGAGCTGCCGTGCGTGCCGCGTTGCGCCAGCCCGAGCGGGATCCGGTGCCTGCCGTGGAGCAGCTGTTGATCCTGATGGCCGCGATGGAGGGGTTGTTCGACGACCTGTCCGAAAACGAGATCGTTACTGCTATGGCGAGGATGCGCAAAGGTGTTGGGGACTCCCTTAAAGACGTTGCTGAGAGCATCGGGCAAAACCGTCCGTTGGAGGAAGACCAAAAGGCAACCATCCTGAAAGTGGCTCGCACTGCACTCAAGTTGCCTGGAGAAGATACCCATGGCCCAGACGCTTGAAGTCCTGTCCCGCCGCACGGCTACGCTCACCAGCATTCGCGGCATTGTTCACACCATGAAGATCATGTCTGCGATCAATGCAGTGCCTTATGAACATGCTGCGCAAGCCGTTGAATCCTATCACCAGACCGTACTGAGCGGTCTCCGGGCATTTGTTGCCAAAACTGAACCCATTACCATGCCTGTCGTTGCGCAGGCGAAACAGATCCTGGTGGTGTTTGGTTCTGACCACGGCTTGTGTGGTAATTACAACGAGGTGCTTGCCGCGCGAGCAAAGACCGAGGCGGCAAAGGTAGAGAGCGGCGTGCGGGTATTGTGCGTCGGCGTACGCATGAATGATGCCCTCAGCGACCAGGGGCTCAAGCCCGAAGTTACCCTTTTGCCCCCGGCGTCGGCTGACGGCATCGGGCGTTTAGCGAGTGACATAGTCACGCAGTTGGACGAAATCGGGGGCGACGATGTGCACAATCGGATTGCTGTGACCCTGCTGTTCACCCAGCGAGCAGGGACGGGTCAGCGCGAACCGATGGTGAACCCGTTGTTGCCGTTGGCACCCTCGCTGTTGTCGGCTCCGGCCAAGACCGGCTGGAAATCCCGATCCCTCCCCAGCTATACCATGCAAGCAACGCCGTTGTTCTCGGCGCTACTGCGTAACCATATTTTTGCCAGCGTCTTTAGCGCCTCGGCGGAAGCTATGGTCACTGAGAACGCGGCCAGGCTTGCACTGATGCAGCAGGCGGAACAGGCCGTCGATGAGCGCCTTGAGGAGGTCGGCGGGCAGTTCAGGCTGATGCGTCAGGATGAGATTACCAACGAACTCATGGACATTATTATCGGGTTTGAGGCGCTGAAAAAGAAGTCACCAACGTTTTGAGAAAACCAGGAGGCGTTCAGCGGGTTACACTATTATTATCGTCTGTCCCGCTGAACGACAAGCCCTGGCAGCCTCTGGCCGAGGGCGAAATACTTGCCATTGAGGCGGGTAAAAATTGTCGCCCGGATCTGTTTACCTTCAAGGATCAAAAACTGATGGCGCACGATCATGATCACGCACCCCGCAATTTCGGTCGGGCCTTTGTGATCGGCATAACGCTGAACGTCACGTTTGTGGTGATCGAGGTCTTTTACGGCTGGCAGGCCGGTTCTCTTGCTCTGCTGGCAGATGCCGCCCATAACCTAAGTGATGTAGGTGGCTTGCTGCTGGCTTGGGCCGCGTTTGGTGCTGCGCAACTGCACCCCAATATGCGTCACAGCTATGGCTGGAGAAAAGGTTCGATCCTGGCCAGCTTTGTCAACGCGGTGATACTGCTGGTCGCCATGGGTTATCTGGCGTGGGAAGCGATTGAACGTATGCAAACACCCTCTCCGGTGGCGGCGGTCACGGTTATGGTGGTTGCGGGGATTGGTGTAGTGATCAACTCAGTGACCGCCTGGCTGTTTCTGGCTGGCAGCAAGGACGATCTTAATATCCGCGGCGCCTTTATGCATATGGCGGCCGATGCCCTGGTATCCCTGGGTGTGGTGATCGTTGGTGTGTTTTATCTGTGGCTGGGCTGGGACTGGATTGACCCGGTCATGAGCCTGGCGATCGCTGTGGTGGTCGTAGCAGGCACCTGGTCGCTGTTCCGTCGATCGCTGCATTTACTATTTGACGGCGTACCGGAAGAAATTGATCTGGCGGAGGTGCAAGCGGCACTGCTGAAATTGCCCGGGGTGGTGTCTGTGCACGACCTCCACGTCTGGGCCATGAGCACCAGTGACAATGCCATCACTGCTCACTTGGTCATGGCGGACGGAGACATCGGCCATGACCAGTTGCTGATGCAGGCGACAGAGATGCTGCAAGAACGTTTTGAAATCCGTCACACGGTGTTGCAGCCCGAAAGCGAGACTTACGCGGCAAACTGTCCCACCGCTTGCGGCTGCTAGCAGCATTAACCCGCAACCACACCGAACAGCGCACCAACCCCTGCTGCGAACGCCATGGCCTGGGCGCCCCAGAAGGTGGCGCGCCGGGCCGCCAGAAACGCTGGGGCACCACCGGCCTTCGCCGACAGCGACCCCAGTAATGCCAGAAATATCAGAGAACTCCCTGAGACCGCCCACATAACCAGAGAAACCAGAAAGAACAAAAAACATTAGCAAGGGCAGGGCGGTACCCAAGGTAAAGGTGCCAGCCGATGCCAGCGCTGCGTGCAATTTGCACCGAGCAGTTTTCCGGACTGCACTGACAGACTACGCAGCGACTCTTCAATTTCGAGTCGATATGGGCTTAACGCCCCTCACCATTGACTCCAATGGCTACAAAGTGGCTAATCCCCGCTTCTTAACATGCGCTCGGGCCAACTTGCGGCACACACAGAAAGCCCTGTCACGCCGCCAAAAAGGCAGCTTCAGCCGTGCGAAAGCACGGCTGAAGCTCGCCAAGGCGAATGAGCGCCGAACCAATGCCCATACTGACTTCCATCACAAGCTGACTCGACAGCTCATTGACGATAACCAAGCGGTGGTACTCGAGACGCTGAGCAGTAAAAATATGCTGAAAAACCGTAAGCTAGCCAAGCATATTGCGGATGCAAGCTGGTACAGCTTTATCCAGAAACTTGAATACAAGGCCAAGGCTGACGGCAAGCACCTGGTTAAGATCAATCAGTGGTTTGCCAGCTTGAAAACCTGTCACGCGTGCAACCACAAAACCGAGGCATTAGCGCTATCAGTGCGCCAGAGGGACTGAGAGCACTGTGGATTGATCGCGATAATAACGCGGCGCTTAATATCCGCCAGCAAAGCATTTTACTGTAACGGGGGGCCGAAGAACTGTCAGTTCCTGCCAATGGAGGCTTGCGTAAATCCGGCCCCGCGCCGGTTGCAGCCTAAGAAGTTGGAAGCCTCGCCCGTGGGTGGGGAGCAGTAACCGGCCTCCTGCAACCCTTTATGGCGCTTCGCTGCCCATCATTTCGATCAGCCGCTCGTCACTGGGCATACCCTGAATGCGGTCGAGGCGCACGATCCCGTTCTCTGTTTCACGCTGAAAAACCGAGGTGGGAGTGGCATACAGCCCTAGCTCCTCAAACAACTGGTTATTGGCATACACCTGCTCTTCAATTTCCCTCGGTTGGGCGCTGGCTTCGATTTCTTGCTGGCCACTTTCATGGGCATGCAATGTCGCCGCCGGGTTATCGGCTCCGAGGACGGCGGATGCTTTTCCAGGGCTGTCGGGCGCTAAGATACCTACCATGATATGACGTAGCTGTACCTCACCTGCTTCCACCCAGGGGCGAACGTCTTGCCACAGCTGGCGGCAGTAGGGGCAGTTGGCGTCCGTGAAGGTGTAAATCACCACGGGAGCATCAACATCGCCATCCTGAATCCAGTGGCTTTCGCTTAATAGCTGCCAGGTTTGTGCCTCTAATGGAGCTCGTACATGCTCATCCAACTGCACTTCGGTAAGGTCATTACCCTCGCTGTCCATTAGTGTGCCCACCACGGCGTGCTCACCATCGGGCGTTAAGTAAATCGCCATATCCTGACTCTGCACGCTGGCGCCGTAACCGCGCAACCCGCCGGGGGCATCGAATTGACCATGAATCTCCAATCCTTGGTCGGCCAGTGCCTGAATTGGGGCGGGGAGGTCATTGGCAACACTCGTAGAGGTGCCCACCAATCCTGCTAGTAACAAAAAACCGCTAACGGTGTTTCGGGTTAATTGCATTACAACGTCCTGTTTTAATGATATGGCGTTAAAAAGTAGTAGAAGGATATTAAAAGGGCGGGTCAGCGCAAATGTTCTAATCCACGTTGCAGAGTCGCGCTGGAAAGCTCGCCAAAGTGTGTATTGACCAAGTGGCCATTGGCATCATAAAAGAGCGTGGTTGGCATGGCATGAGCTCCGGTGGCTTGACCAACCTCATTGCGGGGGTCGAGCCATACGTTGTCCAACGAGAAGCCGTATGCATTCATAAACGCGTCAATATGGGAAGATGTCTCCCCTTGATTAACAAAGACAAAGGTGATGTCGGTTTCATTAGTTTGCGCTTGTTCAAAAACCGGCATTTCGCGGATACACGGCGGGCACCAACTGGCCCATAGATTGACTACTATAGGTTGTTGGCTCCGTCGCGACATTTGCGGTAGATCAATGATCGCGCCTGTGCGGGTAGTCAGCTTGATATCCGGTAACGGGCGAGACTGGTGCTCTATGAGAGTAGCGCTACCCGCGGTGACCCCCCATACAATGCCGCCCGCTACAAGCGCGCCGGTCAGTGGAAACCGCTGGCGCGGTGATCGCCATAGAACCCAGCTTGCATACGCAACGCCTACAAGAATCCCGCCGATGATATCAAAGCCGCCATCGCGTATATCTAGGCGAGAAAGCAAGCCATCATACTCGCTCCAGTAACGCACCACGAATACCAGACGGGCGCCAATAAAAGCGACAATGAGCAGGGTTAATAGCGTATCACTTACGGACTCCCGATGACGTCGACCCAGCAGCGCTCCGGCAATCAGCGCCAATAAAAAAGCCAAGCCAATCAAGAGCTGATGGATACTAAAGCCCATTGGGCCCAGGGCAACACTCTGTTGCAACATAAGAAAAAATGACCCCTAGAATAATGGCTGTGCTGGCATTGTCGCAGCACGACATTATTTAGGGATTATGCCGCTGTATCTGGTGTATTTAATGCCCTTAAAAACCGCTAAGTGTAGTGGGCACCCTTAATTATCTCTCTCCACCATCACCAACACTCAAATAGCTTGATATGGATCAAGCAGCTGCCACTTGTGTGGTGCCCTGGCCAGTTAGTACAGCTATGCTAATCATGTAATTGAGTTATTAGGTTAGAAAAAAGTAATGTAATAAAGCCCATTTCACTCGTAGTAGCAATTGGAATCTCGGCAGTCATAGGCGTCACGCCTCCGTTATAGAAAAGGTCGAGACCTATTAAGAGGCAAAAGGTATCCATCATGAAGAGCAATGTAGGCGGCATCGATAAAATCTTACGAATCCTAGTCGGCATTGTACTGATTGTACTGGCCATCACTGGAACTATAGGTTTATGGGGTTGGATTGGGCTGTTGCCGTTGGTAACAGGCCTGTTCAATTTTTGTCCTGCCTACAAACTGTTGGGCGTCAATACCTGCAAGACAAAGTAGTCATCTTGCATAACTCTTCCCTGTTTCGAAATAAAATGTTCATAAGTAAAAACTGCTGGTAAACGGGATTCATCGTGTCGTGGCTACTCTAAGAACGCGTAGTGTTCAAAAATGGATTAACGATAGGCGCCTAGCCTGCGGGTGTGCAAGGAAGTTTCCGACTAGCTTTGTGTCATCAACTGCTTATTACACGGGGTACTTGGCTGATCAATGCCTAGAGCCCATTCCGACTAACGGAGGCTCTCAACGTGGAATTTAAGGATTACTATCTTACGCTCGGTGTGGTGAAGACGGCGACGGCCGAGGAGATTAAAAAGGCCTACCGCAAGCTGGCACGCAAGTTCCATCCCGATGTGAGCAAAGAGCCGGATGCCGAGCAGCGCATGCAAGAAATCAATGAGGCCAAGGCAGTGCTGTCTGATCCCGAGAAGCGCCTCGCCTATGACCAATTGGCGCAGCAGTATCATTCTGGTCAGGATTTTCATCCACCTCCGGATTGGGATGCAGGTTTTGAATTCAGCGGGCGTGGCTTTGAGGAAACCGACCTCGGTGAATTCAGTGACTTTTTTGCTAATATTTTCGGCCATGGTAGCCGACCAAACAGAGGGGCAGGCGGCTATCAAATGCGGGGCGAAGATCGTCATGCCAAAATTCTCATTGATCTAAAAGATGCCTACCTCGGCGCTACTCGTTCGATCACGCTGCTTGTGCCACAGGCCGATGCCCAAGGTCGCGTCAGCTCCAGAGAACACACCCTCAACGTAAGAATTCCCAAGGGTGTTAAAGCGGGCCAGCATATACGTCTTACAGGGCAGGGCAGCCCCGGTATCGGCGGGGGGCCTGCGGGGGATTTGTTTCTTGAGATCCACTTTACCCCCAGCTCACTTTACCGTATTGAAGGCCGAGATATACACCAAACAGTGCCGGTAACGCCCTGGGAGGCTGCTTTAGGCGCCAGCATTGAAACACCCACACCTTCAGGTGTTGTGAAATTAAAGGTGCCTTCAGGCTCTCAAACAGGACGCCGGTTGCGTTTGAAGGGGCGTGGTATTCCCGGGCCTGAACCGGGTGATTTATATGTTGAGCTGGAAGTAGTCCTGCCCTCAGCCGATAACGATAATGCTCGGAAACTCTACGAAACCATGGCGCGTGAACTGGCTTTCGATCCGCGCCAAAGGAAGGGAGGTTAGGCCATGGTACAGTGGGACATTATTAACGGTGATCTGATCGACGAGGCGACCCTAACCCTCGAAGAATTGGCGCGTGCCTGCTCGGTGGAAACCGATTGGGTTATTGAACGCATTGAGAGTGGCCTACTGGCTGACGGTTCACCCTATGTGTCGAGCTGGCGCTTCACCAGCCATGACCTGACCCGAGCTCGGCGAATGTATCGGTTGGAACGCGACTTTGAGGCTGCGCCTGAGCTTGCCGCGTTGGCGGCTGACCTGATAGAGGAAAATCAGCGCCTCAAAGATCGGTTGCGCGCTGCGGGTGTTTGAGAAAATTATTAGTTGCTGGCATCAACTCTTGCAATAGGGGCAATGATAATTTCCGCTTCAAAACCGTCTTGATGCTCCGTAGCTGGCGAGCGCAGATGTAACACAATACATCCGCCCTTAGTCATTGCGTCAACGATGGGTAGGTCTAGACCGGAACCGGTACTGTCTGTTTTTGAGCGGATAAATCGAATGCGTAATAGAATGAGCTGATCCGGTGGCACGATGTCACTGCCACTGCACACTCTCAGCGTGCCATTGCTCTCCATGTTGGCTTTTCCACCGGCTGGTTCGGTGAGCCGTGCTTGAGCGCATTCTCAATCAGTTTAGCGGGTTGCCTGGTAACTGAGTTTTCAGTCGCTGCACTTTGACAAGCGCTATTGCTAGCGGTGTAAGCAATTCGTGGGCACTGTTGGCGGTAAAAATCCGTTTCGATTCAAGCGCACGGTGCAATCGTTCGAGCAGACGGTTGATGGCAACGGCGAGTTTTACGAGCTGTTGGTTGAGGGCTCCGAGGTGTTTCCCAGACTTGATGCCTTTGGCCAGTTATGCGCCCAGGGCTTTTGAAGATTATTCAGTCGTGGGCAGTTACACAATTTGGTTTACAGACTCGCACCATGAGTTAGGGGTAGGTATTAAGCCAGAAGAAATAAAACAACCACAGTCCCAACTCCTGCACTACCTATCGCGTCCAGCGTATCTAAAACCTCATTCGCTAAAGGATGAAGAAGGCTACCCATAGTTGTGCTTGCACTGCTTAACCTCAATAGCTGAGAGGTGCTGCTGATTCCGATGCTGAATATAGCGATGATAATTTCAATTGTTTCTATCTCAAATAACACGATGAGAGTGGAGAGCAAAAAGGTTAAAATTATGCATTCTCTAAATGGCAGCCAACGCCAGTAGACTAAAGTCTCATCATCATTCGATATCCAACTGCCTGAAGCGATCTTTTTTGTTAATAAGAGCGTTATGGGCATTCCAATGCGCCTAAATCGTGGTGAGATTGAATGTATCTTGCCACCGAATACTTAACGATCACTTACGCGTTTAACGGCTGGAGGGTTGTCGGCACACTTGGCTAATATCTTCTGCCTGCTGATAAATATCCGTTGCTACGCCAAGCAAGCCCAGCACGGTGTGAAATAAGTTATCGTGCGAGGCGGATTGATCAGCGGTTCGGCGTAAGCATTCCATATCGAGCCCTTGCTGCTGTGAAAATGTGCTGGAAAGCCACCACACCATAGGCACATGCGTCTGTTCGTCGGGGGCAATAGCGTAGGGAATGCCGTGCAGATAAAGCCCTTTTTCCCCCAGTGATTCACCATGATCCGAGAGATAGATCATCGCGGTTGCGTAGTCATCCTGACGCTCTAGCGTCTCAATTACCTGATCCAATACGGTGTCGGTATATAGAATGGCGTTGTCGTAGCTGTTGGTGATGGCCTCTCTTGAGCACTTGGCTAAATCCGCGGTGGTACAGGCGGGCACAAACCGTTCGTAGGCGGCAGGGTAACGTTGGTAATAGCTGGGCCCATGGTTGCCTAGCTGATGCAGCACAACCACCTGATCAACTAAGTTGCTGCTAATTTGCGTGGTTAAGGCTTGAACCAGTGCCTCATCCATACAGCGTCCATCTTGGCACATAGACGCATAGTCCTCTGGCAAGAGCGCTTTTGTCGTCACTCCCTCGCAGACGCCTTTACAGCCTGATTGGTTATCAAGCCAGGTGACCTCTAGCCCGGCGTGGGCTAATACGTCCAGCAAGGACTCATGCTGCTGAGCATAGGATTTAGAGTAATCGGCACGCCCTGGTAATAAAAACATGCAGGGTAACGAGACCGCCGTGCTTGTACCGCATGAGGAGACGTCCGAAAAATTGATAACGTCAGGCTGCAGGGCAAGTTTAGGCGTGGTTTGGCGCTCATAACCATTTAATCCCCAATTCGCCGCCCGCGCCGTTTCGCCCACCACGATGACGAGCAGTGTGGGTTTGTCACCCTCTTGCGAACTGATATAGGCATCCTCTCCCACTGGGAGTCGCGCCGTATTCGCGCTAGCGTGTTGGCTGGAAAGCGCCTGGGCCATCGATACTATATAATTACCTGGAGTCACCAAGTAGCGCAGCTGCTTATTGTTGCGCATCAGTGACGACACGTCTTGATAAGATAAGAAGATCGCTAACAGCAATATAACCGTACTAGCGAGGCAATAAGCCAACCTACGCAGCATTGCCTTCTTCCAGGTTGAAGGCGCGATATTAACTCGCCAAATCATGACGGTAGGCAAGCCAAAAAAGATGGCCAAATGAATCAGTAAACCAGCGGTGAGAAGCTCTTGTGCTTCGTTAGTGTCCGTTTGAAGCACATTGTCTAACATGGAAGTGTCAAAATAAGTGCCGTAATAACTGGTAAAGTAGCTGACGAAGGCGGCAATCAGAAACAGTAAGGTTAATATGGGTTTTACCAGCGTTCGAAAAGCAAAGCTAACGAAGACCAAAAAGTTAAGACAGATCATGGCCAACAACATATTGGCAAAGGTCAGCCATGTCTGGGCGGCAAGAAGGTCATAGCCAGCAAGGGCTTGTTGCCAAAAAGGGATATTGTAAAAAACGCTGAATATGACAACGACCCATAAGACAAGCTGCTCTGTGCTCAATGTGGGGCGATAATGCCAAGCTGTTTCAACAATTTTTGACGGCAAGGACAGCAAAGGGGGCATCGAAAAGCTCTCTGAGAAAAGATTAATGAATGCGGGGGGGTAATAAGCGTTTTGAAAGGACAAAGCTGACGGTCCAACAAAGCATGACGGTCCAGAGGTCGTGGGATAGAAAGTGCGCCCCGCGCAACTGTTGAGTGAGGCCGAACGTAAGGCCAAGCCCTAAACCCAGCGCAAGCCCTGCCCATCGCCAGTGGGGTCGTATGGCGGCAAAAAAGAAGTAAAGAGCTATCCACGTATACCCTGCGCTGGCATGCCCGGCTGGAAAGCAAGCGGACGCTGGCACTGAGGAAGGGCGTGTGTCGAGCAGGCCAATAAAGCCTCGATCTCCTCCATAGCGTATTAAATCCCAAGGGCACTCCATGCTCACCAGGTGTTTAATAGTCGCAACCAGTAACGCCGAAAGAAGCGTTGCGGAAAAAAGATATAAAAGCGGCATGCGATACTCTTTAAGACGAATCAACATGGTGCTTAGTATCAACAGGAGGAGTGTGGCTAACCCCATCGCCAGACTTAGCCATTTACCGCCTTTGTGAAGAATATCCTGGGTAATCAAGGCATCTTTCCATGCCCAGGTATTACCCTGAAGGCGATACAAAAAGTCGGCTAACGTAAAATCAATGTTTAAAATACTGAAAACTGACATGGCGATCAGAAATAAAAGCCAAGCGGATACCAAGGGTTTGAGAACATTTAGCCGAGCAGTACGCATAACCACACACCCATCATCATAAAAATGGTCATCATGACGGCGGCAGCCCCCATGTCTTTCGCACGCCCGCTAAGTTCGTTATGTTCTAGTCCGATACGGTCAATGGTGTTTTCGATAGCGGAGTTGATGAGTTCCACTATCACTACAAGGGTGAGTGAAGAAAACAGCAACGCTTTTTCTACGGAAGTGATATCAACAAAAAATAAAAATGGGTAGAGGATGAGGCAGAGCATTACTTCTTGTCTAAAGGCAGATTCATGTATCCAGCAAGCTTTTAAACCCGACACTGAATTTATAGAAGCGCGGAAGATGCGTTTAACACCCGTGCCATTAGGTTTTGACGTAGTTGAGATAGGCAATGCAGTACACTCGATAACGTAATAGTGGGGGCACTATAAAGGGCAAAACTTAACGAACAGTTATGCGCTTTAATTCAGAGCGAGAATAGAAATGAGCAGCACTTGATTGTGGTGTTACCCACTGATTTGGATGATCCGTTACCGAGGCCGTTTGAACAGGAGCGGGGGAGTTTTGTCCGTCAAGATTAACGCGTATGGCTTCTATTACCGTGCTGATCTCTGGGCGCCACAGAATGGTGTCATAGGCTTCTCGTGGTACGAAGGCGAGTAATTTTTTCTGGCGTACTAGGGAAATGGTGGCGACATCGAGTGCTGCTGCTAGGTGCATAGGCCCTGAGTCGGGTGTCACGAGTAACCGCGCCCGCTCTAGAACGGCGGCAAAGTGACGTATAGGAAGCGGCGGGCATAAGCTGCCATACAGCGATGACATCAAACGCTGCTCAATCGGTGTTAGAAGCCTAAACTCTTCCGGCCCAAGAAAAACGATATAGCGTATTTTGCTGGCTTCCAACGTATCGATGAGCGTTAGCCAAAATGCCAACGGCCAGCGTTTGTTTTGATGCCCGCCTACGAAGATCGCAATAAAGTCTGTATCTAATGGTCGATCGCTATGAGGGCTGACTAGCTGTTGGATCTTCGTTATTGCCTGATAGCGTTCCTGCTCCGTTAGCTGGAGCAATGGCCTATTACGGCAAGCAACACCGAGTGGGCGTGTCAAATTAACGATGGCATCGTAGGCATGGGATGACTTCCCTTCCGCCTCAATGCTGTAACACCGCTGGTGACCTTTGCGTGAACCCATGGTGTACCGTGCCCCTATTAACCGGGTCACTATAAAGCCGCTCGTTGAGCCTCCGCTCACTTGTACCGCTAGGTCATAGCGTTGTGCTCGTAGGCGTCGACATAGTGTCACACACTGCCAGGGACGGAGAATGGCGGCTCTCGACAGTAAATGGAAATGGTCAACAGGACGTTGCTGCAACAGTGGCCATGTTTTGTCGGTGGCTAAATAGTCTATGCGCGCGCAAGGAAAGCGTTCACGCAAAGCATCGATGACAGGGGTGCTGATTAGCGCGTTGCCCAGACGAAAATTAGGGCGAATAATTAAAATTTTCTCTATACCCACAAGGCTATCGATGGTTTCTGGTGCAGGCGCTTTGAGGATATACCGTAGGCCTCCCAGTAAATATCGCTTCATTCTTTTTTCTAAAAAACGGGCCATTATTTTTAAATAATAGTTTGTTCTAATAAGTGTTAGTAAGTGCATGCTCTGGCGCTCTGTTCAGTTAATAGACAATGATCTGCCCACGGCAGCGACAGGGCAGATGCAAAATGACCGCCATTGAAGGCGTTGTTTTGGCTTTGCCCATGGCGAAAGAGGCAGCTTGAGCCTAAATAACTTAAAGAAGAGTTAAATTGCGCAAGAGGTATGCAAAAAAAGACCGTTGGCTTACTGGTTGAATCCAGATGCGTATGCTTTGTGGGCAGTAAGTTGCCGTATTTAAGAAAAGCTTAAGTTTTGATAGCGAAGATAGCGGTTTGTCGATGGGGGGAAGCAGCATGCGGGCACTGCTAATAGAGGATGATCCCTTGCTAGGGGATGGCATTAAGACAGCGCTAGAGCGCGAGGGTTATACGGTCGATTGGTTTATGCTTGGCCGCGAGGCAATCAGCGCTATCGGCAGCGAGACATTCAGTGTGATTATTTTGGATCTTGGGCTGCCCGATATGGACGGTATGCAGGTGCTGCAGTTACTCCGTCAGCAGTCTACTCTGCCTATTCTGATTTTGACGGCTCGCGATGCGATGGAAGACCGTATTGGCGGTTTGGATGCGGGGGCGGATGACTATGTGCTCAAGCCTTTTAATTTGCAGGAGCTACTCGCCCGCTTGCGAGTCGTCATGCGACGCGCTGAGGGGCGTGCTTCGCAAATACTGACGTTGGGTGCTTTGAGTATTGATGAGGCTCGTCATGCGGTGAGTTGGCGGGGCAAAGACGTAAAGTTGGGTCGACGCGAGTATGCCTTACTCTTAGAGTTAGCCAGGCACCCCGACAAGGTGCTATCTCGCCCCCGTTTGGAAAATTTGCTTTACGGCTGGGGCGATGAGGTAGAGTCCAATGCGGTGGAGGTTCACATTCATCATCTGCGTAAAAAGCTTGAGAAGCATCTGATCATCAATGTGCGCGGGATTGGTTACCGGCTGGATAGCCAAGCGCAATGAGATCGATACGGAGTTATCTGCTTCGCACGCTGGCCGTTACCCTGGTTGTCGCCGGGGGCGTTGCGGTTACCGCGGCTTACTTAATTACCGATCACGAGCTAGAAGAAATTCTCGATACACAGCTCAGTCTGCATAGCCGGATTGTGGCTGGCCAACTCGATCCAAACGCGACCATCGACGACTATGCTCGCCTGGCTTCGCGCATGGGCCTCCCAGAACATCCGACACAGCTATATCGCGACGGTGACGCAGTGCCCGTGAGCGGATCAGAATCAGATTCCAAGCTTTACCACGAGGAAGAGCTCAAATTAGTGCTGGGTTTTTGGAATGCCGATGGTTCACCCAGGCTGTTAGGGGGCAAATGGAATGATGCCGGGCCTTTCCCCGCGCCTTTAGAGGAGGGTTTTCGCTGGGAAAGCTACGATGGGCATCGTTGGCGGGTGTTCAGCATGTTCGACGTTGCCAGCGATACCTGGATCAGCATGGGGCTGAGAGGTTCGTTTCATGATGAAGTGGTGGAGCGCATCACCTGGAACAATTTATTGCCGATGCTCTTTTTGCTACCACTACTGCTTTGGCTGATGAGCCGTATTATCCAGCGAGGGATTGCGCCCATCCAAGCGCTTTCCAGCCAAGTACAAGGCCGCTCCGCCCACGACCTGCGTAAAATCGATAATCCGGTTCCGCAAGAGCTTAGTGAATTACGCCAATCGCTAAACGATTTTATCGCCCGGTTAAAAGCAACGTTAGAGCGCGAGAGGCGTTTCACTGCAGATGCGGCCCATGAATTACGCACGCCCTTGGCAGCGCTGCGAATCCACTTAGATAATGCACAGGCAGGGGGGGAGCAATCATTACAAAAGGCGTATGTCGGGGTTGAACGGCTTCAGCGGGTGGTAGAACAACTGCTTATTTTGGCTCGTTTGGATCAAGTCGCTACAACCTCACCGGCCACGATCGACCTCTATCCGATTATTGCTGAATTGGTAGCCGAGCTATGGCCACTCGCTGAAGAGCGAGATCAGCGCTTAAGGCTTACGGGGTTAACCCGGCTGGAGGTTCGCGCCGACGAAGTCGAGGTGGGTATTCTCTTTCGTAACCTACTGGATAACGCCTTGCGCTATACGCCGGAAGGGGGGCAAGTGGAGGTAGAGTTGGCGCTTTGGAAGGGTTTGCCTCAACTGACCGTGAGAGATACTGGCCCCGGGCTCCCCGAGGCACTTTTGGATAAGGTGACGGAGCGCTTTAGGCGCGCGTCCGGTCAGGGTACTACCGGCAGCGGATTGGGTTTATCGATTGTCTCTGAGTTAGTCCAGCGCCAAAGCGCACGCCTTACGCTAAATAACCGCACGCCCAATGGGCTAGCAGTCAGTGTTACGTGGGAGCAAAACCAGCAGCAAGACTGTTAATTATTGGTGTAGCAACGAAACGCGTCGTTCGCACTACCTCCTCTCTTATTGCGTAGCTCAAGCCTTCAACAGCGATTCAATTTTGTGCCGATCCGGCATGCCGCCGCTATGCACAAGCTTGCCATCAATAGCGATACCTAGTAAAACCGAGAAAGCGTGGAATGCTGGAGCAGGAGCAAAACGGGGAGATGGCGCCGAAACTTGCGCCTAGGCCATAGCCATAGAGACGATTCTTCTTTTGAATGTAATCCCGTACACGTTCAAGGTCGAGGGAGGCGCGGGCAAGGGCAATGAAATAGATCATTACCACCAGCAACGCCAAGATTTTGGTGGTGTCTTCAATGAAAAAATGCAGCGATGAACCCCACTTACTGACGGGAGACAGACCTACTAAATCATAAACGACCCAGTCGGCTAACGTTGTAAAAATATCCAGCATGCACGGAGCCCCTTTTGTTGTGTACGTTACTTACGAGGAAGACACATCACCTAGTAAAAGGACGCAAGGGTCGACCTTTTCTACTGCAAATAAGGCTCGGTTCGTGTGCTCTTAATACAATGTTTAGAACAATGGTTAGAGGGACTCTAGTGCCAAGGCAATACCCTGGCCACCGCCAATACAAAGGGTCACGACGCCGCGACGTTCGCCGGTGCGTTGCATAGCGTGCAGCAGACGTGTGGTCAGCACAGCGCCGCTTGCCCCGATGGGGTGGCCATGAGCAATGGCACCTCCCTCCATGTTGACGATATCTTCTGATAGTCCCAGCTCGCGCTGGCATGCTAAGGCGATAGCGGCGAAGGCCTCGTTGATCTCGACCCGGTCAAGGTCTCCTATCGTCCACCCAGCCCGGTTTAAAGCCTGTTTCACGGCAGGAACTGGACCGATGCCGAAGTAGTCAGGTTCTACGGCTGCGATCCCGAAGGAGACCAAACGTGCCATGGGCAATAAGCCCTGTTGTTCGGCCCATTCGCGCTCAGCGACGATCATTGCCGCCGCGCCACTATTTAGCCCTGGGGCATTGCCCGCAGTGATTGAGCCGTCCTTGCGAAAGGCTGGTTTGAGCTTAGCGAATGATTCTGGGGTAGTGTCGCCGCGGTTATGCTCGTCTCGCGCGAAGGTTGTGGTGCCCTTGCGGCTAGTGAGCTCGACTCCGGCAATTTCAGCATTGAAGTAGCCTGCTTCCTGAGCCTTTGAGAAGTTTAACTGAGAGCGTAGGGCCCAGGTGTCTTGATCTTCACGTGAGATGACATAGCGGCTCACTAAATCTTCAGTGTGCCAGCCGGAATGCTTGCCACTAAAAGCATCGTTCAGACCGTCGAAAAGCATGCTATCGAACATCGTCACATCGCCCATGCGCGCGCCCCAACGCCCTTGGGCTAGCACATAGGGGGCTCTATCCATGTTCTCCATACCGCCAGCGATGACGCAGTCGGCCATACCGCTCCAGATTTCCATGGCAGCACTAGCGACAGCCTGAGCACCGGAGCCGCATACGCGATTGACTGTCAGGGCAGGTACTTCAACAGGTAAGCCGCCGGCGACCCCGGCCTGGCGAGCCGAGTTCATACGACAGCCTGCTTGGATCACGTGGCCCATGATCAACGATTGAACCTTATCGGGGGAGAGCTTCGATCGAAGCAGGATTTCCTGAATGACCCGTCCGCCCAGATCCGTAGCAGGAGAGTCCTTGAGACTACCAGCATAGGTGCCAATAGCAGTGCGAACTGGGTAGCAAATAACAACGTCGCGAGAGGACATGTGGTCACTCCTGTTGTTTAAAGGGGTGGAACTGGCTGAGCTGTATTATTAATGCGAATACTTAATTTATAAGCATCATTTTTATTTAAATCAAGAGAGTAAGGTATTGGTTTTATAAAATTAAATAACTATTTAAAATTGAACGATTTTATTGTCCTGATTGGGCTTTCTAAGGTGTTTATGCTTAATATTGTTTAATGCTTATATATGAGTTTTGTTATTTAGCTTTTGTCGTATTTCTAATGGTGATGCGAAAGTTGATGCGCATCAAGGAATTCTAGCTTTATTTCGCTCTAGTATGTCCTCTTGATTACCTATCAAATTTTGGATTTACAAAGGAGGACTATAGTCATGACCATAAGCAATCTATTAGCGCTTACTTTTTTACCCCAAGAGCAGATCGCCTTAGCCCACTCACACGAGGAAAATGAACTACATCGTTATAGGTGGCTAGCTCTTACCTTTTTGCCTTTTGATCCCTCTGTTAGTCGCTTGATGACAGCCGTTGGCATGGAGTGCGTACACCGTCTTTGTAACTTGCAAGAAGTCGCCAGTAAGATGGGTCTTGGCGCTTGTCTTATTAACAATCAACCAAGGGAAGTCCCTTTGACAAAAATTAAAAGTCAACACTTCTTTGTGGTAGGTGAGCCTATGGGACGTGAACTACTCTCGAAAGCTGAAGAAGATGCTAGAGTTTCATGCACATTTTTAACTGGCTGCTGGAAACCAATGCTACGCCTGAACTTCACAACACCCTATTCAACTGTGCAACACAGAAGGCTAATGAGTGTCGAGTGCTGCAAGAGTGTCGAGAGCAATGGAAGTTAGGATTTTCTGAATTATCTTTAGCTGGGTAAATGAAAGATAAAACACCGAAAAATAAACACTGTTATACCAGTGGAGTTAATTCATGCATTCTTCATTATGTTTTTCCCCGGATTGTTTTAACTATTTCGATAGTTTTGGTAGTAATGTCTGTCCGGTGATCAAGTGCTTTTGTGAGTTTTCTGCGGAGCAGATGATAATTATTAGCACTGTAGATAAAGATAACTATATTGTTGAAGCAGTTAATCCCTTACAACATGCCCGGCGAAGCAACGATGTAATAAGTATAGGTAAAAATATCATTCATCTACTCCCATCACCGTTAGGAGAAGAGTTTTTTATAAACTGCAAGCACTGTGTGATGGAGAGAGTCCCGGTTAATTACCAAGTGCCAGGTGGTCATATCGAGGCACATAATCACCCGCTCTGCCTTAAGGTGCTTCTATTGCCCATTATGAACCAACAAGGAGTAGTCACGCATTTACTCTGTATTTTCTTAAGCTCTGGTGAGGATGCTTATACGCAGATAGCTTCGTTCACCGAGCAAGAATTGGAGAGTCGGGTTTTAGAGCGCACTGCTGAATTAGTGGCTGCGAATTCGCAACTGACCTATTTAGCAACCCATGATGCCCTCACCGAAACCTATAACCGACGCCATCTGCTTGATTTGGCGAATGCTGAATTTAAGCGGATTTCTCGTTATGGTTTATCGCTCTGTGTGATGATGTTGGACATTGACCATTTCAAGTCAATCAATGATGAACACGGGCACACGGCGGGCGATCATATGCTGAAAACCGTTGCACAAGTGATGCGTTCTTCCGTACGCGACTGGGATCTGGTGGGCCGCTATGGTGGCGATGAGTTCATTATTATATTACCCGAAGCCGATATCCATGGTGCTAAAGTCATCGCTGAGCGCTTAGGTCAAACACTGAAAAATGAAAGATTATCTGTCAGTATTGGTATTGCCACTCTTGAGCTCAACGATCACTCTATTGCTGATTTAATCGATCGTGCCGATCATTTGCTAATGAATGCCAAGCGAAATGGTCGTAACCGAATCGAATGTACTTCACCCGCACTTACGCCTTTAGGGTAATTTGATGGTTAATGCATTGCTGACTGATGAGTTTAAGGAATAGCGCACTCATTGCAGCGTGTCGCGTAGGGTAAGGCGTGAAAGCGTTGAGTTTCGATCAATTCGCCACACACTTCGCAGCGGTCTCCTACGTGGGTATCAATCCTTGAGAGTGCTTTTTCGATTTGTGCTAACTCAGCACGCGCTTCATTATCTAAAAGGTCGACGACATCATCACCCTGAATTTCTAGCGCCTGCTCTTCAAGATCTTTATCTAAGGCACCACGAGTATGGCGTTGATGTGCTTCGTAACGTTGGATACGCTCAAGTACTTCTTCACGTAGTTGCTCAAGCTGTGTTTTTCTTTGATTCGCGCTCATGATACGTCCTCAGTGCTTAATAAAACAGAATAACCATATATAAACAAAGTACTATAGGTCTTCAAATTTTTCTGCATCGCGAACCATGCGCATAATTTCGTGCTGTTCAAGCGTTAACAAGTTACTCACTAGCTCCTTAGCTTCTGCAGCCTCAGTGCGCATCGCCAAAAAACGATATAACTCAATAATTTTGCTATGAGTCGATACTATCGACTGCATGATTTCTGCAAAAGACATGTTGGCATAGTCTATGTTATTCAGAGCAAAAAAATGTTTGTCGAAATACTCCACACACCATGTATGAATAGCCGCTGCCTGAGCATCTTGCTTGCTCAGTTCCAAAACGCGACTCAGCTCTTTTTCATGTAGCGAAAGATAATCAAGCAGCATGCGTACTTTCTCTTCCGGAGCGGAATGAGATGCTTTTTCTAAGCCATGAGCTAAGTTGGTATGTAACAGTTGCGTCATTTCCAACACTTGTTGAATAGTTTCGACTGACATAGTCTATCCAGATTTTCTAAAAAATGTTAATTTTGATTTTTTTGGCTTTACATTTCACTCCAAAGGCGCTCTTTAAAATCTTCTTTGAGTTCAGTCACTTTAAGTATTCGTCTCATATTAACGTCTGCCATGTCACTTGCTATATTATGATAACAAGATACCATTGATAGTGGTGTCTGCACTCCTTCCAATCCCAGCATGCAGTTTGTTAGCTTGCTATATGAGTCAACCATGGTTGAGAATAATTCGAGTTCGTGGCGCATGGCATCGTTAAGCGTGTCAAACCAGATGTACTGTAATTTGACTGAAGAGCTGTTAGTTGCCATCAAGGGCTGATACCACCATATAAATGCACCATCGTAGCTGGGAGCATTCAAAGCCTTTTTATGGGGCGATTGCAATGTTGTCATTTTATTCCCTCCTTGTAAAAGAAAGCGTGCGTCGATAATTTAAAGTATAGAAGCCTTTAGGTTTCCTAGCTTATTACTAATCATTGTTTTTATGTTTTAGATCAATGTTTATGCTGCTAATAATACAGTTGTCGTAACGTGCTATGTCATACAATGACTTAGTCCACGTCAATTTCTGCACTGGCCCTGTTGCAGCTCTGAATGCTCTTGTACACGCTCTTGACATGAGAATTCAGCTGAATAAACGAACGATGTGTGATGTCTTGAAAGCAAACGGTTAGCGGAGATGTTAGATGTCGATTCGCAATTTAGATGCGCTGTTCTCGCCTGGAACGATTGCTCTCATTGGTGCCAGTAACCAACCGGGGTCGGTGGGAGCCGTATTAGCGCGTAACCTTTTCAGTGCAGGGTTCGCGGGCCCTGTGCTCACCGTCAATCCTAATGAGCGCGCTATTCGATCAACCCTGAACTATCACTCTGTCAGTGAATTGCCGCTGTCCCCAGAGCTAGCAATTATAGCGACCCCACCAGAAACCGTTCCGGGGCTTATCAAGGAACTTGGTGAGCAGGGCTGTCGTGCGGCGGTGGTCATTACTGCGGGTTTTGGAGAAGGGACTCAGAGGGAGGGCAAGGCGCTTAAGCAAGCTATGTTGGAGGCGGCGCGCCCCTATCTAATGCGAATTGTCGGGCCAAACTGCCTAGGTATTTTGGCTCCCCACAATGGCCTCAATGCTAGTTTCGCCCACCTTTCACCGCAGAAAGGAAACGTGGCTTTCGTTTCTCAGTCGGGCGCTGTGGCAACATCGATTCTTGACTGGGCTTCCGCACGTGGGATTGGCTTCTCCTATGTCATTTCTTTAGGCTCAATGAGCGATGTTGATTTTGGCGATGTACTCGATTTTCTAGCGCTAGACCCTAAAACGCACTCTATTCTTCTCTATGTCGAGGCCATCACTGATGCACGTAAATTCCTATCGGCTGCACGCACGGCTTCACGGAACAAGCCAGTCGTCGTGGTAAAGGCTGGTCGCAGTGAATCGGGAGCCAAGGCGGCGCTTTCGCATACAGGGGCTATGGCTGGCTCCGATATTATTTACGACGCTGCGTTTAGGCGTGCAGGCATGCTGCGGGTCAAAACCTTGGATGAATTGTTTCAGGCTGCAGGAACGCTTGCTACGGGTATCCATGTTCAGGGTGAACGGCTGGCTATACTTACCAACGGTGGCGGGGTCGGTGTACTAGCAGTAGATGAATTGGCCGAAGTGGGCGGCCACTTGGCAGAGCTTTCCGAAGCCACCTTGGCGCGTTTAGATGCCGTCTTACCCAAGGCTTGGTCACACGATAACCCTGTCGATATTCTTGGCGATGCGTCGGGGCAACGTTATGCAGACGCGCTCGAAGTTTTACTTGATGAACGTCAAGCTGATGCACTCTTCATTATCAACTGTCCGGTGGCGGTTGCCGACAGCGTGGATGCCGCTCAAGCGGTGATGACTACTCTCAATAAGCGACGGTTACCCGTATTAACGTGTTGGCTGGGTGAAGGAGCGCCCGCCGAGGCCCGACGATTGTTTGTTGAGAAGCGCATTCCCTCTTATGACACGCCCGAGCAGGCCATCCGTGCCTTTTGGCACTTGTCCAGTTACTGGCGCAATCAGCGAGCCTTGATGGAGACACCTGCGGCTATGTCCGATCTCTTTCGCATTGATATAGCCAGCGCGAACGCTATTATTGAACGCGTTATTGAAGATGACCGCAGCTTACTGACTGAACCCGAGTCATCAGCCATATTGGCAGCATATGGCATACCCACAGTGCCTGCCATAGTGGCTCTCACTCCGGAGGATGCCAGTAGGGCGGCTCAAAAACTGGGTTTCCCCGTTGTATTGAAAGTGTTGTCGCGCGATATTTCACACAAGTCAGATGTAGGGGGTGTGCAATTAAATTTGGCCTCGCCTGACGCCGTGTATCAGGCAGCCGAGAAGATACTTGCCGCGGTTCGTCAGGCGGCACCTATGGCACGAGTCGATGGTTTCAATGTACAACCGATGATTCGCCGCCCAGGGGCACATGAACTCATTTTAGGCGTTGCTGAAGACAGTGTTTTCGGACCCATTATTCTGTTTGGGCAGGGGGGGAAAGCCGTTGAAGTCATTAGCGATCGCGTTATTGGCTTACCGCCGCTTAACTCTCTGCTGGCTCAAGATATGATCCGATCCACTCGGATATCACGCCTTTTACAAGGCTATCGTGATCATCCAACAGTTGATATGGAAGCAATTACACTCACGCTCATTAGATTGTCGCAGCTTGTCAGTGACTTGGGGCAAATCGTTGAGCTTGATATCAATCCTCTTCTAGCTGATGCCACTGGTGTCATTGCCCTGGATGCACGCATCGTGATTAAAACCGATCAGCGTCTGCCAATGGCAATTCGCCCTTATCCGAAACAATTTGAAAAAACAATTTCGGCGCGCTGTGGCCAAGCCTATTTCTTACGTCCCATACGTCCCGAAGATGAAGATGGGTTGGTTAACATGCTGCGCCAATCCTCTCCAAACGATGTTCGGCTGCGCTTCTTTGCAGCTATTAAGAAATTCGATCATGCCTTTGCAGCGCGCTTAACCCAAATTGATTACGACCGGGAAATGGCTTTTGTGGCGATGCTACCCGGCAGTGAAGAGATAGTAGGAGTGGTACGTTTATCTGCCGATCCCGATAAGGAAAAGGCTGAGTTTGCGGTGATGGTTCGTAGCGATATCAAAGGTACCGGCCTGGGTTATACACTAATGCAGCAAATTATCGATTATGCGCGCAATAGTGCTATCAAACAGGTGTTCGCTGATGTGCTGCGAGAGAACCATCCAATGCTCAAAATGGTTACAGAGCTTGGGTTCAGAGTGCAGTCAACGGACCACCAAGCGGATAGCATCACCGTTGTGCTTGATCTGTAATGTTAACCGTCGCGTAGCGATAGTGATTGATTGCTAAGGGAACAGTATGAAGACATCGTCTGCTTCACGACACTCTGATGCTGCGGTCAAACCACCCCCTGCCGACGCCTATGCCCAGCATAGCAATGATGTTCTATCATCAATGGACTCATCGCTAACTGGTTTAACAGCTGATGAAGCGGCTAAACGCCTTGTTATCTATGGCCACAATCAACTGCCAATAGTAAACGGTCGTCATCCTCTATTTCGCTTTCTTGTTCAGTTCCACAATGCGCTTATCTATTTTCTGATAGCGGCAGCTTTGGCCGCTTTGTTGTTAGGGCATTTTGTCGATGCGGTAGTGATTGTTGCTGTCGTGCTGGTCAATGCGATTGTTGGCTTTGTGTAAGAAGGCAAAGCGGAAAAGTCGCTGAATGCGATTCGTGATTTGATTGCGCCGCAGTCTCACCTAGTGCGAGAAGGGAAGCGTATCAAAGTGCTGGCCAATCACATCGTTCCTGGCGATATTGTGATATTAAAGGCAGGGGATCGAGTACCAGCGGACGTGCGACTAATCCTCGTCAGCGCATTGAAAATCGAAGAAGCCATTTTGACTGGTGAGTCGGTTGCTGCCGAGAAGCGGGAGACCCCTGCTTTGAAGGACGCAGCCCTTGGTGATCGTCACTCTATGGCGTATTCGGGTACGCTCGTGGCAACTGGACAAGCCACAGGGGTAGTTGTCGCTACAGGCAGTGAGACCGAAATTGGACGTATTAGTACACTTTTACGCGATGTCCAGTCGTTGACAACGCCACTGCTACGTCAGATCAACCGTTTTGGCAAGCACTTCACTTGGATCACCTTAGCAGTGACAGCCTGCCTGTTTACTTTTGCGGTGCTAGCCCGAGGCTATGTCTGGTCTGATGCCCTTATTGCTGTAGTGGCCCTAGCGGTGGCGGCTATTCCTGAAGGTTTACCCGCGGTTATTACTATCACGCTTGCCATCGGCGTTCAGCGTATGGCGCAGCGCAATGCCGTCATCCGGCAGTTACCCGCCGTGGAAACTCTAGGCGCTACCTCGGTTATTTGCTCTGATAAGACAGGCACATTAACCCGTAACGAAATGACAGCACGTCGGTTAGAAGTTTCCTCAGGGCTGATTAAGGTGACAGGAACAGGCTATTCACCCGATGGGCGATTGGAAACTGAACTAGAGGGAGACGCCGCAACAGATGCGTTGCAGTTGAGCAGTGAGAAACTGATGTTAACTGGACTGCTTTGTAATGATGCTCAGTTAAATCACTCCGACGCGGGATGGCACGTTATCGGCGATCCAATGGAAGGGGCTCTTGTGGTGTTAGCCATCAAAGCGGGCCTTGACCCTGAGCGAGTACGTAAGGATTGGTCGCGCATTGATGAAATACCATTTGATGCCAATCATCGGTTGATGGCGTCGCTGAATGCCATGCCGGCGGAGAGAGTCGAATCTTCGTTAAAGGTGCCCCAGATGAGCTTTTACAGCTATCTAACTTACAGATTACTGACAAAGGCGAAGTGCCGCTTGATCGGGATGAGTGGCCAGCGCGAATAGCGCGAGCGGCGTCGGAAGGTGAACGAGTGCTCGGCTTTGCCACCAAGAAGGTAGTGTCCGGCGTGAAGAAGCTAAGTTTTTAGCGGTATTGAGAACGAATTGGTCTTTGTTAGCCTAGTGGGGTTTATCGATCCGCCTCGTGAGGAAGCCGTTACTGCCATCCAGGAGTGCCACTCTGCTGGAATTGCAGTCAAAATGATTACAGGTGACCACGCAGCCACAGCGGCAGCTATCGCCCAGCAGCTGGGGCTAGGTGAGAATCCACTGGTGCTCACTGGGCGCGAAATTGATGATATACCTGACAGCGATTTATCGAGCATTGTTATTAATACGAGCGTATTTGCCCGAACCAACCCAGAGCATAAGCTGCGCATTGTCCGAGCGCTGCAATCGGGGGGGCGCCATCGTGGCCATGACAGGGGATGGTGTCAATGATGCGCCCTCACTAAAGCAGGCTGATGTTGGTATCAGTATGGGGCACAAAGGCACTGATGCGGCTAAGGAAGCATCACAGATGGTACTTCTTGATGATAACTTCGCCTCTATTGTGGCTGCTGTGTATGAGGGGAGGGTTGTCTATGACAATATCCGCAAGGTGGCTGCGTGGACACTTCCAACTAATGGTGGCGAGGTATTAGCGGTCATTGCAGCGATACTATTAAACGTTGCCATGCCCATGTCCGCAGTTCAGATCCTCTGGATCAATCTTGTGATGACAGTCACCCTCGGACTGGCCTTGGCGTTCGAACCAGCTGAACCGAATGTTATGCGACGTCAGCCCAGACCTGCGCAACAAGGCTTGCTGACGCCGTTTTTGATCTGGCGGGTAGTATTTGTTTCGTTGTTGTTCTTGGTGGCGGTGCTGGGTGTTTTCTTCTACTCCCTTAATAGGGGAGATGAATTGGCCATGGCACGCACCCTAGTGGTCAATATGATTGTCGTGCTGGAGCTATTTTATCTGTTCAACGTACGCTATTTACATATGACGGCATTTAACTGGCGCGGTGTATTAGGCACTCCAGCCGTCTTGGTGGCGGTTTCAATAGTGATCATTGCACAACTTGTATTTAATTACCTGCCGGTTATGCATGCTCTGTTCGATAGTCGGCCACTTGCTTTAATGGATGGGCTACTGCTTTTAGGTCTAGGCATGTTGATGATGGTGGTACTTGAAATCGAAAAAGTACTGTTACGACGTGGCGGTTTTTAAGCCTTTAGAGCGAGTAATGGAGGGGCTGGTGTGGGTAGGATAAGCCAAGCTGGCAGTCAGCATGTGAGAAAACGTGACCGCTATGCTATTTGGCTGTTTGTAAGTTTTATGGTTTTCTGGATATGGCTGGCAATCAGTCCTGTTTCTCGTCCGGACTGGTTGCTTGAGAATGTGCTAGTGCTAGCAGTGATCCCCGTGTTGGCCTGTTACTGGTATCAGGGCAGTATCTCTCGATTGGCATGGGGAGGTGTGTTTCTCTTCTTGATATTTCATACCGTTGGTGCCCATTACACCTATTCCAAAGTGCCTTACGATCTATGGGGGCAAATTTTATTCGGTTTTTCATTGGATCAATTTCTTGGCTTTAATCGTAACCAGTATGATCGATGGGTTCACTTCCTTTATGGGTTGTTACTGTTGCCATTAATAACTGAGGTCATAGGAAGAAGCTACCCACAAAACACTTTTCTAAACCGCTGTATACCCGTGCTGATAATACTATCCCATGCGGCACTGTATGAGCTTGTTGAGTGGCTAGCGGCAATTACGCTTTCAAGCGAACTGGGTCAAACGTATCTAGGTTCTCAGGGGGATATTTGGGATGCGCAGAAGGATATGGTTTTGGCACTAGTAGGCGCGCTTGTTGCTAGCTCACTGGGCGGTCTCCAACTCTA
>NZ_JAGGRO010000035.1:0-13185 GCF_018612805.1 Halomonas sp. ISL-56 | reverse complement strand
CCTGCAAGACGGCCTGAAGGTTTCCTTCGACGTCACTCAGCGTCAAAAAGGCCTTCAAGCTTCTAACATCAAAGTCGTTGATTAATTTCTGCGCACTGACATGTTAGCAATCACCGCCTAGCGTTGATTGATCAAAGAACCCCGCCAAGCGCGGGGTTCTTTGTGTCTATATGAACAGGCAAATATATACTTGCCTCACACCTCACACCTCACACCTCACACCTCACACCTCACACCTCACACCTCACACCAATAGTGCTGAATAAATGCTATGATGCGACCCAATTAATTAGCTAGCCGTCACCGTTTGTGACGGTCGGAATAGAGGTAAAAAGGTGAGTGAAATAGTACCTACGTCGTGGCTCGTCTACTGCCGTCCAGGGTTTGAAAATGATGCCTTAGCAGAAATGCAGCATCACGCAGCATTAAACGATGTAGGGTGTGAATCTTCTTATGGCGAGGGTTGGGTAAGCTTAACGCGCATCGATGGCGAAGCGGTGAATGAATTACACCGTCAAGCCGCATTTAAAAAGCTTATTTTCGCGCGCCAAAGCTTGGCTGCGCTACCTGCACTTACTCTGTCACGTGACGACCGTTTGACTGCTATTCTGGAGCAAGTCAAAGCTAGTCGTTGGAGCTTTGAAGAGATTTGGCATGAAACGCCGGATACCAACGATGGCAAAGCGCTAGCGGGGCTGATTAAGGCGCTAACCAAGCCGCTGGAAAGTATGTTGAAAAAACGTGGTGCGTTAAGGCGCAGCGCGGGCGCACGGCGCTTACATATTTTCTGGACTGATGGCGATCAGGTTCAGTTGGCGATGAGCTTTCCAGGCAATCGCAGCGATTTAATTAATGGTATTCGTCGATTGCGCTTTCCCTCCCGTGCTCCCAGCCGTTCAACGTTGAAGTTGGAAGAGGCGTGGCACGAGTTTATCCCTAGGGAAGAGTGGGAGGAGCGACTTGCACCGCATATGCAGGCAGCTGACTTGGGGGCCGCCCCGGGCGGCTGGACATGGCAGCTAGTGCAGCGGGGCATGTACGTGTACGCCATCGATAATGGCCCCATGGACTCGCAGTTGATGAAGACCGGGCAGATCGATCATCTTAAAGAGGATGGCTTTACCTGGGAGCCACCGCAGCGCCTAGACTGGCTAGTTTGCGATATTGTTGATAAACCGGTACGGGTATTAGCCATGGTGGAGCGCTGGCTGATTCGTAAATGGTGCAAAGAGGCGATCTTTAACCTCAAATTGCCCATGAAAAAGCGCTGGGATGAAGTCACACGCTGCCTAACGGTATTAGAAGGGGCGCTGGATAAGGCTGGCGTGCAAGCCAGCGTATCATGCCGCCACCTTTATCATGATCGTGAAGAGGTAACGGTGCATGTTCGGTTGAGAGATTGATAGGTTGTGATATTGATAGGTTGTGATATCGATAGATCGAGCAAAAGCTATTTAATAGCCAGGTTCGTAAATCCGGATAGTTTCATCTTCGGTTAACAGCGGTAAAATACGCTGCATGGCCATTGCCCGCGCTTCGCTTGAGTGCCACTCCTTCCAAGCGCGGATGTCACGCCATTTGGTAATCATCAGTCGACGATCGGTATGGCCAAGCTCTACCAGTGTTTCACCACCGATGAACCCCCTTACGCCAAGTGAACTGCGCATTGCCTCCCGCGCTGCTTGTTCAAATTCTTCTTCAAGTCCGGGCATAATTCGCCGTTCGATGATAACTTTAATCATACTTTCTGTTTCCCACATCGAGGATATTGATGGCTGATAATACGGGTACGTTACCCACCTTTGACGCGGTATTGGACACCACAGGACTCTACTGCCCAGAGCCGATTATGCTGATGCATAACAAAGTGCGCGATATGGCGTCAGGTCAAGTGCTCAAAGTGATTGCCACCGACCCCGCTACAACGCGAGATGTGCCCAAATTTTGTCAGTTTTTAGGGCATGAACTGCTTGAACAGGACACCTCCTCTGAGAGTAACTACCTCTACTTTATCCGTTTGGCATAGCCGTTTGGAATAACCACTTGAGATGATTCTTAGAAACAGCTCTTAGAAACAGTTCTTAGAAACAGTGAGAAAAACCAAGCGAGGCCCACATCGCCTAAGTGATAGTGGCCTCGCCGACAGTTGCATAGTTGATGCGCTTAGTTAATCACTTGCCACTACCATCATGGCTAGCGCATCAAGCGTTGCTGGATCTTCTTCCAGTATACGGTTGGCGATATGGCGCTGGAAAAAGTAAACGGTTTGATGGCGCGCGTGGGCGCTGTATAGGCACTTATCCCCTAACAAGATTGGTGTCATCGTCGCTTTATTCTCGTCGGCAAGTAGTGCATCAAGACTGCCGTCGCTATAGAGACGCCAGCCGTAAACGGGCTTCATATGCCAGGGCGAGTTGGGGTGATTCATGCATAGTGCGTGGGTGCCCAGAATGTCGGGAATTTGCTGAATGAGGGTGACTTCGCCAGAGGCCTCATAATCAAAGTATTCAGCCGCCGCGATTAGCTCGTGGTATTTGTGATCGGGTGGTGTGTCAAAAATTTCTTCCGTTTCAGGATCACGGTAACCCACGAAGTAGCCGTTCTCCTGGCTATTCAGGTCATGGCAAGCTGCCAGGGTTTCCATCCACGGCACCAAACCGATGACGCTACCGTCCTCTCTTAATCCCCAGGCCAAAATAGGCAAGCCATAAAAGGTGTCGGGACTCGCAGCGAGTTGGTACACCATCTCTAAACCGTCTAGCTCAGGGGCTAAACGGACTAGGCACTTTTGCGCTTGCTGACGCTGGCGCACAGTTTCCAGGTCGATGACCTGGGCAGAGCGGGGTGACAGGGATGCGCCCATTGTGTCCCTCCTTATGCTGCGTGGTCATCAGATTGGCAAAGCCGACTCATTTACCTCTCATATCCACAAATAGCACAACTTGCTCTTAAGGTTAAGGGTTCTGCGCTTTTTAATTATCAAAGCAAGGTGGAAAGCGCTCTAGTAGCGCCTGATGCTGGATAAGTGCTTGCTGAAACTGACCCCAGGGCGCTTGGGCATTGTTCAGCGAAAGCCAGCGTGTTTGATAGCGTTGGATCGCTATTGGCTTGTCTACATGCTGCGCGTCAATTAAGCGATTGATTGCTGTTAGCCACCGTTTGGCTGTGCTTGCTAAGGGCTCAACTGACGCTGTCTCCCAGCGTCTTAAGCAGTGCGCGGCATCACTGTGCTGAGTTAGCAATGCATTCGCTTCCGTTAAGCGTTGAGTAGCGAGTAGTAGGGCGCGTAGCACTTCAGCGGTCAGTGGTCGCTCTTGCAGGTTTTTCAAATGGTTCTCAAGCGTTGCAGAGTCTTGCTGCCAGTCGGGGTCAAACTGGTGGTCAGTCATTTGTTGCAAATAATTAATGGCGTCAAGCTGGTTAGTAATAGCGTCTTCTTCGACGTTGCCTAACGGCTGGCTTGCCCGTGAAAAGCTTTTAACCCATTCGCTGGAGTCAAAGATAGCGTTCCAGCTTACCGCGGGCAACTGCGCTGTTTTAGTCGCTGTTAATTGTTCTAGGCGCGTTCGATCTTCATTGCTTAACTGATCGGGAACTTGGCTATTTAAGCAGGCGCTTAGTCGCTGCCATAGCGTGCGCTCATATAACCACTGTTGGCTAGGCGGCGCTACACGCCCCAGTTGGTTATTACGTGCGGCGACTAGCGACGTGATTTGACATTCGCGCAGTGCGTAAACATTCAGCAGGCTATCTCGCGTTTCGGGAATATCAATAAGCCGCTCGGAGCGCTCAGGGAAGTCACCAATATTAACTGGGTCAGCTCGTTCAATGCCTGGCTGTGCTAGGCCATCGGCGAGTTGTTGGTGATAGGCCTGCCACTGCTGCTCAGCGGGGTTATCACCACAGCCAACCAGCAGGGCGCTTAGCGCTATTGCTAGAGAAAAAATTCTCCATCGAACCATGCCTACCCCCGAATACTAATACGCTGTAAACGCCAGCCGAGTAACACTGCCGCAGTGCTTAAGCCAGCAATCAAGCCAATCCAGTAGCCATGAACCCCGAGTGGAGCAACCATATCACCTATTCCTCGTGAGCCCAGCCAGTGTCCGCCCCCCAAACCTACAATCCAGTAAGAGAGCACCGTAATCACCATGACAATGCGGGTATCCTTATAGCCGCGCAAAGCACCAGCTAAATTGACCTGCAGCGAGTCAGAGAGTTGAAAAATAACCGCTAGAGCAATGATCGACAGCGCTAGCGCTTGAATCTCGGCATTCGAAGTGTAAAGCGAAATGACGGGCACAGCGGTTACCCATAGCAGGATGCTGTTAAATGCGGCGACACAAACACTGACCACAATACCGTTCCAGGCAACTTGGCGGGCGAGTGTCAGGCGCTGCTGCCCAAGTGTATTGCCCACCCTGACGGTCAGCGCCATGCTCAACGACATAGGCAGCATAAACAAAATAGTGGTGAAGCTAAGCGCTATTTGGTGAGCACCCACGGTGACTTCGCCAAAACTGGCAATAAACAGCGCAATAAAGGTAAACAGGGTAACTTCGACAAAAATAGCTACGCCAATGGGAACACCCACCACTATGAGTTCGCGAATGCCGACCCATTGGGGAGGCGTTAGCTGCTGCCATATAGCGACGCTTTTATAAGTACGTCCTCGGCGCGTGTAGTAGGCCATCGCAAGTGCCATCGTCCACATTGAGAGGGCTGTCGCAATACCACAGCCAAATGCCCCCAAGGCAGGTAATTGTTGCAGACTACTAGGGATCCAGGTGCCAAAGATATCCACTAATCCCTCGCCGCCGTAGATCAATAGGTAGTTGGCAGGAATATTAACCGCTAAGCCGACCAGGCTTATCCATAGCGCCGGACGGGTATGATTCATGCCGTCGGAAAACGCTCTCAGCGCCTGAAATAGCGCAATCCCTGGCATACCAAAGGCGACGGCAGAAAGATAGGCAGCAGACTGTTGCGCGACCGCTGGAGGCACGTCCATTGCCTTGAATATCGGCATAACGGCTGACCAGAGCAGTGCTGCGGCGGCGGCGCCCAACAGTAACGCAACCCAAAGCGCCTGATGGACTGCCGGGCGAATAGCCGTGTGGCGCTGGCCACCCAGTAAATGCGCAACGATGGGTGTAAGCCCCATCAGCGTGCCGGTTATAAACAGCATCAGCGGCATCCATAGGCTAGAGCCTACCGATACGGCTGCGAGTGACGTGGCATCATGCCGACCTGTCATCATGACATCGACAACACTCATCCCCGCTTGAGCCAGCTGCGCGCCGCAAATAGGCAGAGCCAAATAGACTAAGGCTCGGGTTTCTGGCCAGTAAATCGATTTAAGTTGTTGAGTAAAGCCGCCCACTTGTTGGCTCCTAATGGATAAAGTTATTCACGAAAAGTCGTTATATTAGCAGGCGCGCCACGCTTATGGTGGCAAGACGTTAGCTTGCACCAACAGGGCAGGTATAATGCGCCAAAATCGATGACAAATGAGGCCAATGTGAGTGACACGCAGGAGCGATGGACGCTCGAAGACATCATGGCGCTTTTTGATGGTATTTTTGCTGAGCGTTATCAAACTCGATTGATTCGCGGGGGAGATGAACCACTCTATCGTCCTGCCAACAGCGTGACGCCGTATCATCAGGTGATTTTTGCGCGGGGTTACTATGCCAGCGCACTACACGAAATCAGCCATTGGTGTATCGCAGGGGAGAAGCGGCGCCAACAAGAGGATTACGGCTACTGGTACTGCCCCGATGGTCGCAATGCCGAACAGCAGAGGGCCTTCGAGCAGGCTGAAATAGCCCCACAGGCGTTGGAGTCTATCTTCACCCATGCCTGTGGCCGCCAGTTTCACGTTAGCGTGGATAATTTAGGCGGCGATATTGAGGTTGATATAGAAGCCTTTGCAGCGCGAGTAGAGGCCCGCGCCAAGCGCTACCTGGCAGAGGGCTTACCAGCTCGGGCAGGCGCATTTCAAGAGGCGCTGGAGCGCTTCTACGGCCACCAAGAGGCCCTTAACCAAGCGGTGGCTGGCGGCTTGGCCATTTTAGATCAAGCCGATCATGTTATTAGCGGCTAATGATCATCGTCGGTAAGGCGCTGATGCATCGACAGCATCACCTCCAGCTCATGCTCGGGGCGCATCGGCTCTAACCCTAGCTCGCTGAATGTTTCGCGCCGCTGACGATGCCATTCGCCAGGGGTAAGCGAAGGGTAAAGCACCGAGGCCGGAGCTAACTCCACGAAAGGGTCTAACCCATAGGTGTCAAACAGCCGTGCGAGTGCCGCTTCGTCGTCACCATTGTCGCTGGTGTAGAGCGTGGCGGAGAAGTGATCGTTCTCCAGCTCGCGAATTACCTCTAGCGGACTAACCCCTAGGCTCTCCAGCTCCTCCATGCTGTAGGAGCCCATGGCATTGGTATCTTCTTTGATCCAGCTATCGTCCGGCTGAATCAATGTTTGTTTAACACGCCCATCGGGTAGCGACCAAGCGATGGCGAGCGGAAGGCCATCATCTTCGCCGGTTTCAATGGCTATAAACCCTGGATAGTCGTCCACGCTAATACTCCTGTTAAGATTCCGTGGGAAGACGGAAAAAACGCTGGGCGGTTTGTGTGGTTGCCGCCCCTAGCTCAGCTTCGCTAACCCCATGCCACTGGGCAATTTCGCGAACAATCCACGGCAGCAATGCCGGTTCGTGTCGGCGGCCCTTTAATTTCGCCGGGAGATTGCGGGGCAATAGATAAGGGCAGTCGGTTTCTACCATTAATCGCTCAAGCGGTATATCGCTAACCAGAGGGCGCAAGTGGTGACCACGCCGTTCGTCGCAAATCCAACCGGTCAGGCCTATATGCAAGTCTAGGTCGAGATAGCCAAACAGCGTATCGCGGTCGGCGGTAAAACAGTGCACGACCGCGTGGCTAATATCGTTTCGCCACGCATGCAGTATTTCACGCATCCGCTTGCCCGCATCCCGCTCGTGTAAAAACAGCGGCAAACCGCTTTCCACTGCAAGCGCCAGCTGTGCTTCAAGGGCCCGCTCCTGCTCCTGGGGCGTCGAGAAGTTGCGATTAAAATCCAGCCCGCACTCACCGACAGCGACGACTTCCGGCATAGCATGCAGGGCCGCCATGGCGCGCTCAAGGCTCTTGTCCCAGCGACTAGCGTCATGGGGGTGAACGCCCGCCGTGGCATAGAGGCCAGAATACTGCTTGGCTAGCGCAACCGCTTGTTCGGCATGCGCAAGGTCGGTGCCGGTAACGATCATGGTCGTTACTTGTGCCGCCTGGGCGCGCCGGATCACCGCCTCAAGGTCGCGACCAAAGCTTTCATGGGTTAGGTTTGCGCCAATATCCACCAAATGTGTATCAGAGCGAAACTGAAGTGCTTCGGGTAAAAAGTCATCGGCATAAGCGGTGGCCAAAGGTGTCTCCCGTTCAATATGCAAAGGCACCATTGTAACGGTATGCGCAAGCATCGACTAATGGTGTGTTTAAACTGGCAAGGGGGTAGATATGGCACGAATTGCAAAAAATCTGGCTTGATAGGTAAACAGCCACGGCCTATTAGCGCCTAAGATGAATCTGAGCTATTGCTTGCTACTTCACTGCTATCGATTCAATAACAGCCCTTAATAACAACAAAAGAGAGCCACATAACAATGCAACTATCTTATCTTTCATCTAATCGCACATCTCACCACCGTTTTGCTACTTCAACCCTCGCCGCTGCCATTTTGATGGCCAGCTATGCGCCCACTACCGTTGCCGCCGAGGGTATCTCTGATAATGAAATCCGCATCGGCTATTTAGCCGATATGTCTGGCGTTTATCGCGACCCTATTGGCCCATTGGGCGAAGATGCCATCAACATGGCGATTGAAGATATCGGTGGCAGCGTCAACGGCGCCAATATTGTGGTGTTTAGCGCTGATGATCGGAACAGCCCTGATGTGGGCTCAAGCGTGGTGCGTGAATGGATCGACGAGCGTAATGTCGATATGGTCACCGGGCTGGTGGCATCTTCTGTCACTCTAGCGGCAGTGAGCCTGTTGGAAGAGGCGGATAAACTCGGGCTGGTGAATGGTGCCGTCTCGTCAGGTATTACTAATGAGCACTGCTCGCCTAACCATATCCATTGGGTTTACGATACCTGGGCAATGTCCAACGGAACCGCAAAGGCAATTACCGATGAGGGCCACAAAAACTGGTACCTGTTAAGCGCCGACTACTCTTTTGGCCATGCACTGGAAGCTGACGTCACCCGCGTCGTGACAGAAAACGGTGGTACCATTGTGGGCAGCGCCCGCCATCCTTTCCCCAGCAGTGATTTCTCCTCGTTTATGCTCCAGGCCCAAGCCTCCGGTGCTGATGTGATTGCGTTAAATAACGCCGGTGGCGATACCATTAATGCGGTGCAAGCAGCCGGCGAGTTCGGTATTACCCAGGCGGGACAGATCCTGGCGGGAATGGTGCTGTTTAGTACCGATGTGCGCAGCATCGGGCTGGAAAACGCCCAGGGTCTGCAATTTACCAAAGCGTGGTACTACGACCTAAACGATGAAACCCGCGCATGGGCCGAGCGCTTTAAAGAACGAACCGGCAGCATGCCCACCATGGTACATGCAGGCCTCTACTCTAGTACGCGCCACTACCTGGAAGCGATCAAAGCCACTGGTACTGATGATACCCAGACGGTTCGTCAGCAAATGGCCGATACCCCCATCAACGATATCTTCGCCACCGGTGGCTACATTCGTGAGGATGGCCGCATGGTTCACGATATGTATTTAGTGGAAGTTAAAACCCCCGAAGAATCTCAAGACGAAGATGATCTCTTTCATATCATCCGTACCATTCCTGCAGAAGAGGCCTTCCGTCCACTGTCAGAAAGTGTCTGCCCGTTGGTTAACAGTTAAGTCACTGCCAATTCACGACAACAACTCAGAGGATTTGGCATGTCTGCAACGTCCGTTATTCAGCAAAATACCATTGGGGCTGCTCTAAGCCGCAGTGCTCGAAAATATCCGCACCAGCTAGCGCTAATGTTTGGTGAACGCCAGTGGCGCTACTCAGCGCTCAATCAAGCAGCCAACCGGGTAGCCAATGGCTTGTTGGCATCCGGGCTTGCCCCAGGTGATCGGCTGGCGGTGTATGGTAAAAACTCCGATGCCTACGTCATTGCCTGGTTGGCAGCTACGAAAGCGGGGTTAGTACATGTACCGATCAACTTCGCGCTAAGCAGTGATGAGCTGCACTACATTCTTGACCAGTCGGGGGCCGCGGGTTTACTCAGTGATGTGAGTCTCGCCGATAAAGTAAGTGCCGCTACCGAAGGCTTGGATCTCGCCTTGATGGGCACTCTGCATGCGGATCAAGGGCGGGATGCAGAAAGTTTTGATGTACTCGTTCATGCTATCTCAGAGCTCAATAGCGAAGAGCCAAGTGTGACGGTCGACGGTGCCAGCCTTGCTCAGTTGCTCTACACCTCGGGCACCACCGCCGCACCAAAAGCCGCGATGATGACCCATCAGGCACTGATGGCTGAATATATGGCCTGTATGGTCGAGCTTGATATCAAAGGCAGCGAGGCCATGCTGGCCGCACTGCCGCTTTACCACTCGGCGCAAATGCATGTCTTTCTGATGCCTGCCTTGTTATTGGGTGCCCCTGTTTACTTGCTGGAAGCACCGCTTCCTGAGCTGTGCTTAAGCGCCATAGCCGAGCACCAGATTGTGTCCTTTTTTGCCCCACCCACGGTCTGGATCAGCTTGCTGCGCCACGCTGAATTTGAGCGCTTTGACTTAAGCACCCTCAACAAAGCCTATTACGGTGCCTCGATTATGCCGGTGCCAGTACTGGAAGAGCTGCAGCAGCGGATACCGGGCGTAGGGCTCTATAACTGCTATGGGCAGAGCGAAATCGCCCCCTTGGCGACCGTGCTGCGACCTGAAGAGCACGCCGAACGGCCCGCTTCAGCCGGACGGCCCATTTTGACGGTGGAAACCCGCATCGTTGACCTTGATATGAACGATGTCCCTCCCGGCGAACATGGAGAAATCGTCCACCGTTCACCGCAGCTGATGAAAGGGTACTGGGATAAAGCGGCGATGACCGAAGAAGCTTTCCAGGGTGACTGGTTTCACTCAGGGGACGTGGGTTACTTCGACGAAGCGGGCTATTTATATGTTGTTGATCGTATCAAGGATGTGATTAACACCGGCGGCATATTGGTCGCTAGCCGTGAAGTAGAGGAAGGACTGTTTAAGCACCCGGCGGTCTCCGAAGTGGCGGTGATCGGCCAGCCAGATGAGAAGTGGATCGAAGCTATTACGGCGGTAGTGGTCTTGAAAGAGGGCCAAGAGGCAAGCGAGGAGGAGCTGATTCACCACGCCAAAACGCTGATGGCACCCTATAAAGTGCCTAAACGCATTCTGTTTGCCGATGCGCTGCCCAAGAGTACCGCAGGCAAAATCCTCAAGCGTCATTTGCGTCAAGATCTCAAGGAGTGAACATGGACGCGCAAACCACCGAACTGTTTCACGCCATGATCAAGCGCTGCCTTAATCAAAAGGTCGCCCCTTTTTACGATGAGTGGGAAGCGGCGGGCGAAATACCGCGCTCGCTTTGGCATGCGCTGGGTGATGCGGGTCTGCTCGGTATTGATTTGGATGAACAGCACAGCGGTTCAGGGGCCGATATCGCCATCACCCAACTGGCGTTGGAAGAGCTCTCCCGCCAAGGGTTTGGCGGCCTCGCCAGCGCCTATAACATTCATGCCAATATCGTGATGCCCTACCTGCAAAATCTGGGCACAGCTGTTCAGCAGGAGCAGTGGCTGCCTGCCATGGCCCGTGGCGAGTGCCTTGGCGCCATTGCCATGACTGAACCCCACGCGGGAAGTGATCTTGCCGCAATAAAAACCCGCGCGAAGCGCACTGCCGACGGCTGGGCGTTAAGTGGCAGCAAAATCTTTATCACCAACGGTCAGTTTGCCGATCTGGTGATCGTGTGCGCCAAAACCGACCCTTCCGCTGGCGCCAAAGGGGTCTCGCTGTTTTTGGTCGATACCCACTTACCCGGCTTCTCGCGGGGTAAGCCGATTAAAAAAATTGGCCAGCACGCCAGTGACACCGCCGAGCTTGCCTTTGATCAGATGCAGCTACCCCATGATGCGCTGCTGGGTGAGGAGGGCGCTGGGTTTCGCTACTTAATGCAGGAGCTGCCCCGGGAGCGCCTGGGGGTCGGGGCGCAAGCCCTGGGAGCCGTGGAGGGAGCGCTGGCCCTGACCCTTGAGTATGTGCAGCAGCGCCAAGCATTTGGTCAGCTAGTGGCGGATTTTCAAAATACCCGCTTTACCCTGGCGGAAATTAAAGCCCAGTTGGACGTCGCTCGGGCCTACTTTGAGCACTGCGTCGCAAAGTATCGACAGGGCACTATGAGCAGCACGGATGCGGCGATTTTAAAACTGCAGCTAAGCGAGCTGCAGTGCCAAGCGGTGGATCGTTGCCTGCAGTTGTTTGGCGGTTATGGCTACACCCACGACTACCCCATTTCACGCTTTTATCTCGACGCCCGGGTGCAGACCATCTACGCCGGTAGCTCGGAAATCATGAAAGAAGTCGTTGCGCGTTCATTGTTGGGCAAAGTGGCTTAGCTAGGCGGCAAGTACAGGAGATAAATATGCGATTAGATGATGTCGTAATTTTAGGCGGTGCACGTACCGCGATTGGTGGTTTTGGTGGTTCGCTTTCAACAATGGCGCCGTTTGAGCTGGGCACGATCACCGCTAAAGAAGCGCTAAGGCGAGCAGGTGTTGAGGGTGGAGATATCGATCACTCGGTATACGGTCACATTATTACCACCGGTCCCCAGGATGCCTATTTGGCGCGGCATATCGCGCTGGAGGCTGGTGTGCCGAAAGAGGCGGGGGCCTTCAACGTTAATCGGCTGTGTGGCTCAGGGATGCAGGCGGTTGTGTCTGCCGCCCAGCAGATCGCCATGGGCGACAGCCGCTTAGCGCTGGCAGGGGGCGCGGAGTCGATGTCGCGAGGGGCTTATCTGCTGCCGCCCCAAGCGCGCAACGGCGTGCGCATGGGGGATGTAAACGTCCAGGATTTAACCCTGGGTATCTTGAGCGACCCTTTTGGCAGCGGCCATATGGGCTGCACCGCTGAGAATATCGCTAAGCAGTATGGCTTGAGCCGAGAACAGCTCGATCAATTTGCCCTGGATAGCCATCAAAAGGCGGCACGTGCCATCGCGGAAGGGCGCTTTGAAGAGCAAATTGTCGCGGTGGAAGTCATCAGAGGTAAGCAAACAGTGCTTTTCTCTCGCGATGAACACGTGCGCGAAGGCGTTGAGCTTAGCGATTTAGCGCGGCTTAAGCCTGCCTTTCAGAAAGACGGCGTGGTGACCGCAGGCAATGCCTCAGGCATCAACGACGGCGCGGCCACCTTGGTGCTGGCCCATAGCGATGAAGCCGCAAAGCGCGGTTTAGCGCCCAGGGCGCATCTACGCGTTGCCACGACTGCAGGCGTCGATCCAACGCTAATGGGCCTGGGGCCGATTCCAGCGGTAAAGCGTTGCCTGCAGCAGGCGGGGCTTAGTATCAACGATATTGATGTGATTGAATCAAACGAAGCCTTTGCTGCCCAAGCCATGGCGGTGGCCGAAACGCTGGGTTTTCCGCTAGAGAAACTAAACCCTAATGGTGGGGCGGTCGCGTTGGGACATCCTGTAGGGGCCACAGGGGCTATTTTGATACTTAAAGCCCTTCACGAGTTAGAGCGTATTAACGGCCGCTACGGGCTAATTACGCTGTGTATCGGTGGCGGGCAGGGTATTGCCCTACTTATTGAGCGCGGCTAAAACGAGTTGATTGCACAAGAATAAATTTAAAGGAGCTATTATGCCTTCAGTTACCCCGAAAATTTTACCTGCCGCGGCCTCTGCGACTAACCCTGCACTAATGATTGGCGACCTGCTGGAGGCGGGCGTACGTATGGCGGGGGACAACCAAATTGTCTACCGGGATCAGAGCCGCCACAGCTACGAGCGTTTTCGTGAGCGGGTGCATCAACTGGCCCATACGTTGACGTCGCAGGGCGTTCAAGCTGGTGATGTGGTGGCAGTGCTAGATTGAAACAGTTACCCAGAC
>NZ_JAGGRO010000034.1:0-43674 GCF_018612805.1 Halomonas sp. ISL-56 | reverse complement strand
TCAATCAGGGGGTGACGTCGCAAGCACAGGCTTCAACGGCATTATGGGTTCACCTGGAGCGTTGATAACAGCGGGTAAAATTTGTTCTAATCGACACATGAAATATAAGAAATATTTTCACCAAAAAAAAACCCTCCACAAAATTCAGGAGGGTTTACTGATTCTAAATCAATACGAATTGCAAATTTACAATAATGGAACTTTATAAACACTTGTTGAAAATCAGGATCTCTCAGGCTTAGCAATACCTACTAGCAAGGCTAATTTATAGGTAGTTGAATAGATTTTAAAATAATAACACAACAAATAAGCTAAAAGCTTTTTAGAAAAAGGCAGTCCTTTTTTAAAAAAAAGATTCAATTGCCTCCGCGGTGGGAAGTAGCCTTTAAGAAGCGTCAAAATAAAACTTTTTTTAATATTTTCATTTTCTTTACTTACTTCACCTCCTAGCACTCTTTTACGTTTTTTAAGCATAGCCTTAATATCAGCTCGAGCTGGGTGGTTGACAATAACTTCTGGAGCATATTCAATAGATATACCTTTATCCATCGCTCTCCAGCCCCACTCATTGTCACCTCCAGACATTAATGTATCGTTAAAAAAACCAACTGTTTTAAAATTTTTAGCTAGTGTAATCATATTGGCAGTTGCTGCCCCTCCTGCCTTTGCATATTTCTCCTGATCGAAAGCAAACGCTTTTTCATAAATTTCGACAAGAGTGAGATTGTCAGACTTAAAAAAAAGCTCTATCTTGCCAGCTATTCGTTCAACACCTTTATCAAAACGTTTAACAGCAGCTTCCAGCCAGTAAGGATCAGGAATACAATCAGAATCAGTAAAAGCAATAATTTCACCCTTAGCTAATTTTAAAGCAGCATTTCTTGCTGCATATGACCCCGGCTTTCCCTCGGTAATTATAGTAAAATTATTCGGCAAATAAAAATCAATAGGAGGTATATCTTCTGGTGCATTATTTACAATGATGACTTCGAAATCATCCTTTGGAAAAGTTTGATTTTGCAAGGCAATAACACAGAGCCTTAATCGTGCCCAATCATAATAGGTAGGCACAATAACGGAAGCTCTTGGGCTGCTAATCTTCATAACCCCTCCTGCATTCTCTTGAGCACTTTTACATTCCACCTCAATTTCAAGTTTATAAAAAGACATTTAATCTATCTCCCCGTGGTTATTTAAAGTCTGAAAAATTGACGTCTGATGCTCAAGTGATTCTTTCAGACTTGGGGTAATGTATTCCAAATAATTTCGTGTAAGGTGGTGGGTATCAGACCACATTAACCTTTCATCAAAATATGCTGGACATAATCCATCAACACATATCAATGGGGTAAAATCTATAGAGGTGAACAGAGGAATTATAGCTGCATATTCATCTGCAGGGTTGTCTTTTAGCAGTACTTCTTCAATCGGCCGAGCACACAGACTCGCCTCGTCACGATTTTTCCATACGCAATAGCTAGGATCACTTTCAAACCAAGGATTATCCCTTATGCCCAATACTGGAATACCCAAGGCAGTTATTTCCTTCCATTTTTCCACATGACCATCAGGTACAAACTCAACAGGGTCGCCTACTACTAGCCTGTTGTCACGAGGGCGATTAGACCTTGTCGAGTTTGTTATAACTATATTGGGAGAAAGCTCAATCAAATAGTCAATAATGTTATCATTCCATAGTTTACAAGTATCATTATCCTCCACAATTTCATAACCAAGTGAACAGGAATGTTTTATTATACTTACCACCTTATAACCATACTCTTCTGCTAACTTTGAAAAAAAAGGTTCCCATTGACCAATATGTGATCCACCTACTAATGCAACAACGTTACCAGATGAAGCATCTCCAAACTCACAGGCTGAAATCTCAGACTCTGAAATTTTCGTAGCACAACCGTTGTCAGAATCCATGGCTTCGCCTAAATCATTAGATATCGAAGTAACATAGCCATAGTTTAAATCTGAAGCATTATTTTGTATAGAAATCTTCGAACCATCGAAAGAAGATGTTTTAAAGACAACATTTACATCATCTCGATTTTCAATGTAGTATTTCGCTCCAATACCGATTGTAACGGAAGGAAAAAAAAACAAAAATCCGGCTATATAAGAAATCCATACTCTAGACTTTGGCATTTTCCTAAAAGGCTTTTCAACCAACCAGGTCGTTATAAAAGCTGACAAAATTCCTAATATAACAATCATCATTCCCTTTATAATGCCTAGGTTTGTGGTTTCATAATAATGCTGAAAAAAAACAAGTATAGGCCAATGCCACAGATAGATAGTAAATGACATAGCTCCCATCATTACAAGATAACGATTTGTCAAAATACTTTTCACAAATGTTTTATGTTTATCATCTTTTCCTGAAATGATAAGAAAAACAGCCGCGATAACAGGAAATAGCGAAGCATACCCCGGAAAATTCCATTCTCTAGGAAAGAAAATACCGACACTAAAAAGCAATAATACTCCTAGAAAGGAGAGCATCGATGCCATTTGTTTACTGAGTTTTATGTAAGGTATAAATATAGCAACAAGTGCCCCTATTAAAAACTCCCACAATCTTCCTATAGGGTTAAAATAGGCAGTATTCGGATTATAATGCGTGGAAATGAGGGAATATAAAAAAGAAAAAACAACAACTGCAGAAACACCCAACATCAAAGGGATCAATGACTTAATTCTATTCGATAGATATAACAATGGCCCAATCAAGAAAGGAAAGAAAGCATAGAATTGCACTTGTATTGAGAGAGCCCAGTACTGTTGAAAAGGACTGGCCGGATCTCCAGCCTGTAAGTAGTCAACTTCTCTTCTTATCAGCAAAATGTTTTCTAGATGTCCTGCGCTGAAAATAAATTCATGTATTGTAGCCACCCAATATACAGGTGGTACGAAAAAATAACTGAGAATAAAAGTAATTAATAGAACAACGTAAGCAGATGGAGCTACACGCTTAATAATCCCTCCCCAAAAATGAAAAGTCTTTATATTTCTTTCCTTTGCATACTGGCGAATCAACATGCCTGTCATTAGGAACCCAGATACAACGAAAAATACATCGACCCCTCCGGATACCTTCTGAAACCAGATATGAAAAACAAGTACGAGCATCGCACCTATGGCACGAACACCTTGAATATCCTCACGATATTTGTTATCGGAAGTATAAACATCAAAAGTTTTGTTCACTTCTATCCTCCTTGATAAATAGTAAAACATTCAACATATCTAGTCACAGCGACTTCTAACACCTTAAATAATAACTAAAATTTCAAGCAAAGATATTATTAAAAAGATCGCTAAAAATCTTACTTTGTCGATGGATAATATCTGATAAGTCTGATGCAAAAAGAAATTAATCAACTATTCAAAATAAATATCATTTATTTATTTTTTTATTGATCAATCTAATACATTTCGTGTATCGCCAGACAACCATCTTCAGCACTAAGCATTAACTACGGCGTTCCTAAATTTCTAAAAAACTGATATTTTTTTATTTTCGATTTAATAAAACTGAACTTATGTGCATTAGTGGGTTAGATATAGTTGTAAAATTATAGCTGTAAAATATTCAAGAAGTTTTTCATTATTCATGACAACTTAATTTCTTTGTTACTTTAATTTAAGAAACTTACGCTGGAATTAAAATAAGAATAATTTTTATTCACTTAACACCCGCTCCCGCAATCTACCATAATAAGGCTGAGGTATTATAAGCGTTGCTAAAGTCATCCACTGTCGGGGACGCATACCAAATAATATTAGTGAACGTATATCTGTCTCAACCGATCTTCCAGCTATCTTTTTCTCGACTGCCCAAGACAATATCTTACGGTTTATGGAGGCATTTAAATAATGCTTTTCAATCCAAGAGAGGCCAACTTTAAGTTCACTCTTTAAATCTAAGCAGGGATGAGTTTGAGTCATATTACTTTTATCGCTTACCACACCGCTATTATGAAGCAACCACATGCTCGTAACGGTGGGATCATAGTGAACCATTTTGAGGCTACATATTACTTTTAACCAAAAATAAACATCCCCAGCACGCCGATAGCGACCAACAGGAAATCCACCAAGGGCCATGAATGTACTTTTACGTATGCAAGCCCCGTTCATGTGAATGAAATCAGAACGTGAGAACGCCGCTAAGGCCGCCTGCCGACTCAAAACTCCATTTTGCAAGGATTCACTTCGAGGAACTACTATATTTCCTTCCATTTTCCGGAAAGCATTTACGAAAAAATTAATAGATGGATTTTCCGAAATAGCATTAGCAAATATCGATAGATGGTCATACACAAGCAGATCGTCTGCATCAAAAAAAACCAACCACTGAGATGTTGCCTGCTGTGCTCCATAATTGCGCGCTGCGTATCCACCTGGTCCAGGCTCATCTCGCTGGAACAATCGCAGCTTACCCTTGCGCTCCTCTTGTATTAAAATCTGGAGAGATCCATCTGTAGATGCATCATCAACGACAATAATTTCAAAATTCTTAAAAGTCTGATTATAAAGGCAAGTAAGGGAGTCCAATAGCGTTGAAGCCTTGTTATGCACAGGTACTATGACAGAAAACTTACACATAAACTCACCTCACTGCAAGACATTAACATACTTTAATTAAAATTTATAAATTTTGACATCTATGAACTCTCAAAGGGAGACATTGACTCTTAACCGGAGAATCAATGTATTCAATTTCAGGTGAAAAAAGAAAGCCTTCCACCAACCCGATTGTTACAATTTTAGCTTTTTTTAATTGCCATCTTCGCAATAATTTTAATATCATATAAAAATCTAAACACATAATTTTAACTACTACACGAATTGAGCGATATTTCTTAGTGACAAATATTCTATTTCTTATTAAGTATTTATAATATTTTAGGCGGACTTCACTATTTTCAGAAATTATGTTCAAAACACCTTTCTCCTGACGTAAATGCATAACCTTGCTAGCACCAACTACAAACCCAGGGATATCTTTCGTTATTCTTAACGTATATTCCGTATCCTCACCCCATATAAACATTGAGGAAATTGGCAAACCATACCTCTCAAGGGTACTGCGAGGGACTAGAATAGATACAAAAGTTGCCCTATCAACGGAAACAACACCATATTGAGCGAACTTTGGCCAATCTTTATAACCAATATGATTCATTTTTTTGTTAATAGAGGGTGAATTAGTTACGTAACCATTTTCAGTAAAAGCAGTAGAGATTAAATACGCCCTATCAATTCCATTTTTATCGAGTGTATTATCAGCTTCAATCAAACATTGCAAGGCAGACGGTTCTGGAATGACATCATCATCCATCATCCAAATAAAATCAGCCCCCTCCTGATATGCAAGACGAAACCCAGCATTGAATCCACCCGCAGCACCTATATTCTGCGAGAGTAAATAAATTTTTAGATTAGGATAGTCCAATTCACTTAGTATTTTTTGTGTATTATCATTACTAGCATTATCAACTACAATCACCTGGTCACAAATGCGTGTTTGTGAATAAATGGAAGCTAAGCATAGCTGCAGCAAATCCTGCCGATTGTAGGTGAGTATCACTGCGATCACCTTGCTCATAGTGTCCCCTGCCAAATCATGCCCTTAGAAATCAATGCGGCGTTTAATTATTAGCTAACGCATTCATACGTTTAATACGGCAGCTTCTGACATTACTTACCATCTTGGAATGGTAAACGTTGTTGTTGACGATAAAGAAAATTCAAAAATATCACTATTAAAAAAAGATAGGTTTTATAAAAACAATCATGTCAATTATAATTACAGATACTTTTTTTGAAGCGCTAACCATAAAACATGAATACTTGCAGAATAGTTATCAACCTAATGATTCACTCTTTTCAAACGGCGCCGGATTACTCTTGGAATGTTATTATAAAAAAACTTTAAAAAAGCAATTGGAAAGTAATAAAACGGAGCTTTAAGTTGCCATAATTTTTTTAAGCTAATTTTTAATGAATTAAATGTATAACCTAATCTATTTCCAACCTCAAAGCTCTGACCGTCATGAAGTCGTTTAATTGTTAGCGGCAAATTCACTTGGTAAAACATAAAACCTTTTCTAAGAGCGCGTATCCAAAGATCAATATCGACCTGCCTAAATAATTTTTCATCGTACCCGCCAACCTGATCAAAAAATCGTCGAGAGAAAAGTATAGAGCTATGATTTATCGGATTATTAACATAAAAACTGTCGCAGCCCATTGGTGTTACTGAAAATCCACCCCCGACTAACGACTCCCCGTCTCCATCTCCATAGACGATTTGGCTAGCTGTGACGACAAGTTCTACGTCTGGAAACAGACCCACAGTAGCGACCTGATGCGCCAATTTCTCGGGTAGCCATTTGTCGTCAGCGTCGATATTAGCCAGCCACGGATAGCGCGTATGGCAGACAGCAAGATTAAGCGCCTGCGAACGCCCAATACCTTGTGTATTCACTAACTGAACCTGTATCGGAGCCGTATGGCGTAATCTCTTAAGCACTTCCCAGGTATCGTCGTCTGATCCATCATTGACCACAACGATTTCTTTAGGCGGATAAGTCTGAGAAAAAACAGAAGAAAGACAAGATTCCAAGTATTTAGAACCATTCTTAACCGTCATAATAACAGAGATATTAATCTGATCCATCATTCATCTCCATGGCGTCAGATAAAATTTTTATAAGCACCAGGCATACAAATAAAATTAATTATTAGCTTCTGGCGACTCAATTCATTATTTTGATAAACCTGTATGCCCTTTTGAAAAAAGACATCTTAAAATATATTTTCTACCATGCCTTGCTATTTACAATCTTCCACATCAACAACTTTATCTTATTCTTAACAAATCGGGTTCCAAGTTCATCTCCTGGATTATATATACAGTTATCACTGGAACAGAAAACAGGCTTCCTTGCTTCCCGACAAATAAGTTTTGCTTGATCAGAGTTTTCTTCAACGAATAAATCTGTCGCTGACGTGATGAACGTCTTTACTTTGAACCTAACAAGAGAGTCCATCGCCATAACATCAGTATCGTTGTTAGCCAAAACGAGGTTTCGATATGTAATCCCGTTGCTCTTTAGTAAGATTTCTACCTCATTGCGGCTTGATTCTTTCTGGCTAGATACGATCGTATTAATATCTCTTGATGGTATATATCGAAAGCGAGCTGTGGGCTTGTCACTGACAGACTCGCCTTCGGCAATCATACCCTCGAGACAAATACACGATCTATTCATGACATTGTGATGAAATATGTTCCATTCGAAAGCCCTAGGATGAGGAAGGAATTCAAGAATAATATCTACATCACTCCTGATTGGTTTCCCTGAATAAACGGCCAGAGTCGTTGCACGGGAAGCTAACCACTCAGGAACCGCTTCAATTTCGCTTCTTATTGACTTTCCACTCATTATGCTGTCATCCACAATGAGAACCTTTTTTGCCTCCCAAGGAGAACTCAATTCTTTTCTTACTCCACGGGTAAGCCCTCTTTTCAATGGATAGTTGTTCACCCAAGATGAGATATCCGTGCAGTTCACATTCAGAGCAAGTGCAATCATATAAGCAGGTACCATACCACTTCTGGGAACCCCAACGACTAAGTCCCACTCACCGGAAAATTTTCCAAAATTCTTTGTAATATCCCTACCGAGATCACCATATGACTTGAACTGTATCTGCATTAAGTTTTCTCCGATAACTCGCTCAATATATTCAGCAACAGCTATCTATCACATATTTAACTGATACATATAGGAACATGGAGACCACTGATAAAAACCTATTGCATCAGAGAACAGATACTCTAAAAAGATACACTTAGGATATGAGCATCGAGGCTGTTAATGCTTTCTGAGGATATAATATAAACAACGATTAATTAATTTTTATTTAGCAGCAATAGTATCAAATGGTTTTTCCGCCATATTCTGAAGTTCAGGTTTCCCTATACCCATTGCTTCAAGCATAATGGCATTCACTTTATGCACATCGTATTTATCTTTAGCAATTTCGTAGGAGCGTCGCCCCATGGTTTGCATTAATGCGGGTCGGTCAATAAAGTGCTGCATGGCATTAACCAATGCGTCAACATCTTTTACGGGTACCAAGTAGCCGTTTTCGCCATCAATTACGGTTTCTCGACAGCCAGGTGCATCGGTGGTGATCACCGCTCGCCCCATAGACATAGCTTCCAAGATTGAACGCGGTGTGCCTTCCCGGTAATAGCTAGGCAGTACAAAAACGCTGCTCTCAGTAAGTGCCGGCCGCACATCACTCAGCCAACCTAAATGTTCAAGAAAACCTTCCCCTACCCAGGTAGCCAATTCTTGTTGCGTAATTGTATCGGGATTGCTATCGATATCACCGGCTAGTTGAAACACGACTTCAGGATGCTGCTGTTTGATTTTCCTAGCTGCTTCTGCGTACTGACGCACGCCCTTATCGGCCAACAAACGAGCAACCAATAAAAACCGTGGTGATCCTTCAGGTAAAGGAGCTGCTGCAAAATGAGCCATATCTACCCCTGACCCATTGAGCACCTGTGAAGGAACGTGAGTATGGAGTATCTCCAAATCACGAAATAACGTTTCATCATCAGGGTTCTGAAAAAACACCCTATCTACCTTATTCAAAGCTACCGCATAGAGCCTGCGCACCAAATGAAAAACTAGCGCACGTTTACCGCGGGCCTCTCCGGCAAAGGCATACCCCAAGCCAGTGATCAATGCGTAGCGCCGTGGAACCTTCGCTAGCCAAGCAGCCAGCATCCCATACACCACGGGCTTGATGGTATACCCCAGAACAGCATCGGGACGAATATCATTCATTAAGCGATAAAGCGACTTCAGAGTAAGAAAATCGTGCCAAGGATTCAGTCCTGTTCGTTGCATAGGGATGTCATGAATAATCACACCCCAGGATTCAAGCTGTCGACATGTTATAGGATCATCATTAAGCCCTGGAGATGCCGCGTGAACTTCTAACCCTGCTTTAATCAGGCTGCGCACTAGCGGCCCACGAAAATTAACCAAGGAATAACTTGAGCCCGACACTAGCAAAAAGCGACGATTCGGTTTAGCAGCCTTAGCGTTCATAGTAACTCCTCAACAAGATACCAGACAGCATAATAGCCTTGCCCTTTAGACTGGTATCAAAGCAATATGCTTATACTGAATAGCATTAAAATTAAGTCAGACTTTCGCGCTTTTAATGGTGATGGATGAAGATAGTAAAGGACTTGGTCTGCCTACTGAGTAATAAGTAAACCCTTTCGACTCCATACGACGCGGCTCATAAATATTACGCCCATCAAAGATAGTGGGTTCAGTCAGTTGCGATTTAATAAGATCAAAATCAGGGGCCCGAAAGTTTTGCCACTCAGTGACAATAATCAAGGCGTCAGCTTTCTTCAGCGCAGCCTCTTTAGTACCACAAAGAACCAAGTGATCATTGCTCCCATAGATTCGCTGAGCTTCTTCCATGGCTTCCGGGTCATACGCCTGCACCTTGGCACCGGCGGCCCAAAATGCTTCCATAAGCACCCTGCTCGGGGCATCGCGCATATCATCAGTATTGGGCTTAAATGAAAGTCCCCAAATGGCGAAGGTTTTTGCCTTAAGTTCTGCATTAAAGTGCTGACTTACTTTATTAAATAACGTGTTTTTTTGCTCTTTATTACGTGACTCCACCGCTTTAAGTAATTTGGCGTCAAAGTCAATTGTATTCGAAACATGAATAAGTGCCTGGAGATCTTTAGGAAAGCAAGAACCACCATACCCCACGCCGGGATAAATGAAGTCGTAACCTATGCGTGGATCTGAGCCTATTCCTTTGCGCACAGCTTCAATATCAGCACCCAGGCGCTCAGCCAGGTTTGCCATTTCGTTCATAAAGCTTATTTTGGTAGCCAACATGCAGTTAGCTGCGTATTTGGTTAATTCGGCACTTTTTACATCCATCACGATGATCTTGTCGTGATTACGATTGAAGGGAGCGTATAACTCGCGCATTACTTCAATAGTGGCATCGCACTCGGTACCAATAATTATACGATCAGGTTTTTGGCAGTCAGCGACCGCACTACCTTCTTTTAGAAACTCAGGATTAGATACCACGTCAAATGCAATATCATCACGGCCGCGTCTTACCAAAACTTTTTCTACCTCAGCTCGTACTCTGTCAGCACTCCCGACAGGTACGGTAGACTTGTTGATGATAATTTGGCTCTGCTCCATATGTTCGGCAATGGTGGCAGCCACCGTCAGAACATACTTGAGATCAGCGCTACCATCTTCGTCCGGAGGAGTTCCCACAGCAATAAACTGTACTTGGCCATGTTTGACACCCGCTATCGCATCAGTGGTAAATTCAAGCCGCCCAGCAGCATGGTTTTCTTTTACCAAAGACTCTAGGCCAGGTTCATAAATAGGGATGTTGCCCTGTTTAAGTTTTTCGACCTTATTATCATCCAGATCAACACAAACAACGTGATGGCCAACTTCAGCCAGAATAGTGCCTTGAACTAGGCCAACGTAACCCGTTCCAAAAACTGTAACGTTCATTAGATTTCCTAACTGGAGAGTAGAATAAATGGAAGAACTAGAAATATTTTCACCTAGACGCGCTATGCACTTCATTCAAAGTGGTGTCTGGTTCATTTAATGAGTAGTAATTGCGGTACCATTCGACAAAGTTTGAAACACCTTGAACAACTGGAGTGGTGGGCTTATAGCCAACCATTTTTTCTAACTCACCTGAATCAGCATAGGTGTCTGGGACATCGCCAGGCTGTAAAGGCAACAGGTCCTTAATGGCTTTTCTACCTAGCGCTTTTTCAATGGCTTCGATATAGACGTTGACCGTAACAGGATCATTATTGCCGATATTGAAGATACGAAAAGGTGCATTGCTAGTAGCAGGATCCGGGTTATTACTATTCCACTCAAAAGCAGGAGCGGCTATATCATCACTGGCGCGAACAACACCTTCCACAATGTCATCCACATAGGTGAAGTCACGCGTATGACAGCCATAATTAAAAACCTGAATAGGCTCATTGGCCAAAATATTTTTGGTGAACTTAAAAAGTGCCATATCGGGTCGGCCCCAGGGGCCATAGACGGTGAAAAACCTCAGACCAGTGGTCGGCAATCCAAACAAATGACTATAGCTGTGAGCCATCATTTCGTTGGCTTTCTTAGTGGCGGCATAAAATTGAAGTGGGTGATTAGCGCCTTCATGCTCAGAAAATGGCATTAGCGTATTAGCGCCATAAACACTACTGGTACTGGCGTAAGTCAGGTGCGCAATATTGGAGTGGCGACATGCCTCCAACACATTAGTAAAGCCAATTAAGTTGCTTTCCACATAACTAAGTGGATTTTCTAGCGAGTAACGCACCCCTGCTTGGGCAGCTAGATGAATGACTCGGTCAAAGTGATGTTCATTAAAGCACTCTGCCACTGCTTGTTGGTTGGCTAGATTAGCGCGAATTGAAAGATAATCGCCCCTCGCTTCTGATGCCGTCTGATCAAGAATTTTCAGACGCGCCTCCTTAATAGCGGGATCATAATAATCATTGACACTATCAAAGCCGACGACACTATCACCGCGCTCCAACAACCGCTTAGCAGTGTGAAAGCCGATGAATCCGGCATGGCCGGTAACAAGGATCTTCATGTGATGACTCCATGACGTGGGAGTAGAGGGCATTAGACGGGAGTGGGACAAATAACAGCGCTAATCTCAGTTGCGTACAAAGCGCTGAATATGGCGCCAGCTCACTCGCCTTAAGCCATCCAACGTCAAGGGCACCAAGGCCACTGAACGCACCATGGCAAGTAATGGACGCGGAAGTTCACTCAGGCATAAGGTTCGCGGCAACCCGGTATAGGGAAACCAACGATGTCGATAAGAGCTTTGACGGGCTGAGAGCGGCAAGTCGCCGCTAAAAAGCGAAGGCACCGCATACCAGGCATAGTTGCCTTTCAACGTTTTTATTTCATTGGGACCGGGCTGGAGAAATTCGAAATCAATAATCTTTAACCCTTGGCAAGGATCATAGATAAGGTCTTGCGGATTAAGGTCGATACATTCGTAGCCAAGACTGCGATAGTGCAAAATCACTGCTCTCACGCGCTCAATGGTCCAGATAGGCAGCAAACCATGACGAGAAAAAGGCGCACGAGGCGATAAAATATGTTCCATGCAATTGGCATAGCGCTCAAACACTAGATAATGCGGCCCAATTTCTAGCAGATGAGATACTTCTGGTAAGGGCGCACCAAGTTCGCGCGCCTTTACTTCACGCTCAAGATAACGCTCGCGCCCAGGTCGAAATGTCTTGCAAATCGCCTCAGTGCCATGAAAATCAACCAGTTCTACCTTGGCTCGGCAAACCTCTTTACTTAGGTCAGCCAGAACTGGGTAAGGTGTGCGAAAGGCGGCATTATTGCTTAGGGCTGCTGCACGTATTTTACCGATCAGTTCAGGGATCAACGTGCTGAGATACTCAAGCGCTTGGCTTGCATAGCAGGAACAATGTATTGGACTTAGCGGTTCCTCTTTGCCCTCCCCCCGATAAACTGTGGATTTGAAAGCTGCTTTGACAATAAGTACCCGTAGATTATTGGCCTGTTCAGGTACGTTACTTGAAGTCCGCTTCTCCGTTACTGGATGGACATCCTGAACCACTAGGAGAAAAACAGGCAGGGATCCGCTGCTGGAGTATTTTCCTGGCTCCTGTTCATCATCAATCAGCCACTGAGCAAGCGCCTGTTGTTGCCCGCCTTCGATAGGCACGCCACACAGCACATTAAATCCATAGTGATCAAGCAAATTGCGGAAGGTATCCAAATATGCCAACTCACAATCTCTGATCAGAAAAACGGTAATCCCAGATAGCCACTCTTGTTGTTCGTCATTAGATTGTTTGTTCGTCATGACTTGCCTCCTTGTGCTAAAGAGATCACTTCTTTTGAATCAGCATTGGTGACATGCTCGATAATGCTTTTCGCATCACTCAAGCAGGAAAAGATGGTGATCAGGGCGTGGATTGAACAGCTCAGCCCCTATGGCATAAGCACCTATGACATAAGCACCTATGACATAAGCACCTATGACATAAGCACCTATGACATAAGCACCTATGACATAAGCACCTATGACATAAGCACCTATGACATAAGCACCGTAATGCAGGTTATGGCTGGATAGAGATAAATTTCAGGGGGTTGCTCGGCCGCTCAGCCTTCCTTGGATATCGGGCTTAATATAGGGCCTAGCCGGGCGACTGACCTTAAAGCGGAGCTTGTTGTATCAATGGATTGACGTTGCGTATCTAAAGGCATTGCCTGACGTGCTTTCCATACCAGATCAGCTATTTCGTCCAACGGGGTGTAGTCCAAGGGTGCCGACTGCAGCAGCTGACGGATACGCAGATGATCAGTAGCGATAAACGCCTGCTCCAGTTGCTGTAGAAAGGCTTCTAGCCTCGGCCATTCCCAAAATAACTCTTTTGACGTCATGATACGATCATGCCGCGTCTTGCTGACGTCATGACCTATCAACAGTTCCTCGTACAGCTTTTCACCAGGCCGCAAGCCGGAATAGATGATTTCGATATCTCCATCGGGATGTGCAGCGTCTTTTACTTCCAGCCCCGAAAGGCGAATCATATTCATGGCCAGATCATGAATACGCACTGGCTCGCCCATATCGAGCACGAAAACCTCCCCACCCTCACCCATGGCCCCGGCCTGGATAACCAACTGCGCAGCTTCGGGAATCGTCATGAAATAGCGGGTGATATCTGGGTGTGTCACCTTAATGGGGCCGCCCTGCTCAATCTGCTGACGAAACACAGGGACAACAGAGCCGCTTGAGCCTAAAACATTGCCAAAACGCACCATGCAGAATCGTGTATTGGACTGGGCATGGGCAAAGGCTTGGCAGATAAGCTCAGTTAAACGCTTGGATGCCCCCATGGCATTGGTGGGGCGAACCGCTTTATCGGTGGATACCACAACAAAGGTTTCCACATCCGCCGACATTGCCGCCTTGGCCAGATTCAAGGTGCCTAAGACGTTATTGCTTACCCCTTGGACGAGATTGAACTCCACCATCGGCACATGCTTATATGCGGCAGCATGGTAGACGGTATGCACCTCGAAGCATTCGAATACGGCCTTGAGACTGCCCGAATGCTGCACTGAGATAAGCAAGGGTGTTAGCTCGCACCGGGACGCCGTACTTTCAATATGTTGCTTCAGCTCTTGCTCAATGGCGTACAGCGCGAATTCACAGTTGTCTACCAAAAGTAGCCGGACAGGATTTTGATTAAGTATCTGACGACACAGCTCGCTACCTATCGAGCCTCCCGCCCCTGTCACCATGACCGCTTTATCACGGATATTGGCCTCCAGTAGTTCGGGGAAAGCAGGCACCGACTCCCTACCTAATAAGTCTTCAAGCGCCACATCGCGAAGTTCGCTGATTTTGGCCCTTCCAGCGATCACATCGGCGCTTCCAGGAATTGTCTTGAGAGGTACGGAAAGTCCCGAAAGCCAATGCAATATCTCGCGTCGCCGCCAACGTGGAGCACTAGGAATGGCGAGCAGCACCATAGCGGCCTGATGTTCTTGAATTAGGGCCGCCAGTGCGACCGGCTGATGTACCCGCAGCCCCTCTACCATGGCTCCTTCCAACCCACGCCAGTCGTCAACGAAGGCCACCGGTTGGTACTCTTCTCCGTTTCGCAGCGCGGCTACCAGCTCGCAACCCGCGGCCCCTGCCCCATAGATCACCACCGGCTTGCGTTGACGGAGCTGACTATGGCGATACAATTCGCGCAACACAAAACGTAGGCTACCGATACCCAATAACAAGAACAGCGCATAGATAACAATTATCGATAGCCCAATGGGTGAGGCCGCCATGTAACTGGTCGGTGCAACTGACAAAGTCGATGCCAACACAGCAATAACGATAGTCGATACAGTGGCATGGCTCATGTAGCGAATGACAACGCGATAAAGCCCTAGCCAGCGGAAAAATAAGAGACTTATGGGAACCAGCAGGCCGATGGTCATCCACAAACCAACACTGCTTAGCGATTGTAGGCTTTCCAGATGAATCACTGTTGCAAGCTGCAGACTACCCGCGACAATAAAACCATCAATGGCCACAAGCACCCTGCGCTTTATGCAACGCGGCGTCATCGATAGCGACTTCATTAAACTGGCCATAGTTATCTCTATCCATTCTCGCGGGTTATCAGATCGCAGCGCTAGCAATCACGTCATTTCAGAGGGGGAGTTAAAAACGAAGCGTCGACGGGAAGCGGCTATCGAGCCTTGTCGGTAGAGATGCCAACAGATGACAAGTAGTATCCAGAATAGCGTCGAGCGTAGGCCGTTATGGGTAGTGGAATAGATCAATGGCCCGGCTACTCCAGCCCAAATATATAAAGGTGCTCGCCGCAATACGATGACTATCATCGATAGAAAAAGTGCTAGCCCCGGTAAGCCATAGGCAAACAACATATTAATGTAGGAAGAATGAATTTCGGCTCCGTCGTAAGGAGCAAAGCGCTCTCGTTTAGCTTCTCCCGCCCCCAATATCGCGTAGGCGGGAAAGTTCGTTAGCCGGTCAAACTTGCGCTCCTCATAAACACTATCCACTTTGCTTGGCGCTCGATCCATTCGCGCCTCGAGGTTGCGCAATACTTGCCCCTCCGAACTAATGTTGGCTATTACAATGCCTCCCAATAACAGTGGCACCACCAACAACAGACGAGCAAAGTATTTTACTTGCTTCGCATTTGCCATTGCCCAACCGACCAATACCATGACGCCTCCCCCCATAGCGGCTAATGAAGACGCAGATAAAATCCCTAGTACGCCGCTAGCCAGCCCGGCTAATGCCAAAGGCCTCATTTTCGGGTGAAAATCATCAAGCATTAACAACACCACCACGCCGCATAGCGAAAAATAGGCCAGCTGGTTGGGGTTATTAAAACTTCCAGTGGTGCGGTTAATCCCCAAGGCCAGTTGCACTAACACAAAGCCACCGGCGACCAATAGCGCAATAGACACGCTATTGCGAATCAGACTAGTGGCACGTTCACCATAAACACTCAGAAAACGCAGCAATCCCATACCAATTAAAAAATTGAACAAAAAGAACAGGGCAGGCATAAAAAAGTCTGTCGTTTCCATCACTAACGTCCAACAAAGACATACCATAACCACCCATAGCACCATTAACCCCCAACACATTGCGAAGGAAGAAACTTTCAGGTGTTTATCTCCTAGTGACATCAAAAGCATCACGCCAGCAAAAACGATCATCACAAAATCAGCCAGCTGTGGCCCACCGCTGGGAAACAAATAAAGGCTGCTTAACGCAAGGCCCACAAACAGCAACAACGCACCGATCAGGTTCATGGCGATACCTTTTTTCTTCTGTGGCTAGAGGTTAGCCATCATTTGAAAGGTATGATTGCGGCTGGCTAAATCATCATAAGTACCAGCATCACTCACTCGTCCGTCTTCAAGCATATATATGATGTCGCACTCTTTAACCGTTGCCAGGCGGTGGGCAATAAGCACCACTGTCATCTGGCCTGCAAAGCGCTGGATATCCTCCATTACACGCCGCTCGGTAATCCCATCCAGAGCGCTGGTGGCTTCATCAAAGACCAATACTCTGGCTTGTTGATAAAGGGCACGTGCGATACCCAGACGTTGGCGCTGTCCCCCTGATATCTGAACTCCTCGCTCCCCGATCCGGGTTTCAAGGCCTTCGGGAAATCGCTCAAGCAGCTCATCGAGTTGCGCCATATGCAAAGCTTCCTTAACCCTCTCAACATCAATATTTTCGCGTTCAATGGCAAAGGCAACGTTTTCAAGAATGGTGGCATCGGAAAGGAATATCTGTTGCGGCACGAACCCCACCCCCGCATGCCAATTCCGCATGTTTTCCTGCGTTAGCGCCACACTATCAATAAGTATTTGGCCTGTCTGGGGCTCAATCAGACCCAGCAACAAGTCCACAGCGGTGCTCTTTCCGCTGCCTGAAGCGCCGACTAAACCGACCATTTTGTTGGCCGGAATGGTCAATGTCAGCCCATCCAGAGCCAATGCCCGTGTTCCTGGATAGTCGAAGGCAACCTCCTGTATTGTTATCTCTCGCTGGGGCACCCATGGTATTGGCTGAGCATTTGGCTGAGGTTCACTGACGGTCTTTAACTCTTTAGTTTCACCACGGCTAGCCATTAAGTCTGCTCGGATCGCATCATAAGCCGCTAGATTGCCGCGTATTTTCGTAATCGAGGTATAGATTTTCTGGAAGCCCGGTAACATCTTGAAGCCGGCCAGGGCGTAGATTGAAAGTGCCGGCAGAATGGCACCCAAGTTGCCTTCGTAAAGGTTAAGCAGATAAAGAACCAGCAGGATTACCGAGCCGAAGGCCACCAGCTCTATAGCGTACCGGGGGGCCTCACTGAGTCCTTGCGTGACGCCTTGGCCCCGCGCTATACGATTGCTGGCCTTCTCAAAACGCGAGGTAAAACTCGCTTGACGATGCAATAAAAGGAGATCCTTAATTCCCCCGAATCCCTCGGTCATCAGTTTGAAGCGTTTCGATTGAGCCTCAGATATACGCTTGCCATTAATGCTAAGAAAGCGACGCACCGTCTGATAAAGCAACAAATAAGTGGCGAGGAATATCACCAACCCGGATATCGCGACAACGGGGTTGTAAATAAAGATAGCCAGGCTCATCAAGGTCACCATTACCGTTTTAGCGTTGAGTTCCATCGCGGGATTGATCACTTTAGTGGTCACGCGCTGGACTTCAACCGAGACCTTGCTGATCAGGTTGCTGGTGTTTTGGTTGGAATGAAATAACCAAGGCTGATGCAGGTAATAGCGATATAGGCGACTAGAGAGTTCAGCCCCCACTTGCTCACTATAGAGCGACAGCCGCCAAGTGGTATACATGGAAATAAGTGCCGCCATTAGCAGAACCCCAAGCACCAAACCGCCCAGTAGACTTAAAAAGGACTTGTGGCTTTGCGCCCCGCTATAGGCATACGCCCAGGCTAACCAGCCATCACCTTGAAGCTTGCTCATGTCACCAACCACCGCCATGAAAGGCCCTATGGCGATTACACTGGCAATTTGCGCAAGCGCCATAACGATGATCAATACCTGGAGCCCTAGTAATCGACGTCGCTGTTGTTGCGTTAACAATGAATAAAATTCGCGCAATTGATTAAGCATATTGGTTCACCGGTAAGCGTAAAGGTAGCTGCCGTAGTATCCATGGCGGCTGCTGGTCGGTTTCTTCACGCCATTTAGAATCCCTCCTTTGAGCCTCACACCAGCACTCTCAAGACGACGCTTAGCGGCTTTGATTTCGCCAGGAGGGTTAGTGTCAAAACGCACCACCATTAAACTGGTGCCGACTAACTTGCCTATTACCGAGGCATCAGTTACCGCCAGAATCGGTGGCGTATCCACGATGACCAGATCATAGTGTTTGCTCACTGTGTCTAAAAAGTCATGAAAACTCTGCTGCATCAAAAGCTCGGATGGATTAGGCGGGATACTTCCTCTTGCCACATAATCAAGCCCATCTAGATCACTATGGCGAATGGCTTCTTCCATGCTGATACGTCGTGCCAATAACTCTGAGAGCCCCTTTATGCCCTTGCCGTGAAAAGCATGGTGCAAATGTCCACGGCGCATGTCGGCATCGATTAACAACACTTTTTGTCCGGCCTGGGCACATACCGCCGCTAAGTTAGCGGCTATAAAGCTCTTACCTACTCCTGGGCTAGCACCAGTAATCATTAACCGATTATTATCGGATTCAAGCATGGCAAAATAGAGACTGGTACGCAGCCCACGTAATGCTTCCACTGCGATTTCGGCGGGTTTCTTGATAGCCAACAAGCCGCGAAAGACGTCTTGGGCTTTTTTGGAACGGCGCGGTCGAATCCGCTCGGTAAGCCCCGCCTGCTCACCTGAATTCGGCAACGTGGCATAGACAGGCAGACCTAGTTCTTCAAGCTGTTCGGGAGTCTTAATCGCTCGACTGAGCAACATACGGACAATCAGTAATAGCACTGCCAACAATGCGCCAATCAAGCCACTAACAGCGGTTATTAGCGCAATACGCGGTGCGATGGTGCCAGGACTGAGCATGGCCGCATCCAGGATACGTACGTTGCCCACCGTGCCGGCCTTCACCAAACGCATTTCTTGAAGCTGGTTGAGCAACTGCACATACACTTGCTGATTGACCTGAGTATCCCGGGTAAGGCGCAGCACTTCCTGCTGGGTCTCAGGTAATTCACCCACCAGGGCATTGAGTCGGTCACGTTCGGCTTCTAGCTGACCACGTTGTCTCAATAGCGTTTGGTAGTTGGGATGCGTGGGACGATACCTTTCAGCCAGATCCGCTTCTCGCATTGCTAGTTGACCAAGCTGGTTTTCCACATCAACTACCCGGGTAAGCAGATTCTGTGTCTCGAACGTCAGATCCACAGAGTCGCGTTGTGCTCGGTAGTCATTCAACATCCCTTCGGCATCTGACAATTGATTGCTAACCTGGGGGATTTGCTCATCAAGAAAAGCGATCTGGTTTTCTGCTTCTTCCGAATGACGCTGAACATTCTGGGTCAAAAAGACGCTGGTCAATGTATCTAACGTTGGTTGTATCTGCTCTTGATCCGAACCGTTCAACGTCAGTTCATAAACACCCGACTCTAATCCACGCGGGATGATTTCAAAGCGTTTTTTGAGCTCCCCTATAGCATTAAGCTCAGACGTGCGCACTAGCGTGAATTCAGCTCCGGGGTGCGCTTCTGCCTGACTGACAAAAAGGCGATACCCCAATTCATCATTCTGTACCGTTTCCCCGACGTTACCAGTCAGCAGTGTTTGTTCTTCCAGAAGCAACTCGAACGCCCCCCCTTCGAGAAGCCGCAACACATGCTCACTCCCAACATTTTCATCCGGAACATCAAAACGGGCGACTCGAAGCGACTCCCCGGCCCATACATAAGGATTATTCCAAGCATCTTCCGAAGAGTCTGCCAACCACTCAATAATGAATGTCGGCGTAAGGCTCTCGAACCACGCTTGGTTCACCCCATGATGAACCAGAAAGTCTCCTACCAACGGCAACCGGCGCGGCTCAACCTGGATAGCAAGGTCAAGACGCTGTGCGGTTTCCCCCAGCACCATACGTGACTGCAGAATTTCGAGCTCAGCAGAGGTGGGATTACCTTGTTGGGGCTCTCCCAATGACTCCATAAACGCCAAGTTCGACCCTCTCGTCTCTATCTGAACCAAGGCATCAGCCTGATATATTCTCGGCTGAGAACTGGCATTAAAGTAGCCAGCCAGCAGAAAAAATCCCGTCACAGACACAATAAACCAGCGATGATCGGAAAGCGTATCTACCAACTTACGCAGATTGAGGTCATCGCTCTCTTGGGGTGCTGGCGACGAAGGTGGTGAAGGGAAATTAGTCATGGTGATGCCTCATCACTCTGAAGATATAGTGCAAAATTGATACTTACAGCTCGCCAGCATCAATAGCAGACGTCGCAACATCACCCGGCAAACTGACTGATGGCAGTAGTAGTGAGATCACAGAGTTCCAGCGAGCCAGCGGCGCTGACGTCACGTAAACCACGTCCTGCGGTTGAAGAGGAAAACGTGTTCCCAGCAACAAGCGCGTGGCATCCTGAATATCCAACTGATAGACGGTAGCGATCTTCTCGCTTCCAGGGGGATTTCCTCGCACTACGAAAATGCCCGACGGCTCAGCACGGTTTTCATTGACACCACCGGCTCTTCCCAATGCATCCGTCAACGTAATGCGTTCATTACCCAGGGCAATGGCACCGGGACGGCTGACTTGCCCTAGAACGATAACGTTTTGATTTTCCATAGTGGGTATGTGCAGTAGGTCGCCATTGCGAAGTAATCGATTCTGCGTCATGTCCCCTTGACGCATCATGGCGTAAAGCGATATCACCTCTTCGCCACCATTGCGGCTTAGTTTGACATTGCGCCAATCCGCATTATCACGCGCGCCACCTACTGCACTAATAGCATCAAGTACCGTCATCGGCACGATGGTTAATGGCAGAGTACCGGGGGTTTCCACGGCGCCGCTGATATATACTTTCTGAGAGTTAAACGCCGCAATACCTACCTCTACTTGGGGCTCATTGATCACTTCGGACAGCCGCCGTGCGATTAACTCGCGCACCTCGTCAAGCGTCATACCCTCGACCCTCACACGCCCCACGTAGGGGTAGAACATCGTGCCATTGGGTCGTATCCGATTACCGGTTTCCGCAGCGGAGCGCTCTGCACCTGCCGGAATAGTCAATTCGGGATGGTCGTAGACAATCACGCTTAAAATATCCCCAGGCCCTACCCGATATTCATAACTTTGTACTTCTTGATTCAATGCCTGAGATGTTGCTTGCGTGGTAGGTGCTTGCGGAACATACAATGTATCTACAAACTCAGGCGTAATGGGTTGTACGTCCACTCGACCATCCAGCGATTGTTCGAGCTTGCTATCATCAATATGTCCACCAGGGGCCATGGCGCAGCCACTTAAGGCCACTAGAAGCAGGATAAACGTCAGATAGTGAACCCACCGCACTGGTTTTTTTCTGGTTTTTATACCTGCTATTGCTTTGAAATTAGTCATTTTTTGTTCCCTTTGTTTTGTGTCTTACCACGCTACCGCCCGGGGATTGTTAACGGCATTTCCCTGAGCCTTATTTGGAAACTCGTCTTAGCGGCTCTGACTTCGAACCGCCATAAGACATGAATGCCAGTACGGCAGACATATATAAGGTTACATAAAAAAACAAAACAGATACGTTGATTTACTTCATTGCAGAGGGTGAGATAGCTAACGCTATTTAGACGTGCAGAAATGAGATTGGCGTTATGGAAAGGAGGAAACAACATCATGCCTAGCGGGTAAGTAACATTAATTTCTTAATACCAATAAAAATTTTATTTTTAAAAAATAAGAAGTTGTAAAAAATAACATAAGAAGCAATCGCAAGTTACAATCGCAGAACAATTGTAATATTCCCAGATTTACGGGATGACTTAGTGACAGTGGACACACAGGAAAAAGGCTGCCCTCAAGGGACGGCCACCAGTCGGTCTTTGAATTAGTTCACGTCTTGTTAGGTTTCCACCGCTCCTTCAGCGCCGTCTTGAGGGGACGTGGAAGGCCAGATAGGAGTCTTCTCTTGACGGCGCGAAGAAGGCGTTTAGTGTAGCGATGTTGTCCCTTTTTGGGTGAAGTGTTGCTGGCCGCTGTATAGACTTGGTTGCCTTCACAGCAATAAACGGCTTTTCCCGCTATTTTTGCAATACTTGAAGCCTGGCTGGCACTACTTTCAATAAAGAGTGTGTAATCGGAGTTCTTGTAGAACAAGCCCTTATGCGTAGAGTGAACGCCCTGGCGCTGGCGTTCCTCCTTCGAAGGCAAATCCAGCATGACCAAGCGCTCATACTCAATGCCCTGCTGCTTAAGCCACATCTCTGTATGGCTTCGGTACTTCTCGAGCCGGTTGGTTACCAAGCAGCCAATTCGACCTGCAGGCAGGTAAAGAAGCTCAGCGTTATCCAAGAATGCAATGTACTCCTCTCCATCATCGTTCTGATGGGCGGTAGGGTCGACGCACAGCACACCATCGATATCGACACACGCTCGGGAAAGCATGGCGGGAGTGAAAAGGTTCCACTGGAAAGCCTGGGGTGATTCGAGAGTGTAAAAATGAATGTCGACATATTGCTCACCAGCGGGATCTGCATAGATCGCCAAAGTATCAATTAAACACGGGCAACTGCCGGGGATAGCATCCTGTGCTTCCTGCACCGTCCTCCCGGTTATGACACTATCATCAACTAGCAGTACTTTTTTCGCTTCCCACGCAGAGGTCAGTTCACTTTGAGCCTTTCTGCGCAAGCGGGTTTTTAGCGGTTGATTGGCAATGAACTCTGGGAGCCCTACCACATCGACATGTAAGCCCAACGCAATCATGCTGGCCGGGATTATCCCGCTACGGGGAATACCCACCACCAGGTCGTAACCCTTTCCGTGAACTTTGAACAAGGACGCAGCGATGTCATCACTTAAATCACCATAGGATTTATAATTCATTGCCTAACCTCACCCTTTATTAAGCTTGACTAACACAACATGGAAAGTCATTTAGCATAGCCTTTATATAACTATCCTTTAATAGAACTCCCATTCAGTGACAAAACAGTGACATCCAAATGATAGCTTAATAAAATCCTCATAAAACACTACTCTAGAGAACAACAAAAATTCATGAAAAAATCGTATAAACAAAAAATAAAAACACTAATCACTAATAATTTATATTTAAAAAACTAGAAAAATTATCTTAAAATATTTTTAACGACAAATAAACCCCTCTTTGACATGCCCATCAGCCATGTCAAAGAAAGACCCAAAAGGTAAAATAGGAAGGAAAAAGAAGTGAAGACGATGTCTCTAGAGTTTCTCAGCCCATGTGAGGGTAGCGTCTTTGAGTAACGTATGTATATGCTCGAAAACTTCCATGGATTTGCGGTACGGATCGGGAATATTGCGTCCTTTGCTACTGTCCAGCCAACGACCTAGCAGTAGCGTCTTGCCTAAGGCTTGGGGTACCTGCTGCCCAACAGCTCGACGCTGGCCCTCTGACATCACCAGAATGAGATCGGCTTCCTGTATCATTGTCACGGTTAACTGACGTGCCTTGTGATTAGCAACATCCAAGCCATCGGCCTCGGCCAATTGACGTGCAAACGGCGATACAGGCTCGCCTTCCAAGGCGCCTAAGCCTGCGGAACTGATATGACGCTCGGGTAGCCGCTGTCTAAGCAATGCCTCAGCGACGGGACTTCGACAAATATTACCGGTACACACCACTAAAATACGCTCGAACATGTCTTACTTATCTCCTAGGTAAGCAGAAAAACACGTTTTCAAATTCGACACATTCAATGCTCCCACTGAATGGCAAGTAACCCAAGGGTTTCATAGATAGCCCTTTCGGTCTTACGTAGCTCTCGCGCAGAGGGCAGCCAATAAGCTAGCCCTAAGCCCTCAGCTCGATCAGCCAAATAATGGGTAGGTGCAGCGACTGGGGCTAGGCCTGCCGCCTCGAAATGACGCATCGCGCGCGGCATATGCGACGCTGATGTCACCACCAAGACTTGCGCACCTTCGCCAAACAGCGCCTGCACCGCCTTGGCCTCTTCAGCCGTATCGTTGGGGGACGCAAGCGTAATAATACTCTTTGAGGGCACCCCCAATGCCTCTGCAGCTTCGGCATAGCCATGAGCCATCGTCATTTTTGAGTCTTTCCCTCCACCTGACACTACCAATAGCAGGTCTGGGCGCTGATGCCACAAGCGCAGACCTTCCATAAGGCGCAACCCCGAACCTTCGCTGAATCTACCGGTTATTGACCAAGGGCGATCAGGCTGCCAACCACCCCCGAGGACTACTACTGCTTCTATGTCCTGCACCTCAGGCCATTGCTCCCAAGCGGCATACTTCGACTCAAAAGGCCTCAGCAAATTATCTGCCACGGGTGCCCAGGCCGCCAGCAGTAGCAAGAGCATTGCCAACGTCATTATGCTGCCACCAAGGCGATGCCGACCCAGCTTTCGAATTGACCACCCAATTGTAAAAGTGACTGCCATCAGTGACATTGGCATCAGCAGTATCGCCGTCAGGCTTTTCATTAGTGTGTACATGGCAACCATTTTGCGGGACTTGATCGGAAACGTGAATCCAAAGAAAAATCAGCCAGCTAGCATATACTGCTACGCCTGCCGGATATGCAAAGAAAGAATAGCTTAAACCGAAACTCATAAAAGCAATTGGCAGCAACATGCCAGCTACTGCATAAGAACGCTGGAGGGAGCTTTCAGAGCGCAAACCTGGAAAAAAAAGCCACAGGGGAATGAGGTAAAGACTCACGACCATAAGCAAACCTGGCAGACCTCTTCGCACCCAGGCGTCCAGGAGGTCGTTATGTGCATGCCAGTAATTGCCTAACTCAGGGCTTAGCACGCCTTGCGCCTCAAGTCTTTGCATGGCGGGTAAATAACCCTGATGTCCGTAACCCACAAAAGGACGCTCATAAATTAGCCTGATTGCACCACGATACATTTCCAGGCGAGCCCCGACGGAGCCATAGTCGGTGCTTTCTGTATAGCGATGCACCTCGGCCACCGCCTTATCCACCCGTTTTTCTACACCGCTATAGGGCGTCGCATATGCCCCTATCATCACCGCTATTAAAGCAATCAGTGCCAGCCATCGCCATATCGCTCGCCAGCGACGCGCATAACCGCAATAAAATACCCATATCACTAGCGGCAATGCCAACCATCCACCCCGAGTGCCAGAAAGCACAGAGGCTAGCACACCTCCCATTGCGCCACTCAGCAAAAGCATTACCCAAATAAAACGTGTTGAACGCTGTTGCCAGGCCCAGCCCAGCCCGGCCAAACATAACAACGCCACCAATAGCGCAAGATTGCCAAAAAAAATCGAATGTAACGGCGGATGCCCTGTGGCGCGGGTTAAACCAACTATCCATTTTTGCCAGGCTGCCCACCCCCCTGTACTCAATCCACTCAACACCAAACCAAACCACCACGCAGAAGCCCTTGGCGGTACACGCCGAATTATCACAAAGGCCAATGCCGCAAGCCAGGCGGCACTCGCCAACGGCATGGCTTTATTTAAGCTTGAATGCCAAACGCCAACCGCTAATTCGACTATGCCTACGCCTAATAGCAATGCCAAAAGAAGGCTATCACCACGCCCCATTGATTTTTTTAACAAGCCATGACCGTGTCGTTTATTCCTGGCAACAATCGCCCATATGATGGCAACCCCCAACCCTAACCAATAGCCAAAGGGGGCCAATAGCGGTAGCACGGTGATTGCTAAAGCTTGCATGCAATGTTTGCCTTGTAGGTCACGGAAGTGCTTATGCTTTTATTGCCTCACCCGATCTCCGCTTCCTCTGCCCATCACCGTTAGCACCAGGTAACGGAAATACGTTGGCACCGCCATAGCCGACAACATTTTTTGATCCGTTTCTGCTAGTAACTGAGGCGTAGACATATCAATGTCGTTAATTTGCGCCAGTCCGGTAATACCCGGTCGAACATTGTATACCCCACGCTCGGAACGCTCTTTGATCAACTCATGTTGTGTGAATAAGCATGGACGAGGCCCCACAAGGCTCATATCCCCCTTCAATACATTCCATAGCTGGGGTAACTCATCCAGCTTGGTGCGGCGTAAGAAAAGACCGAATTTGGTAATTGAGGAAGAATCTGCAAGATGCGAAGCAACCCAGGCCGTATCAAGCTTCATAGTACGAAACTTGACCAGTACAAAGGGCTGACCACGATATCCCACCCGCTCTTGCAAAAACAGAGGTGACCCCGTATCCCAGTAGCCAATTATGGTTAGTATCAATAATAATGGCAGACCAATCATTAGGCCCGTGGCGGCAAAAAAGATATCTAAGAAACGTAGTATTTTAGTCATGATATCAAAGCTCGCAGGGTTAATTCACAAGTATTACCTTATAAAATAAGGACTTGGTAAATTTTATACTACAACAACCATGCGCTTTATTTTTAACCAGTTTAAGTAATTAAAGATTAGCGCACTCGGTGAGTAGTATATAAACTGCGTGCTTATATAGCCATAACGGTTAATCTAATGATTTTTAAAATAACCAATCAGACTATTTTACTAGCCGTAATATCTAAAAATTAAATAAAAATAATCAGCAGTATTTTTCGCTAGTCGTTTTACTTAAAAAACAATACAACGAATACTATTTTTAATGGATATCCGTAGTAAACCCCATCGAATCACTACGTTTATTTCAGTCGAAAAAACCAGTCCAGATGAGATAATGTGTAAAATCCTGAACGGCATTTTTTTATGCTGCGAGATATGCATGGGTGTAATTGTAAAAAAACGGGTGGTTATGCTGCGAAAGAGGATCTGATTCAAAAGGAGACACTTTTGCTACAGACTAAGGTTTATACGAAAAGTCAGCGAACGCTGTCACGAGCAGGTAGTAATTGTACAAAGGGTAACGCGGGGAAGTTGCCTGAAGAAGTTGTTGCCCGAAGAAGTTGCCTGAAATGGAGGCGGCCCCAAAAGCCACATCCCGGCACACGCAGCCACCACTACCGTTGCTCCCTTCCGGGCCTGGCGGGGTTCGCAGTTTAGCGTTGCGGGAGGACCTAAGGGGCCACCATAACGGCACACTCTGTGATGTAACATACTGCTTTACAGCAATAGCGAGTGTGCTGAGGTTGATGTGGTGGCTACGCCCTGATTTGAACAGGGGACCCCATCATTATGAGTGATGTGCTCTAACCAGCTGAGCTACGTAGCCTTTTCCTCATCAACGGGTGTAGATTATGCCTACCTTAATGGCGAAAGGCAAGCCGGATTCCGGCTTGCCTTGGTCGTCAATAAAGCGTATCGAAACCGCCTTACTGGATAGCGGCGCGCACGGCCTCTGCTCCAGGCTCGCCGTCGCGGGTTGTCACACCGTCTAACCACTCATCCAGCACGCCATCATTGGCTTTCAAGTAGTCACGCGCGGCATCACGAGGGTCTACGCCATCGTCCATTATCGCGCTCATCAATTGGTTTTCCATTTCCAAGGTAAACGTCATATTGCGTAATAACGCTCCTACATTGGGGCACTCATCCACAAAACCTGCACGAGTATTGGTGTGCACCGTTGCACCGCCTAAATCTGGGCCAAAGTAATCATCGGCATCAGAAAGATAGGCCATGTCGAAGTTAGAGTTCATGGGGTGCGGCTCCCAGCCCAGGAACACCATCCACTGCTCGTTGGGCACCCGGGCGCGCAGTTCTGCTAGCATTCCCGCTTCACTGGAATCGACCACCTGCCAATCGCCTAACCCATAGGCGTCGTCATCGATCATCTGCTCGATTAGCTCGTTGCCGTCGTTCCCTGCTTCGATACCGTGCACGCTGCTGTCAAACTGGTCTGCGTGCTCTGCTAAATCGTTAACCGACGTCACGCCCGCATCATAAACGTATTGAGGAACCGCCAGTGTGTACTTGGCCCCTTCCAAGTTAGTTGCCAGACGTTCGACTTCACCGCGCTCGATGTAAGGATCGCTAATGGAGGCCATGGAGGGCATCCAATTACCCAGGAATACATCGAAATCATTGTTACGCATACCAGCGTAGGCAATCGGTACGGAAACTGTATCCACTGTCGGCTCATACCCCAGCCCCTCAAGGACTTCGCTGGCGAGCGCAGTAGTGGCGGTAATATCTGTCCAGCCCACTTCGGCAAAACGCACGCTGCTGCATTCATTGGCGTAAGCTGCCGTTGGCAAACCCGCCGCCAGTAATAAAGCACCCGCGTAGCGTGAAGAAATTCTGCTCATCATCGTTGTCCCCTTAAAACAATAAATATTGTCGGCGCCTTTTTATTGATTGAACGTTCAATAAAAAAATGCCATCATGGTTAGGTAATCATGTCTACGCCGGGGTTTCAAGCATCGGTTTCAAGCATCGACCCCTGTCAGGCATTCAACGAATTAGGAGAATTTCTTTAGGAGAACGTCGTGCCAAAGGTGGGAATGGAACCGATACGCCGCCAGCAGCTAATTAACGCGACCATGGCAGCCATTGATGAAGTCGGCCTAGCCGAGACCACTGTGATGCGCATTGCGCGTCATGCGGGCGTTTCAGCAGGCATTATCAGCCACTACTTTGGCGGTAAAGATGGCCTGTTGGAAGCGACCATGCGGCAAATCCTGACCGACCTAACCACGGCTGTTGCGGTGCGCCGCCATGCATTAGAAGACAACTCTCCCCGCGCCCATATCGGTGCCATTATTGAAGGCAACTTTGATCGCACGCAGGTCACCGGCCCCGCCGCCAAGACTTGGTTAGCGTTCTGGGCCAGCAGCATGCACAAACCGATGCTGCAGCGGTTGCAAAACGTCAACGACCGCCGTCTTTATAGCAATTTATGCCACCAGTTCCGGCGTGTAATGCCCCGCTTAGAGGCCCGTAACGCCGCCCGAGGTTTGGCCGCCATGATTGATGGGCTGTGGCTGCGCGGTGCACTGACACCAGAAGGCCTTGATGCTGAAGAAGCGCGTTTTCTTGCCCACGCCTATCTCGACCAGCTTTTTGCTCACTATGGATGCCAATAACTCACATCCAACATTTACCGTAAATTTTTTATCTTATTAAAGGAGTCCTACATGGCCGCTCAAGACGTACAGCCACTCTATATTGATGGTCGCCAGGTAGACGCCACTTCAAGCGACACGTTTACCGTTACTAACCCTTTTGATGGCAGCCTGTTGGCTACTATCGGCCAAGCCAGCCAAGCCGATGTTGATTCAGCCGTTGCCGCCGCCCAACGTGGCCAGCGCGAGTGGGCCGCGATGACCGGCATGGAGCGTTCGCGCATTATGCTGCGCGCCGTTGCGCTATTAAGAGAACGCAACGACGAACTTGCCGAACTGGAAACCCGCAATACCGGTAAGCCAATCAGCGAAACCGCTAGTGTCGATATCGTCACCGGCGCGGATGCGTTGGAGTACTACGCTGGTTTAGCCCCCGCTATTGAGGGCAGCCAAATTCCCCTGCGCGATAGCTCCTTTGTGTATACCCGCCGCGAACCGCTGGGTGTGATCGGCGCGATTGGTGCCTGGAACTACCCGATTCAAATTGCCTGCTGGAAAGCTGCCCCAGCGCTGGCTGCAGGCAACGCGGTGGTGTTTAAGCCCAGCGAAGTGACCCCGCTAACCGTGATGAAATTAGCAGAAATCTTCACCGAGGCAGGCCTTCCCAATGGCGTCTTTAACGTGGTGCAAGGCGACGGCCACGTAGGCGCAATGCTAACCGGGCACCCCGGCATCGCCAAAGTATCATTCACCGGCGAAGCGGGCACCGGTAAAAAGGTCATGGCTGCCGCTGCGAGTTCCACATTAAAAGACGTCACCATGGAACTGGGCGGCAAATCACCTTTGATCGTGTTTGCAGATGCGGATCTGGATCGCGCGGCCGATGCCGCCATGATGGCCAACTTCTACTCCAGCGGCCAAATCTGCACCAACGGCACGCGGGTGTTTGTTGAGCGCAGCGTTAAAGAGGCTTTTGAAGCCAAGCTGGTAGAGCGCGTTAAGCGTATCAAAGCAGGCGACCCCATAGACCCAAGCGTTAACTTTGGCCCGCTGGTCAGCTTCGAGCATCAAGAGAAAGTGCTCTCTTATATTGCCCTGGGCAAAGAGCAAGGCGCTCGCTTGCTGGTAGGTGGCGACGACTGGAACACTGGCAGCTTTGCCAATGGCGCCTGGGCGGCTCCTACTGTATTCACCGACTGCACCGACGATATGCGTATCGTTCGCGAAGAGATCTTCGGCCCGGTGATGTCGGTGCTCGCCTTTGATGACGAAGCGGAAGTTATTCGCCGCGCCAATGACACCACCTACGGCCTTGCCGCGGGTGTCTTCAGCGAGAGTTTGAACCGCGCTCACCGCGTGATTCACCAGCTGGAAGCGGGTATCTGCTGGATTAACACCTGGGGCGAATCACCCTCTGAGATGCCGGTAGGCGGCTACAAAGAGTCTGGTATTGGTCGTGAAAACGGCATCGAGACGCTTAATCACTATACCCAAACCAAGTCCGTACAGATTGAAATGGGCCCGTTTGAGTCAGTGTTTTAAGGAGTTTTTATGTCCCAACCACGCGAATTTGATTACATCATTATCGGTGCAGGCTCGGCCGGCAATGTGCTTGCGACACGCCTTACCGAAGACAGCAGTGTCAGCGTACTGCTGTTAGAAGCGGGCGGCCCTGACTATCGCCTTGATTTTCGGACTCAAATGCCCGCCGCCTTAGCGTTCCCATTGCAGGGCAAGCGCTACAACTGGGCATTTGAAACCGACCCCGAACCGCATATGGACGGCCGCCGTATGGAGTGTGGCCGTGGCAAAGGCCTGGGTGGCTCCTCGTTGATTAACGGCATGTGCTATATCCGCGGCAATGCACTCGATTACGACAACTGGGCCAAGCAGCCCGGCCTTGAAGATTGGGACTACCTAAGCTGCCTGCCCTACTTCAAGAAGTGCGAAACCCGCGACATCGGCGCCAACAGCTACCACGGTGGCGACGGCCCGGTCAGCGTGACCACACCTAAAGACACTAATAACCCGCTTTATCGCATTTTTATTGAAGCGGGCAAACAGGCGGGCTACCCGGAAACCGAAGACGTTAACGGCTACCAGCAAGAAGGCTTCGGCCCCATGGACCGCTTCGTCACGCCCAAAGGCCGCCGCGCATCCACAGCTCGGGGCTACCTGGATACTGCCAAACAGCGCCACAACCTCACTATTGAAACCCATGCCGTCACCGATGTTATTGAGTTTGAAGGCAAGCGTGCAGTGGGTGTTCGCTATGAACAGAAAGGCGAAAAACAGCAGGCCTACGCCCGTCGTGAAGTGCTGCTGTGCGGTGGCGCTATTGCTTCCCCACAGATTCTTCAGCGCTCAGGCATCGGTAATCCGGAACTGCTCAAAGAGTTCGGTATCGAAACGGTTTACGCCCTTCCCGGTGTAGGTGAAAACCTCCAGGATCACCTGGAGATGTACATCCAGTACGAGTGCAAAGAGCCGATTTCGCTCTACCCAGCGCTGAAGTGGTACAACCAGCCCAAAATTGGCGCCGAGTGGCTGTTCAACGGCACCGGCGTGGGCGCCAGCAACCAGTTTGAATCCTGTGGTTTTATCCGCAGCCGCGATGAAGAAGAGTGGCCCAATCTGCAGTACCACTTTCTGCCCATCGCCATCAGCTACAATGGCAAAAGCGCGGTACAAGCCCACGGCTTCCAGGCCCATGTTGGCTCTATGCGCTCGGAAAGCCGCGGCCGTATTCGCGTAACCTCGAAAGACCCACACGCCGCGCCAAGCATCCTGTTCAACTACATGGCCAAAGAGAAAGACTGGCAGGAGTTCCGCGACGCCATTCGCCTCACCCGCGATATCATCGCCCAGCCAGCGTTCGATAAATACCGCGGTCGCGAGATAGCGCCAGGCCCCGACGTGCAGTCGGATGCCGAACTCGACGCCTTCGTCAAACAGCACGCCGAAACCGCCTACCACCCCTGCGGCAGCTGCCGGATGGGCAACGACGATATGGCCGTCACCGATGGCCAGGGCCGCGTCCATGGGATTGAAGGCCTGCGTGTGGTCGATGCCTCACTCTTCCCGGTAATTCCCACCGGCAACCTGAATGCCCCCACCATTATGCTGGCCGAGAAAATCGCCGACCGCATCAAAGGTCACGAACCACTGCCCCGCGCCAGCGTTGACTACTATGTAGCTAACGGAGCACCGGCCAAACGCGCCTGAACATTTACTCCGTTTACCACTCCAAACGCCATGGCTTGCCGCCATGGCGTTTTTTTTATGAGCACAGCGCATTTGCAGCGTTAAACATGGCTAAATACTTGCACGAGGCGGCTTCCATCTGCCAATATTCAAACAAGTGTTCGATTAACGGTTTTATTGCCGCTCCCGAATCAGCTTTATCTAACAACAGCTGGCCAGCAGTAAAGGCCAACAACAGAGAGAGACTCTATGCTCACCCTACTCCTTATCGTGCTCGCCATTGCTGGCTTGCTCGTCGTAATGCGTCGCGAAGCAGGTGCCCCCGCGGCACTAGCGGTGCTTGGCGTATTGGGCCTTGTTGGCCTGCTGTTTGACGCGGAAGTGATTGGTGTCCTGCTGCTGATTGGCGCAGCTGCCGTGGCAGTGGCTGGCCTGCCCGCATTTCGTCGCAAGTGGCTCACGCCGCGCCTGTTCGCCACCTTTAAAAAAGTTGCTCCCAAGGTTTCCGCCACCGAGCGAACGGCTCTGGAAGCAGGCAGCGTTTCTTGGGACGGCGAGCTATTTTCAGGCAAGCCCCAGTGGGAAAAGCTGCTCGCCTTTAAAGACGACGGCCTGCGCGACGATGAAAAAGCCTTCTTGGCCAATCAGTGCGCCAAAGCCGCTGGCATGTGCAATGACTGGGATATCGCCCAAGAGCGCGCCGACCTGCCCCAGCAGCTGTGGGACTTCCTGAAAGCAGAAGGCTTCTTCGGCATGATTATTCCGAAGGAGTACGGCGGACTTGGCTTCTCAGCCAAAGCGCAGTCCATGGTGCTGCAGAAGCTCTCCGCCAATGAAACCCTGATGGTCACCGTAGGTGTGCCCAATTCCCTCGGCCCTGGTGAGCTACTGCTTAAATACGGCACCCAAGAGCAAAAAGATCACTACCTGCCGCGTCTCTCCGACGGTCGTGAAATCCCCTGCTTTGGCCTCACCGGGCCCCGTGCAGGTTCTGATGCCACGTCGCTGCCCGACACTGGCGTGGTGTGTAAGCAAACCATTAACGGCGAAGAAGTACTTGGCCTGCGCCTTAACTTCGAAAAACGCTGGATCACTCTGGCGCCCATTGCCACCGTGGTCGGCCTTGCCTTTCGTCTGTTTGACCCGGAAAAACTGCTCGGTGACGAAGAAGATCGCGGTATTACCCTGGCGTTAATTCCCCGCGATACCGACGGCATGGAAATCGGCCGCCGTCACCACCCCATCGGCAGCCCGTTTATGAACGGCCCGATCATTGGTAAAGATGTCTTTGTACCGCTGGATACCATCATCGGTGGCCCAGACATGATCGGCCAAGGCTGGCGGATGCTGGTGGAGTGCCTCTCGATCGGCCGCTGCATCACGCTGCCATCAGGCGCTACCGGCACCGCACGCTATGCCCTAGGCTGGAGCGGCGGCTTCACCCGCGTTCGTCGTCAGTTCAATGTGCCGGTGGCCGAAATGGAAGGTGTGCAAGAGCCCCTCGCTCGCATGGCGGCGCTTGCGTATATCTCCCAGGCCACCGTGTATCAAACTGCCAACATGATCGATCACGGCGAAAAACCCGCTGTGCCTTCGGCGATTCTGAAAAGCCAGTTGACCGAGTTTCAGCGCGTCATCCTTAGCGACGCCATGGACGTTCACGGCGGCAAGGCGGTGACCCTCGGCCCGCGTAACTACCTGGGTATCGGCTACAGCGCCAACCCAGTAGCGATTACCGTGGAAGGCGCCAATATCATGACCCGCAACCTGATGATCTTTGGCCAGGGCGCGATCCGCTGCCACCCTTACGTGCTTGACGAATTGGCGGCAAAAGACGCTAACGATATGCAGGCGTTTGATAAAGCGTTCTTCGGCCACGCGGGCTTAATCTTTGGCAACGCGGCGAGGGCCTTTACCCTCGGGTTTGGCATCGGCAAAGCCAGCGTACCCTTCGATGGCCCCGCAGCAGCCTATGCCCAAGATATTGCCCGTCTCTCCGCCGGCTTTGGCCTGTGTGCCGATGCGGCAATGGCGAGCCTGGGTTCAGCGCTGAAAAAACGCGAAATGATCTCTGCGCGGCTGGGGGATGTGCTCTCTAACCTCTACCTCACTTCCATGGTGCTCAAGCAGTGGCAGGCAGGCAGCAAGGTAGAAGGCGAAGAGGCGCTACTGCACTACAGTTGTCGTTTCCTGCTCCAGCGTGCCGAGCAGGCGTTTGTGGAGATTTTCGATAATCTACCCAACCGTGCGCTGGGCAAAACGCTCAACGCTGTCGTGATGCCTACTGGCCGCCGCTGGAACAAACCCCACGACGACCTGGCCCGCGATATCGCCCAGCGTGTTTCTACGCACAGCGCCCTACGCACCAAGCTGTTGGAAAACACCTGGGACAAGGACGACGGTGAACAGCGCAACCCGCTGGCGCGCTACAACGCCCTGCTGGTGGATTATGACCGCGCCGAGAAAATCTATCGCACCGTCAACAAGGCCTATGCCAAAGGCGAGCTACCGCAGACGGCGCTACACCCTGAAGCACGCGTTGAGGCTGGCTTGGAAAAAGGCTTGATCAGTGCTGAGGAAGCCGAGTTTATGCGCACCTTCGAGGCTGAAGTGCTAGAAATGCTCACCGTGGACGATTTCGCCTACGATGCCTTTGCCAAGAACAAATCCACACTGATCAATCACAACGCGACGCCAGCGCCTAAGCAGGAACAAGAAAACGTTAAGTAATACTTATTTTTCAAGGCGTTATCTGTAAAGAAAGCCGACTCTTTTGCCCAGGAGTCGGCTTTTTTGTGTTCACAATCTAAATTTTCACTTTCTACGCCTAAATGCGTAGTCCAATGGGCCAAAAACGCGTTGCAAGTTCGCAAACGATCAACTAGCCTTTCGTAAACGAAAACAATCTAGACTCTTCGATAATCCAATAACAACGACGCTAGCGAGATCGGCATGTCCTTACATTTGCAAAATATCGATCACATCGTTAACGGTGTGCCGCATATCAGCGGAATAGACTTGGCCCTTGAGCCAGGCTCTTTCAACGTACTGTTGGGTCGAACGCTGGCCGGAAAAACCACGTTGATGCGCTTAATGGTGGGGCTTGAGCCACCCACCCGCGGCAAAGTGATGATGGATGGCAAGGACGTCACGAACGTCTCAGTACGTAAACGCAATGTCTCCATGGTGTACCAACAGTTTATCAACTACCCCAGTCTTACCGTTTACGACAACATTGCTTCGCCACTCAAACTAGCCAAACAGCCTAAAAGCGAAATTGATAAGCGGGTTGGCGAAATCGCTGAAATGCTGCATATCGAGCAGCTGCTCAATCGTTACCCCCAGGAGCTTTCCGGCGGCCAGCAGCAGCGCACTGCCATGGGCCGAGCGCTGGTCAAAGACGCCGACTTGATTCTGTTTGATGAGCCGCTGGTCAACCTGGATTATAAACTGCGTGAAGAGCTACGCGATGAACTGCGCGAGCTGTTTAAAGCGCGTAACTGCATCGCCGTATACGCCACCACCGAGCCCAATGAAGCACTAGCGCTGGGGGGTAACACCGCGGTACTGCATGAAGGGAAACTGCTTCAATACGGCCCTACCGAGCAGGTCTATCGCGAACCTAATGGCCGCTTTAGCGCTGAAATGTTCTCCGAGCCGCCGATCAATATTGTTCCCGGCCAGCTTACCGAAAACGAAATCACCTTCGACCAATCGCTGCATTTTCCCTGCGATGATGGCCTCAAGCGCCTTAAACCCGGGGATTACGACTTTGGCGTGCGGGCGTCGCACCTTACGCTGCAGCCCCAGCAGACCGATGACCTGGCGCTGGATGTGCATGTAGATGTGGCAGAAATCAGTGGTTCAGAAACCTTCCTGCATGTTCATCACGAACGCTTTCCTCTCGTTCTGCACTTAGCGGGCATTCACCAGTTTAGTGTTAATCAACCCCTGAAAGTGTACTTCCCTACGCACCAACTTTACGCCTTCGACAAGCAGGGCCATACGGTACATATTCCCGCACGTCAGGGAGGAGCTGCCCATGGCTGAGATTACTCTAAAGGGCCTGGCCCACTCCTACGAAAAAACGCCCAAGGGTGCGGCGGATTACGCCATCAGACAGATGGATCACGTATGGCATCAAGGGGGCGCCTATGCCCTGTTGGGCCCTTCTGGATGCGGTAAATCGACCCTGCTGAACATTATTTCTGGGCTGCTTGAGCCCTCAGAAGGTGACGTGCTGTTTGATGGTCAGCGAGTCAATGAGCTGCCCCCTGAAGAGCGCAATATTGCCCAGGTGTTTCAGTTCCCGGTGATCTACGACACCATGACGGTATTCGACAATCTCGCCTTTCCCCTGCGCAATATGAATACCCCCGAGTACCGGGTGAAACCCAAGGTGCTCGAAGTCGCCGATATTCTTGAGCTAACCCCGCTATTGGATCGCAAAGCCAAAAACCTGACCGCCGATGAGAAGCAGAAAGTCTCTATGGGCCGCGGTTTGGTTCGCGATGACGTCACGGCCATTTTGTTTGATGAACCGCTCACCGTTATCGACCCACAGCTTAAGTGGAAGCTACGCCGCAAGCTCAAAGAGATTCACGAGCGCTTTAACATCACCATGATCTACGTGACCCACGATCAGCTAGAAGCTTCCACCTTCGCCGATAAAATTGCCGTGATGTATGAAGGTCAGGTGGTGCAATTCGGCACGCCCCGAGAGCTGTTCGAGCGCCCGGCGCATACCTTTGTGGGTTACTTTATTGGTAGCCCCGGGATGAACTTTATGGCCGTCGAATTTAGGGACGATCAAGTCATGTTCGGCTCGCAGCCACTGCCGGTTAGTGGACAGATGAAGCACGCAGTCGCCAATGCTCGCTCGGCCAATATCAAGTTGGGTATCCGTCCCGAGTTTACGGCGATTTCTTCAAGCCAGACGGCTGATAACGTGCCCATTCTAGTGACCAGCGTTCAGGATCTCGGCACTTACTCCCTGCTGACCTTCAAGCTCAACGAGCAAACCTTTAAAGCCCGTCTGCCCGAAGGCCATCCGCCGGTAGGAGAAACGGCGTTTGCGCACTTCGACGCTGCCCATGTGGCGCTGTATATCGATGAATACCTGGTGGAGGCTGGCCATGAATAACAAAGTACCCAATAACAGAGCCTGGCTACTGGTGCTGCCCATGCTGGTATTGGTGGCATTCTCCGCCATCATTCCGCTAATGACCGTAGTCAACTACTCGGTGCAGGACGTGCTCGGCCCCAACGCACGCTTCTTTACCGGCACCGAGTGGTTTCAAAGCATGCTCAATGACGATGCGTTGCAGGCGGCATTTCTGCGCCAAATATCGTTTTCTCTGATTATTCTCGCTATTCAGATTCCGCTAGGAATCGGCATCGCGTTGATTATGCCCAAACGCGGTTGGCAGGCCTCGGCGGTGCTGATCCTGATTACCCTGCCGCTGCTAATCCCTTGGAACGTGGTGGGCAGTATTTGGCAAATCTTTACCCGCGGCGATATCGGCTTAATGGGCTGGGGCCTGCGCCAGCTAGGTGTCGAATACAATATTACCCGTAATGCGGGCGATGCCTGGGTAACGATCATTTTAATGGACGTATGGCACTGGACCCCGCTGGTGGCCATGCTGTGCTACAGCGGCCTGCGTTCAATTCCCGAAGCTTACTACCAGGCAGCGCGTATCGACCGGGCCTCGAAATGGGCGGTGTTCCGCTATATCCAGCTGCCTAAGCTGACCAACGTACTGGTGATCGCCGTACTGTTGCGCTTTATGCACTCCTTTATGATCTATGCCGAGCCCTTTGTACTAACGGGTGGCGGGCCGGGTAGCGCCACCACCTTCTTAAGCCAATCCCTGACCACCATGGCGGTCGGCCAGCAGGATTTAGGCCCTTCTGCAGCGTTCTCGCTGATCTACTTCCTGGTCATACTGCTGGTGAGCTGGGTGTTCTACACCACCATTATGAATATGCAGAAAGACAAACCGCCGCATGGAGGTGCTTAACATGAGCTATCAACTCGAAAACACCCAGCGCGGTGAAAAGTACAACACGATTTTTAGTAAGGTGTCACCGGCCAAGCGGCGTAACCGCACCGCCCGTGCCCACTGGCGCTCGCGCATCTTGCTTGGCCTGTATCTGGCGCTGATGATTCTGCCCATTTACTGGCTAATCAATATGTCGCTACAGACCAATAGCGAAATTCTTGGCTCCATGACCCTGTGGCCCCAGAACCTGACCTTTGATAACTATATCGGCATCTTCACCAACTCAAGCTGGTACATGGGCTACGTTAACTCGATGATCTACGTGGCGATGAATATGCTCATCACCATTTGCGTCGCGTTACCGGCGGCCTATGCCTTTAGCCGCTACACCTTTATTGGCGATAAGCATCTGTTTTTCTGGCTGCTGACCAACCTAATGGCGCCACCGGCGGTATTCTTGCTGCCCTACTTCCAGCTCTACTATTCGGTGGGCTTGTTTGATACCCACATTGCCGTCGCGTTGGCTCACTGCCTATTCAATATCCCCCTGGCTATCTGGATTCTGGAAGGCTTTATGAGCAGCGTACCTAAAGAAATCGATGAAACCGCCTATATCGACGGCTACAGCTTTCCGCGTTTTTTCGTCAAGATTTTTATCCCCATGATCCGTTCCGGTATCGGCGTCACGTTGTTCTTCCTGTTTATGTTCTCCTGGGTGGAACTACTGCTGGCACGAACGTTGACCGCCACTGATGCGCAACCCATCGGCATGATCATGACACGTACGTCCACAGCCTCGGGGATTGACTGGGGCACCCTGGCCGCTGCGGGGGTACTCACCATTATTCCCGGCATACTGGTGGTCTACTTCGTTCGCAACCATATCGCCAAGGGCTTCGCCCTGGGCCGTACCTGAGGAGATCCCACTATGTCTTGGATGGTATGGACAGTGCCCACCGCCATATTCTTTTCATCAATTGCGGCCATGCTGGCAGGTATGACGGTATGGGAGATTTTGTCGCCCACTATCGAGCGCAAAGGTTTCTTACCCATTGCCACCACTCGCGGAGATAGGCTGTTTATCGGCCTGCTCTCTGCCGCATTTATCCATCTGGGCGTGATTGGCTTCACCTCACTGTCCATTTGGATAGCACTAGCAGTATCAGCCATATGGCTGCTGGTTTTAATGCGCTGGGGCTAGCCCTTGGGGTCAGCTCTTGGGAATAGCCCTTGGGATCAGCCCTTGGGAATAGCCCTTGAGATCAGCCACCAGCGTTCAATCGGTATCAAGGACGGCCAAGCCATCAAGGAAGAACACAACAAAACGAGGTCAACATGCAAAAGCTCTACAATAAATCCAAACTGACTAAATCCACACTGACTAAGTTCAAACTGACAACCCTCGCTGCCAGCTTGCTGCTGGCATCGGGTACGCTGTCAGCGCAGGAGCAGGATACTCGAGCCATCGCTGAACGCTTGGTCGACGAGCACTTCCAAAACTCAACCCTGAGCCGCGAAGAGCAGATCGAAGAGCTGATGTGGTTTGCCAACGCCGCCGAGCCTTTCCGCGGCATGGATATCCAAACAGTGGCAGAGGGTCTCACGACTCACGTTTATGAGAGCGAGGTGCTTGCAGAAGTATTCAGCGAACTCACCGGCATCAATCTGACCCACAATATCATCGGTGAAGGTGATGTGGTGGACACCATGCAGAACCAGATGCAGTCGGGCAACAGCATCTACGACGGCTTCGTCAATGACACCGACGCCATCGGCACGCATATTCGTTATGGCACCACCATCAACCTGTCGGAAGCGATGGAGAACGAGTGGGCCGACTACACCCTGCCAACGCTGGATTTAGATGACTTTATTGGCCTGCAGTACGGCACAGGGCCGGATGGCAGCCTCTTTCAATTGCCCACTCAGCAGTTCGCCAACCTTTACTGGTTCCGCTATGACTGGTTCCAGCGCGAAGACCTGCAGGAGCAGTTCCGGGAGATTTACGGCTACGATTTAGGGGTGCCTACCAACTGGACAGCCTATGAGGACATAGCAGAGTTCTTTTCCGAACATGTGGGTGAAATAGACGGCACCAAGGTGTATGGCCATATGGATTACGGCCGCCGCGATCCGTCGCTGGGCTGGCGCTTCCACGACTCCTGGCTCTCTATGGCAGGTATGGGCAGCCCCGGCGTCCCTTCCGGTAACCCGGTGGATGACTGGGGTATCCGGGTTAACGAAGACAGCCAGCCGGTAGGCGCAAGCGTCAGCCGTGGTGGTGCTACCAACTCACCTGCTTCAGTATTTGCGATGCAAAAAGCGGTCGATTGGCTGCGTGACTTTGCCCCGCCTGAGGCACAAGGTATGACCTTTGGTGAAGCCGGCCCCGTGCCTGCTCAAGGCCATATCGCCCAACAAATCTTCTGGTACACCGCCTTTACTGCGGACATGACCGACCCTGCGGTCGCTGTGACCGATGATGAGGGCAATCCGCTATGGCGCATGGCACCTTCCCCTACTGGGCCTTACTGGGAAGAGGGCATGAAAGTCGGCTATCAGGATGTAGGCGCCTGGACATTCTTCGACTCAACGCCGGAAGACCGTCGCACCGCGGCATGGCTGTTCGGCCAGTTCACCGTGTCTAAAACGGTGTCGCTGGAAAAACTCATGCACGGTTTAACGCCGATTCGTGAATCGGACATCTTCTCCGAGCAGATGACCAAAATGGCGCCCAAACTGGGCGGTCTGGTGGAATTCTACCGCAGCCCCAACGAGTCGAACTGGACACCTACCGGTACCAACGTACCTGACTATCCACGCATGGCGCCGCTGTGGTGGCAAAACCTGGCGCCGGTCATGAGTGGTGAAGTTACGCCTCAGGAAGGTCTAGATAAGCTGGCAGCGGATATGGACAGCACCATGAATCGCCTGGCCCGCGCCAATGTCTTCGACAGCTACGCGCCATTGCTCAACGAGGAACAGGATCCACAGTATTGGCTGGATCAAGAGGGCTCGCCCAAACCCAAGCTGGATAATGAAATGCCGCAGGGCACCACCGTTCCTTACGATGAAATGATGAAAGCCTGGATGGAAGCCGGTACGCGCCAATAATCACCACGCGTAACGCTTGCAGGGCGGGCAACCGCCCGCCCTGTCAAGGGTTTCATTGGCGGCAGGCCATAGCACAACAGAAAACACCCACAGCAACAGGGCTATTTATTGGTTAATTGGATCCGCTATGAAACTGCGAAATAGAAACATTGAAAAATTACCTCACGAGACCTTTGATGCCCTGATTATCGGGGGCGGTATTAACGGCGCAGCCACAGCGGCGGCGCTGGCTGGCAAAGGCGCAAAAGTCGCGCTGATTGACCGCGGCGACTTCGCGGGCAGTACCAGCATGCACTCCTCCAACCTAGTGTGGGGAGGCATTAAATATATGGAAAGCAAGGATTTCGCGCTGGTTCGCAAGCTGTGCAAAAGCCGCAATCACTTGATTAAGAGCTACCCTTCCACGGTGCAGGAAATTCGTTTCCTGACCACTATTTCCAAAGGTTTCCGCCACTCACCTCGCTACCTGTGGGCGGGCACCTGGCTGTATTGGTTAATGGGCAATGGCTTCACGAAACTGCCGCGCCTGCTCTCGCCGAGCAAAATTAAGCAGCAAGAGCCGATTATTGATATCGAGGACTCCATTGGCGGCTTCGAGTACTCCGATGCTTACCTCCACGACAATGACGCCCGTTTTGTATTTAACTTTGTGCGCCATGCACTTAACTATGGCGCCATCGCTGCTAATTATGTCGAATCACTCGGCGCCGAGCGCGAGGGCGACCTATGGGTGACTAAAGCCCGCAACGTAATGGATGGCAGCACTTTCGATATACGTGCCAAGGTGTTGATCAACGCCGCCGGCCCCTGGGTCGATCAGCATAACGAGCTCACCGGCCAAAAGACCACCCACCATCACCTCTACTCCAAGGGCATCCACCTCATCGTTCCGCAGCTAACTGATTCTCAGCGAGTGCTGGCATTTTTCGCCGACGATGGCAGGCTATTTTTTGTTATTCCCATGGGTAACCGCACCTGTATCGGCACTACCGACACCCATATGGAGCATCCAGAAGTGGACGTTACCGCTGACGATATCGCCTTTGTGCTGGAAAATATCAATAAGCGCCTAACCTTAGCTAAACCACTTACCCAGAACGACATTATCTCAACCCGCTGCGGCGTTCGACCGTTAGCCATCAAAGATGACCAGGGTAGTGATCGCGACTTTCTTCAACTCTCCCGCAAGCATGTGGTCGATACCAACACCGAAAGCGCCCACATCAGCATCTTTGGCGGCAAGCTGACCGACTGTTTGAACGTTGGCGATGAGATTGCCGAAGAAATTAGCCACTTGGGCGTTTCACTGTCAGACCCCAATTTCATGTGGTACGGAGAACCCCCCAAGCCAGTGAAGCAGCAATTTATGGATCAAGCCAAGCGCATGAACCTGGATGCCATGACGGCCTCTACCTCGTCAGAGTTGCTCTCCACTCGGCTTTGGCGCCGCTACGCCGATCAAGCCATACAGATGCTTGAAAAAATTCGTCAGGATCCCGCTCAGGGAGAAATTTTAATCGAAGGCACTGAGTACATCCGCTGCGAAATTGAGCATGCCCGCGACCACGAAATGATCACCCAGCTTGAGGACTTCCTGCGCCGTCGCGCAAAAGTCTCACTGGTGGTACCTCACGAGCACTTACGCCAATCCACAGGCTTAAAAGAGGCATGCCGCGTACTATTTGGCGACGACGCTGACGAGCGTTTTAACCAATATTTTAAACAAAATCGCGATACTGCGTTACCGCCTAGTTCTTCAGTGGTTTAACCTCTTTATTGATTAAATATATTCAATGATTAAACATATTCAGTGAATAAACTTAAAAAGCCCCCTCATACCATGAACTGCACCCCAAAAGTTGGACACTCCTCCAACGATTGGGGTGTTTTTCATGACGAAACATAATGAAGAGTTCAAACTGTTAGTCGTACAGCGTTACACAGAAGGACAGCTGGGTTATAGGAGTCTGGCCAATCAGTACGGT
>NZ_JAGGRO010000033.1:0-27595 GCF_018612805.1 Halomonas sp. ISL-56 | reverse complement strand
AATCTCTTCGCCTTCCGGCCCCACCACAAAGGCCACCTGGGGGCCATCGACGCGCGGCTTAGGATTAGGCACCGGGCGGAAGGTCTGCTCCCTGGGCATGATGACCAGCTCGTTATGGTAGCGGGTCATCTGCTCGCCCGATTGGGCCGACAGTGCACTGCTGCCGTTATTTCCCCGTGCCATGCCGTCCTCTTCCAGGGCCTGGGGCTGTTCGCCGTGGTGCACCACGGCCACCACCTGCCACGCTTGGTTAAGGCTATCGATATCGTGGTCGGCGAGGGTAAAACAAATGCCAGGGGCAAGTTCAGGAAGGTCACTCTCCGCCTCGGCGGTGAGGGCGTCAGCGCGCAGGGACTCTAAGCGGTGGCGGGTAAAGGGCTTGCCGGAGGCATCCTTTTTATAACGCCCGGGGTAATCGAAGTGTTCGTAATCCTCCCGCTGGGCATGCTCACCCAGCCCCGTTGCTTGATGCTCGTGGATCTGGGCGTAGGCAGGGTTCTTAAACGTGTAGTCTTTGAGCATCGCCGAAGCGGGGCGTACCCGGCTGACTTGGCGCAGTTTACGCACATGGCGTCGGGGCGGTGTGCCCCCGGCACGGCCATGGTAGGTGCGCTCACCTACGCTGGGCAGTACCACGGTTGAGTCCGCAAACACCAACTGGTGCTTGCCGCCTTCGGCGTTCTCGAACTCATGGAAATAGAAGCACCCCTCTTCGGCGGCCACGCGCTCGATAAAGGCCAGATCGGTCTCCCGGTACTGCACCAAATACTCACGATCCAGGGGCGTGCGGGTGGTGGCAAAGCCGATATCGGTGAGGCTGCGCTCGCTGGCTAAGGTGGTGATGGCGTCGTAAGGCGAGGTGTCTTGAAAGATCCGCGAGTTGTGGCGCAGCGATAGACGCCATAACGCTGGACGAATCTCCACCCGATAAAAGCTGCGCCTATGTCCTCTGTCGCCCCGATGCAGCTCTGCGATAATTCCATGCACGCGACGCAGCGGCTCGCCGTCCTGCCAAATGGACAGGGTGGCCTCCTGATCCAAACAGTCGCTGGGCGACAGGGTATGGGTGCGGCTGGCAAAGCCAACGGAGAGGGTAAACGGCTCAGAGAGGGCTTCACGATGGGTAAAACGCACCACGGCCGTGTCATTGGCCCCGGGTAGGGTCAGGGTAAATTGCAGGCCCGTTTTATCCGCCATCACGCCGCTCCTTGAATCGTTATCTGCTAAATGAGAACGAGTTAGGATAGCGAGCCAGCGGCAGAGGGCAACCCCTTGAAGGCACGAAGCGCCAATGTCTTACAAGCTTGTAAGAGATCTCTTACAAAATTTTAATCCATGGCTTACAAATTGAGTAGTAACCAGAAAAATCAAAGTTTAATTTGTTGAAAGGGTGGCGTCAGAACGGCAGATGCAAGGAGGCGCTTAACATATTGAGATGGCTGAGGGTGGGGGCGTCGATGCGTTCGTACTCCAGGCGACTGACGAGTCGATTAATCGTGACCGTGGCGCCGAAACCTTGCAGCATCGCGGTGCCGCTTTCGTCGGCGCCTTCCAGGTCGCTTTCGCCACGCCACTCAGTGATGCCGGACTTTGCATAGACGCTAAAGGCGCCCATGCGAACACCGGCAACAATGGCACCGCCTAAGCTCAGGGTATCCATAATTAGCGGATTAATGCTGGAAGAGGCGGCGATTTCTTCGCTTTCCCGGTAGGCGATTTCAGCGCCGATATCCAATTGAGGCAGACGCCAGGGGCTGAAGCCTGCGGTTACTCGAAAACCGCTGGTATAGTTATCAAGGCTTTGAAGGTCGCTGCCTTCCAAGATGACGCCGTTATCAAGCTGCATCAGTTCACTATTGGGTGCGGTATAGGCCATTACCGGCGGAGTGTCGTCGGCGTAGCTACTAAACCAAGGAACAGAGCAGCAAAGCAGGGTGCTTGCCAAGCGTTTAATTGGCATGTTTCGTACACCTATTGTTCTATACTCATATGTTTTGTACCCATGTTTTATAACAGTATATTTTATACCTAATATCTTTCGTACCTTATATACAGCGTCATGTACCCATGGGTAGGGAGAAAAACTATCCTACTTAGATTAGCAACTAGCTTGGATTTCCACCACTTTAATTGCGCCCTCGGCTAGGTTGTCGACTAAATTTTTACCCATGGTGATAAAACGCTCGCCGAAAACCCACTGGGGAGACAGCACCGCCTGCCGTGGCGTCTGCTCTTTTTGCCGCTGGCGCTGGCGCCACTCCAAGGCGATTTTGCTCCAGTCTTCCACGTGTTCAAGTAGAAAACCGCCGGTTTCCAGTAATCTAGTCAATTCCGTAACGGACATTAGATGGGAGTGCTCGGAAGAGGCTGCCCAAGGCACCGGGTAGCGAAGGTGCGCCACATTGGGGCCGCTGATTACCTCATGCATCACTAGCTGTCCGCCAGGGCGCAGAACTCTGCGGCTTTCTGCGATTACCTTGGTGGCATCGAGCATATTGAGCAGGCTGTGCTGAAAGAGCACGGCATCAAAGCTGTTCTCGGCAAAAGGCAGGGCGCTGGCGTTACCGGTTACCCAGGTGAGTGGTAATGAGTCAGGTTGGTTAACCCGTAAGCTCAGCGCTTTGTTCAGTGCACTGAAACCATGAGTGATATCCAGTCCGGTCATCTGGAACCCCAGCGAAGCACCCTGCCGCATCAATCCGCCCAGTCCAGCACCGATATCCAGTACCTTGCTGTGAGTGTCAGGGTTGAGCCTTTGAAGTAGTCTCGCGGAGGCTGCCACGCCACCAATATGCAGCTGATCCAGAGGGGCTAATTGATGCAGGGTGGGGCCAGCGGGGTAGTGGCTATCAATCTGCGCCAGTACCTCATCAGCGCGCAGGGCGCGCTGATAGTGATCCGCTAACGGATTGGGAGACGTCATCACCTAAGACTCTTGATCCAAACCCAGCTCTTGAATGGAAATTTCGCGCATTTTGAATTTCTGAATCTTGCCAGTGACGGTCATCGGGAATTCGTCGACGAACTTGAAGTAGCGTGGAATTTTGAAGTGGGTGATCTTGCCTTTGCAGTACTCGCGTAGCTCTTCGCCGGTTACTTCGCCGGCGGTGCTATTGAGTTTGACCCAGGCGATCAGCTCTTCACCGTACTTCTTATCTGGCACGCCGGTAACCTGTACCTCTGAGATCGCTGGGTGGGCGTAAAGAAACTCCTCTATTTCTTTGGGATAGACGTTCTCACCGCCGCGAATGACCATGTCTTTTATGCGGCCGACAATCTGGATATAACCCTCTTCATCCATGGTGGCCAGGTCGCCAGTGTGCATCCAGCCCGCTTCGTCGATGGCTTCCGCGGTGGCTTTGTCGTTGTTCCAGTACTTCAGCATGACGCTGTAGCCGCGGGTACATAGCTCGCCGATTTCACCGCGGGGGAGAATGCCGCCGTTGCCGGGGTCGACGATTTTATTTTCCAGGTGGGGCTGAGTGCGACCTACCGTGGAAACGCGCTTCTCAATGCTGTCATTAGCGCCGGTTTGGGTGGAGACTGGGCTGGTCTCGGTCATGCCGTAGGCGATCTGCACGCCCTTCATATTCATCTTGTTGATGACTTGCTTCATGATTTCTGCAGGGCAGATGGAGCCTGCCATAATGCCGGTACGCAGTGATGAGAGGTCGGTACCAGGGAAATCAGGGTGGTCGAGCTCGGCGATAAACATAGTCGGCACGCCGTACAGTGCGGTGGCTTTCTGCTCATGAACCGCCTTGAGCACTTTGCCGGGGTCGAAGCCTTCATCTGGGTAGATCATGGTGGCGCCGTGAGTCATACAGCCCAAGTTACCCATGACCATACCAAAACAGTGGTAAAGCGGCACTGGAATGACCAAACGGTCTTCGCTAGTAAAGCCCATACTCTCCGCCACAAAAAAGCCGTTATTGAGAATGTTGTGGTGGGAAAGGGTAGCGCCTTTAGGAAAGCCTGTGGTGCCTGAGGTGTACTGAATATTAATGGCGTCATCAAACTGCAGCGTCGCCTGAAGGTCGTCAACGTCGGTTTGGCTAACCTTGTTGGCTTCTTCCATCAGGTCAGACCAGCGCCACATGCCGCTGAGTTTGTCATCGCTTAAATTAACAATGCACTCAAGGTCAGGCAGCTTTTGTGATTTCAGTTCGCCTTCTTTGCAAGCGTTTAATTCGGGCGCGAGCTCATACAGCATGCCGCTGTAATCGGAGCTTTTAAAGCTGTTCGCAGTCACCATAAAACGGGCGCCGGATTGGTTCAGCGCGTATTCCAGCTCATGGGTGCGATAGGAAGGGTTAATATTGACCAGAATCGCGCCAATTTTAGCAGTAGCAAACTGAGTGAGCGTCCATTCGCTGCAGTTGGGCGCCCACATGGCTACCCGGTCGCCCTTGTTAACACCAATAGCGAGCAGGGCACGGGCGCAGCGGTTAACCTCTTCCTGGAGCTGGCGGTAGCTCCAGTGGATATTTTGGTGCAGTACGATTAGCGCGTCGTTATCAGCATACTGCGCGGCGATTTGGTCGAACTTGTCGCCAATGGTCATGCCCAGCAGCGGCTTGTCCGCCATGCTGCTGGAGTAGCTGGGTAGAGTAAGAGCAGGTGATGCCATGGGTAATTCTCCGATGTCTTTTTCTTATCTAAACGGGAAGTCAGGCGTCGTTTAATTATTATTGGTTAAGAGCGCCTCTCGCCAGAGCAACTTTAGCGCTGGGCTTGCGGCCTAGCTCATGGGTGATCCAGTAGCCGGTATCAATTACGGCCTGTAGGTCAATACCCGTTTCAATGCCTAGCCCTTCAAGTAGATAGAGCACGTCTTCAGTGGCCACATTGCCGGAAGCGCCTTTGGCATAGGGGCAGCCGCCCAGGCCTGCGGTTGCCGCATCAATCACACTGACGCCTTCTTCCATTACCGCATATAAGTTGGCCAGCGCCATGCCGTAGGTGTCGTGGAAGTGAGCGGCCAGAAATTCGATGGGTACCTGCTGCTGAACGGCGTCAATCATACGCTTGGCGGCCAACGGCGTGCCAACGCCGATGGTGTCGCCCAGTGACACTTCGTAGCAGCCCATTTCATAAAGCGCTTTGGCTACCTCGGCGACTTTGTTGGGATCAATCTCGCCTTCATAAGGGCAGCCCAATACGCAGGAGACGTAGCCGCGTACGCGCACACCTGCCTCGCGGGCGCGCTCTAAAACGGGTTCAAAACGAGTGAGCGATTCGGCAATTGAGCAGTTGATGTTTTTTTGCGAGAAGGCTTCTGACGCGGCACCAAACACTGCCACCTCTTCAACACCTACGGTCAGGGCGTTTTCCAGCCCTTTCAAATTGGGCGTTAGGGCGGAGTAGACCACCTCTTGCTGGCGCTTGATGCCTGCCATCACCTCAACGGCGTCGCCCATTTGCGGCACCCATTTGGGCGATACAAAGCTGGCGGCTTCGATATGCTTAATACCCGCCTTGGCAAGCCGCTCAATCAGGGCAATTTTGGTCGCGGTTGGCACGATAGCCCCCGGCTCGTTTTGCAGGCCGTCCCTGGGTGCCATTTCAAATAGCTTAACGGAGGTAGGCAATGGCATAAGCAGAGACTCCTATTTGTTAGCCGCAGCGTCGTTGGCCGCAAAGTCGAGCAGCACAGCGCCCTGGCTGACGGTGTCGCCAGCTTGGAAATGGAAGGTGTCAACGCTGCCATCCGCGGGGGCGGTCATGGTGTGCTCCATTTTCATCGCTTCCATCACCATCAGCGGCATGCCTTTTTCAACCGCCACGCCGGGCTCCACTAGCAAAGCAACCACGGTGCCGTTCATGGGGGCAGTGAGGGTAGACTCCGCCTCGTGGTGGCCGTGATCAATGGCATCAATGCGCCGCCAGAACAGGCGGGTTTCGCCGCTGGGGTCAGCCATAACGACGACATGACCATCGCGGCGCGCTTGCAGGCGGCGACGGTGGCCATTCAGGGTGACAGCAACTGCATCGCCAGTCAGCGGTTGAAGGCTTGCGGTTAAGGTGTCATTACCAATGGTTAGATTCCATAGCTTCTCGCCAGCGTTGCGCTTACCTTCCACGATCACTACCGCCTCATCGCTATCAGCGGCTTTTACGTCGGCTGGGTCACACAGCGCGATGCGAATGGTGTGGGGAGCATTGAGACGGAAGCCGTCGTGGCGATCCCAGGGCGAGTCGCTTTCGCACTCCTGCGCCAATTGATTCAGACCAATCAGCGCGGCGCTGGCGTAGGCCTCCATGCTATAGGTGCGCGGCGCAAACAGCGTGGCTTCATTGCGTTCGATAAAGCGGGTGTCTAGTTCGACGTTTTTAAAGCCGGGATGGGTCGCCAGGCGCATCAAGAAGGCGCGGTTGGTCACGACGCCCTGAACATCTAACGCCGCCAAGGCGCGGTTAAGGGTTGCCAGCGCCGCATCGCGGTCGGGGCCGTGCACAATCAGCTTGGCAAGCATCGGGTCGTAGTGCATCGATACTTCGTCGCCGCTCCCCACGCCGCTGTCCAGGCGTACTTGATCAGCACTTAAGCCCGCACCCTCCAGATCCAGAGCAAAGCGGTTAAGCAAGCCGGTGGCGGGCAGGAAATCCTGATCCGGATCTTCTGCGTAAATGCGCGCTTCAAAGCTATGGCCGGTAATCGTTAGCTCATCTTGAGAGCAGGGTAGTGGTTCGCCCATGGCCACGCGTAGCTGCCACTCGACCAGATCCTGGCCGGTAATCATTTCGGTGACCGGGTGTTCAACCTGAAGACGAGTGTTCATCTCCATAAAATAGAACGAACCATCAATGTCTAAAAGAAACTCGACGGTGCCCGCACCCACATAGCCGATCTCCTGGGCCGCGCGAACCGCAGCATCGCCCATGGCGCTGCGCAGCTCTGCCGTCATACCCGGCGCTGGGGCTTCTTCGATCACTTTCTGATGGCGGCGCTGCACGCTACAGTCGCGCTCAAACAGATAAACGCCGTTGCCGTGGCGATCGCAAAATACCTGCACTTCCACATGGCGTGGCTGTACCAGGTACTTCTCGATCAGCATTCGGTCATCGCCGAAGGCGGCTTTGGATTCACGGCGGCAGCCATCTAGCGCTGCCTGGAAACCATCGCCTGACTCGACAACGCGCATGCCTTTACCGCCGCCGCCCGCGCTGGCTTTGAGCATGACCGGGTAGCCGATCTTGTCGGCTTCATTGCGGAGCAGGGCGTCGTCTTGCTCGTCGCCGTGATAGCCCGGTACTAGCGGTACCCCCGCATTGGCCATGCGGGCTTTAGCAGCGGATTTGTCACCCATGGCGGCAATCGCCGAGGCGGGCGGGCCAACGAAGGTAATGCCCGCTTCTTCAAGGGCTTTAACGAAGCTGCCGTTTTCAGACAAAAAGCCGTAGCCAGGGTGAATCGCACCGGTGCCGGTGCGCTTGGCGGCGTCAATCACTGCGTCAATATTGAGATAGCTTTCGCGCGCAGCGGCAGGGCCTAAGCGCACAGCTTCATCGGCTTCACGCACGTGGCGGGCGCTGGCATCGGCATCGGAGTAGACCGCGACGGTTTTCAGGCCCATACGGCGGGCAGTGCGCATCACCCGGCAGGCAATTTCGCCGCGGTTGGCGACCAGCAAGGTGTCGAATTTGGTTGGGGTAAACGTCATAAGCGTGGCTCCGCAGCGTTATTGTGTTCTTCAGGTGACGTCCAAACCGGGCGACGCTTCTCAAAAAAGCTGGATAATCCTTCTTGCCCCTCTTGGCTGACGCGTAGCTTGGCGATCACCTGGCAGGTATGCTCGCGGGTGGCGTCACTGTCTGGCGCTTGAGCCACTGCGGCCATCAGCGCTTTGGTAGCGCGTTGGGCCTGGGGCGAGCCTGCTAATAGCGTTGTCAGCATGGCGTCGACGGCGCTGTCTAACGCTTCGTGCTCAACCACCTGATGGGCTAAACCGAGCGCGAGCGCTGTTTCCGCATCCATCACTTCGGCGGTTAGGGCGTAGCGGCGCATTTGCCGCTCGCCTAGGGCGCGCTGCACGTAGGGGCTAATGACCGCAGGCGACAGGCCAATCTTGACTTCCGAGAGGCAGAATTTAGCTTTATCAGAGGCAATCACCAGATCACAGCAGGCGGCGAGACCAACCGCGCCGCCAAACGCAGCCCCTTGAACGCGGCAAAGGGTGGGGCAGGGCAGTGTGTCGAGTCCGTACATCAGCGCCGCGAGCTTGCGGGAATCCGCGAGGTTATTCTCCAGGTCGTAATCGACCATCCGCTTCATCCAGTTAAGATCCGCACCGGCAGAAAAGCTCTTGCCTTCGGAGCCCAGTACCACCACGCGCACATCACCCGCTTCAGCAAGGTCGTGGAGCTGGCTGAGATGTTCATTTAGCTCGGCGATTAAGCTATCGTCAAAGGCGTTATGCACCTCGGGTCGGTTTAAGGTCAGGCGAGCCACGCCGTTGACTATGATGAGTGTTGAGTAAGCCATGGTGATTGCCCCTTACATCCGGAACACGCCGAAGCGTGTCTCTTCGACGTCTGCATTCATCGCGGCAGCTAGAGAGAGCCCCAGCACATCGCGGGTTTGCAGCGGATCAATCACGCCGTCGTCCCATAAGCGGGCGCTGGCGTAGTAGGGGTGACCCTGGTGCTCATACTGCTCGCGGGTGGGCTGCTTGAAGGCTTCTTCGTCCTCTTTGCTCCACTCGCGGCCTTCGCGCTCATGTTGCTCACGCTTCACCTGGGCCAGTACGCCCGCTGCCTGCTCACCACCCATCACGGAAATACGCGCGTTGGGCCACATAAACAGCAGGTTGGGGTCATAGGCGCGTCCACACATACCGTAGTTGCCAGCGCCGAAGCTGCCTCCAATCAGGACGGTGTACTTAGGTACCTTGGCACAAGCAACGGCAGTGACCAGCTTGGCGCCGTGCTTGGCAATGCCTTCGTGCTCGTACTTGGAGCCAACCATAAAACCGGTAATGTTCTGCAGAAAGATCAGCGGAATCTTGCGCTGGGCGCAGAGCTCGATAAAGTGCGCGCCTTTCACGGCACTTTCGGAAAACAGCACGCCATTGTTGGCCACAATGCCTACCGGGTAGCCATGAATATGCGCAAAGCCGGTGACCAGGGTGTCGCCGTAGTAGCGCTTGAATTCATCGAAGTCGGAGTCGTCGACAATACGACCAATCACTTCGCGCACGTCGTATGGCTTTTTCAGGTCGGTGCCGACGATGCCATATAGCTCAGCTGGGTCGAGCTTGGGCGGCTTGGGTGCCTGCATGGCTAGCTTGCCTCGCTTTTGCCAGTTCAGTCGCGAGACACAGGCGCGGGCCAGCTGCAGTGCATGGGCGTCGTTTTCCGCGTAGTGGTCGGCCACGCCGCTGACTTTGGCATGCACGTCGGCGCCGCCCAGGTCTTCAGCGCTGATACTTTCGCCGGTGGCGGCTTTCACCAAGGGAGGGCCCCCGAGGAAAATCGTGCCCTGCTCCTTAACAATGATCGACTCATCCGCCATGGCTGGCACATAAGCGCCGCCCGCGGTGCAGGAACCCATCACCACGGCAATTTGTGGAATGCCCTCGGCGGACATGGTCGCCTGGTTATAGAAGATGCGCCCGAAGTGGTCGCGATCGGGGAATACTTCATCTTGGCGGGGCAAGAAGGCACCGCCGGAGTCGACGAGATAGATGCACGGCAGGCGATGTTTACGGGCGATCTCTTGAGCACGAATGTGCTTTTTCACCGAGAGCGGGAAGTAGGTGCCGCCTTTTACTGTGGCGTCGTTAGCCACAATCACACACTCAACGCCGGACACCCGGCCAATGCCGGTGACTACGCCCGCCGCGGGTATCTCGCTGTCATAGATGTTGTGGGCCGCGAGGGCGGAGAACTCTAAAAACGGAGAGCCTTCATCGATCAGGTGATCAATGCGGTCGCGCACAAACAGTTTGCCGCGGCTTTCGTGACGCTCCCGGGCTTTGGGGCCGCCGCCTTGGGCGACGGCGGCGGTTAGCTCACGCAGTTTATTGACTTCACCCAGCATGGACGCTTCATTGGCTTGAAACACATCGCTGCGCGGATTGATCTGACTATTCACGGTGCTCATGGCGCGGCCTTTTATTTGGTTTCAGTGAACAGTTCGCGACCAATCAGCATCCGCCGGATCTCGCTGGTTCCCGCGCCAATTTCATACAGTTTGGCGTCACGCAGCAGGCGACCAGTGGGGTATTCGTTGATATAGCCGTTGCCACCCAGCAACTGAATGGAGTCCAGCGCCACTTGGGTGGCTTTTTCCGCACAGTAAAGAATCACGCCCGCGGCGTCTTTACGGGAAGTTTGGCCGCGATCGCAGGCACCCGCCACGGCATAAAGATAGGCGCGACAGGCATTGAGAGTGGTGTACATATCGGCCACCTTTCCCTGCACTAGCTGGAACTCACCAATCGACTGGTTGAACTGCTTGCGTTCATGGATATAGGGCATCACCACGTCCATGGCGGCCTGCATAATGCCGATAGGGCCCGCGGCCAGCACGGTGCGCTCGTAATCCAGGCCACTCATCAGCACGCGAACGCCTTTGCCTTCGCCGCCTAATATATTCTCAGCGGGGACGGCGCAGTCCTGAAACACCAGCTCGCAGGTGTTGGAGCCCCGCATACCCAGCTTGTCGAGCTTCTGGGCGGTGGAGAAACCGGGCATGCCTTTTTCGATAATAAAGGCAGTGATGCCCTTAGAACCGGCGTCGGGGTCGGTCTTGGCGTAGACCACCAGCACATCCGCGTCGGGGCCGTTGGTGATCCACATTTTATTGCCGTTAAGAATGTAGTGGTCACCGTCTCGCTTAGCACGAAGTTGCATGGAGACTACATCAGACCCGGCACCGGGTTCCGACATCGCCAAAGCACCCACATGGTCGCCGCTAATTAGCTTGGGCAGGTACTTGGTTTTCTGCTCAGGCGTGGCGTTGATCTTGAGCTGGTTGACGCACAGGTTGGAGTGGGCACCGTAAGAGAGCGCCACCGACGCGCTGGCCCGGGAAATCTCTTCCATGGCAATGCAATGGGCAAGATAGCCCATGCCGCTGCCACCATCTTCTTCGGAGACGGTAATCCCCAGCAGCCCCATATCGCCAAACTTCTTCCACAAATCGTTGGGGAACTCATTGTTGCGGTCGATTTCAGCAGCGCGGGGGGCAATCTCGCTGGCGGCAAAGGCGTTGACCTGCTCACGCAGCATGTTCAGTTCATCATCGAGGCCGAAGTTCAGTTCTGAGTAGTGTGAAAACATGGTCAATTACCTATCGCTAATTATTTATATGGGCTATTTATGCTGGCTAACTGTATTGGCGAGTCGAGCTGGCGTTATGGATGACTGGGCGCCGAGTCAGTGCATGGTGGCGGAAGAGGAGGTCGCATTTTTTTCGGAAGAGCCATCAGAAGTACCCGAGCGCTCCTCTTCGTATTGTTTTTCGTGTGGCCCTTTTTCATTTAGCTCTTCTAATGCTTGTCGGCAGCGAATTTCGGCGCTCTCCAGCTCTAGTTGCACCATCGTGATGTCTTTCATCTGCTGGTCAAGTGCTGCACGACGCTCAGCTATTTTGCTCAGCATTAAATGCAGTTGTTTTTTACTGCCGCTGCGGGTTTCGTCCCATAACTCGAATAGTTCACGAATCTCAGCCAGAGAAAAACCCAGTCGCTTGCCACGAATCGTCAGCTTGAGACGCACCCTGTCCTTGCTGCTGTAGACCCGGGTCTGCCCGCGACGAGTGGGATGAAGCAACTCCTGGTCTTCGTAAAAACGTATGCTGCGGGTGGTCAAGTCAAACTCGCTGGCCAGTTCGCTAATCGAGTAGGTTCTGCTCATGGCGACGTTCTCTCAAAAGGCATGTTGTTAACAATCATTCCTAAGGATCATTCCTAAGATATACCTTCTATGGAACACTGCTACTGAGGCTAAAACAAGTTTACGTTAACGTAAAGCAATTATTGTCAGCAGTTTAAAAGCGTTGAATATATTTAAGTAATTGATATTTATGCTTTTAAGTTGTTTATTTAGGTAAAGAAATCTCCTCGATAGACCAAAGTTGTAATTGTATTGCCATAGCGAGAGTTGCTAGTTTGCACATACACCTTACGTTCAGGTAAGGCAGCGTCAGTCGCTATTGCTTACCTGTAAAGATTTCGCACAACAACAATAAGAGGCTTGCCACTCTATGAGTGCAAACGATGTCCTTCAGGGACCTGTCCTCGAAACCCGAGGGCTAACCAAAGAGTTCCGCGGGTTTACCGCTGTGGACGACGTCAATCTTCAGGTGCAGGAAGGACATATACACGCGTTGATAGGGCCCAATGGCGCGGGTAAAACCACCGTATTTAATTTGTTGACCAAATTTCTGCCGCCTACCCGGGGCGATATTTTGTATCGTGGCAAGTCGATCACGGGTAAGAAGTCCAATGAAATTGCTCAGTTAGGCTTGGTGCGTTCTTTTCAGATTTCTGCGGTATTTGCCCATATGACGGCACTGGAGAATGTTCGGGTGGCGTTACAACGCAAGCTGGGAACCTCGTTTCATTTCTGGAAATCCGAAAAATCCCTCGATCACCTCAATGAGCGCGCCCTTGAGCTGCTTGAAGAAGTTGGGCTACGTGAATACGCCGATACCTTAACGGTAGAGATGCCCTATGGGCGTAAAAGAGCCCTTGAGTTGGCCACTACGTTGGCGCTTGACCCTACCATGATGTTGCTGGATGAACCGACCCAAGGCATGGGCGCGGAAGATGTGGATCGTATCGTGGCGCTGATCAAGCGCGTGTCCCAAGGGCGCACGGTATTAATGGTAGAGCATAACTTGAGCGTGGTTAGCCGTCTGTGTGATCGCATTACCGTATTGGCACGAGGCGCTGTTTTGGCCGAGGGTGATTACCAGGCTGTCTCTCGTAACCCACTGGTACGTGAAGCCTATATGGGCAGCGACGCCGCGGAAGAGGATGGTTCTGAAAAAGAGGGAGCTGCCGTATGAATACCGCTGAAGCGCAGGCGCCTATCGATAATGTTCAAAGCCTGGAAATGTTGCGCGTTCAGGATCTGCACGCCTTTTATGGCGAGTCGCATATCCTGCACGGCGTTAATTTCGATGTGAAGCGCGGCGAGCTGGTGACGCTGTTAGGACGCAACGGCGCCGGGCGAAGCACCACGCTGAAATCGATTATGAATATGGTGGGGCGGCGCACTGGCTCGATTGTGATTAACGGCAATGAAACGTTGCATATGAAGCCTCACCATATTCCGCGTTTAGGGATTGGTTACTGCCCAGAAGAGCGCGGCATTTTTGCCAGTTTGGATGTCCACGAAAATCTTCTGTTGCCGCCAACAGTTCGCTCAGGTGGGATGAGCCTCGATGAAATCTATGCCATGTTTCCTAATCTGTATGAGCGGCGTAGAAGCCAGGGCACGCGGCTTTCCGGTGGCGAACAGCAGATGCTGGCCATGGCGCGCATTCTGCGCACCGGGGCACGCATGCTGCTGCTGGATGAAATAACCGAAGGCCTGGCGCCAGTGATCGTGCAGAAGCTGGCCGAAGTGCTGGTTCAGCTTAAAGAGCGCGGTATGACCATTGTGCTGGTGGAGCAGAATTTCCGCTTTGCGGCGCCGCTGGCAGATCGCCACTTCGTGATGGATCACGGCCAGATTGTCGAAGAAATCAGCGCCGCGCAGTTGCCATCGCGGCGGGAACATCTCAACTCAATGCTGGGGGTATAACGCACTGACTACCTTCGACTCGCTCCTTGTTTAAACGCTTTTAATACCAGCATGACTCTGTTCACAAAATAACAATATGACCACTTAACACTGCAATTCGCACCTCGTAACACAACAGCTCAACAACGATACAACAGCTGCACAACAACAAGGCCCCCAGGGCCAGGAGACGAACATGACCTTTATGAAAAAAACGCTGGCTGCCAGCATCGCCGTCGCGGCAGCTTCAAGCCTCGCTGTGTCCACCGCCCAGGCGGATATGAGCGATGGCGAAGTGCGCATTGGCTACTTGGCCGATATGTCCGGTACCTATCGGGATCTAGCCGGCCCAGGCGGTTTGACTGCCATGGAAATGGCGGTGGCCGATTTTGGCGGTAGCGTCAACGGTGCGTCCATTGTTATTTCCAGTGCTGACGATCGTAACAGCGCTGACGTAGGCGCGAACACGGTACGCGGTTGGATCGACCAGGATAACGTCGATATGGTCGGCGGCCTGGTGGCGTCTTCTGTGTCCATTGCCGTTACCAAAGTGCTGGAAGAGAACAACGGTCTGGGCATCGTCTCCGGCTCTGCGGCGTCTAGCATTACCAACGAGCACTGCACCCCTAACCATATTCACTGGGTATACGACACCTACCCACTGGCTAATGGTACTGCCAAGGCCGTTGTAGAGCAGGGCGGTGATACGTGGTTTATGTTGACCGCTGACTACGCCTTTGGCCATGCACTGGAGGGTGATGTAACCAAAGTTGTGGAAGAAAGCGGCGGTGAAATTGTCGGCGGCGTACGTCATCCGTTCCCCACTAACGACTTCTCCTCTTACATTCTCCAGGCGCAAGGTTCCGGTGCGAAAATTATTGGTCTTGCCAACGCTGGCGCTGACACCGTCAATGCCATTACTACCGCCAGCCAGTTTGGTATTACCCAGTCTGGCCAGCAGCTAGCGGGCCTACTGATTTTCTTGAATGACGTACACGCACTCGGGTTAGAAGCCACCCAAGGGCTGTTGCTTACCACCGGCTGGTATTGGGATATGGATGAACAGTCCCGCGAGTGGGCGCAGCGCTACTTTGATGAAGTAGGCCGCATGCCGACTATGGTTCAAGCGGGCATTTACTCCAGCACTATGCACTACCTGAAAGCCGTTGAAGCGGCGGGCACTGACGACCCAGAAACTGTGCGCGCACAAATGGCCGAAATGCCGATTGAAGACTTCTTTGCCCGCAACGGCACTATTCGTGAAGACGGCCGCATGATTCACGACATGTACCTAGCTCAGGTAAAAACGCCCGAAGATTCCACCGGTGAGTGGGACCTTTACGAAATCCTCAGCACCATTCCCGCCGAAGAAGCCTACCGCCCGCTATCGGAAAGCCAGTGCAAATTGGTGCAAAACTAATCTCCAGGCTGAGCTTGGTTCAGATAGCAATCGCAAGTGATGTGTAGAACCGGTTGGCGGCAAGTTGCCGCCAACTGCTTGACGGCGAGGAGAGTCGCGTTATGACGATGATATTCGGCGTGCCAATGGCCGTGTTTATGGGGCAGCTAACGCTGGGCCTTGTGAATGGCGCCTTTTACGCACTGCTTAGCCTGGGCCTGGCGGTCATCTTCGGCCTGTTGAAGATCGTCAATTTTGCCCATGGGGCGCAATACATGCTGGGGGCCTTCGCCGCATTGTTAGGCTTTCGTTATTTAGGCATTAATTACTGGCTGGCGCTGCTGCTGGTTCCTTTAGTAGTGGGCGCTTTTGGTGTTCTGTTAGAGCGCTTTTTACTGCGCAGGATCGCTCATTTAGACCATCTTTACGGGCTGTTGCTGACCTTCGGTTTAGCGCTGATTTTTGAGGGCACGCTGGTCAATTTTTTCGGTGTTTCTGGTGCACGCTATGCCACGCCGGAAATTTTTCAGGGTGGTCTGAACCTGGGCTTTATGTTCCTGCCTACCTATCGCGCCTGGGTGCTGGTGGCAGCGCTGGCGATGTGCCTGTTCACCTGGTTCATGATCGAACGTACGCGGCTGGGGGCTTACCTGCGCGCGGGTACTGAAAACTCGCAGTTAATGCAGGCCTTTGGCGTTAATGTACCGTTGTTGATAACGCTAACGTACGGGTTTGGGGTTGCGCTCGCCGCATTTGCCGGGGTGCTGGCTGCGCCGCTCTATCCGGTATCGCCAACCATGGGGTCAAGCCTGTTGATCGTGGTGTTCGCTGTAGTGGTGATTGGCGGTATGGGCTCGATTCTAGGTGCCATTATCACCGGACTCTCAATGGGTATCATCGAAGGGCTGACCAAGGTGTACTACCCAGAAGCCGCTAATACGGTGATCTTTCTTGTCATGATCCTTGTGCTCATGTTTCGCCCCGTTGGGCTGTTCGGTAAGGAGGCATGAACATGGCAGAATCTCAACCAATGACGGCGCCATCCGCGGTACTTGAGCGTCAAAAGCGGGCTAAATTTCGCCGTAATATGTTCTATCTGGCGTTGATTGTGGTGGGCTTGGTCGCGCCGTTTTTAGCCTACCCCGTGTTCCTGATGAAAGTGCTCTGTTTTGCACTGTTCGCCTGCGCCTTCAATCTGCTGCTTGGCTATGCGGGTCTGCTGTCTTTTGGTCATGCAGCGTTCCTGGCGACAGGTGGGTACGTAACCGGCTACCTGTTGGCGAGCTACCCTGGATTAACCCCGGAGCTGGGTATTATCGCCGGGACTGTTCTGGCCACGCTGCTTGGGGTGGTGTTTGGGGTGCTCTCCATCAGGCGTCAGGGTATCTATTTTGCCATGGTGACTTTGGCGATCGCCCAGCTGGTGTACTTCATGTTTGTGCAGGCGCCGTTTACTGGCGGTGAGGATGGCTTGCACGGAGTCCCCCGTGGCGAACTGTTTGGGGTGATCAGCCTGAGCAGCAATCTGGCGATGTACTACTTTGTTTTCGCGATATTTATCGCTGGCTTCGCGCTGATTCAGCGCACGGTGCACTCGCCGTTTGGCCAGGTGCTTAAAGCGATTCGTGAAAACGAACCTCGAGCGGTCTCGCTGGGTTACAACACCGATGCCTATAAGCTCGTTGCGTTTGTTATCTCCGCCGGTTTGGCAGGCTTGGCAGGTTCAACGAAAACCGTGGTTTTCCAGCTGGCCTCGTTGACCGATGCGCACTGGCATATGTCCGGTGAGGTAATACTGATGACCTTGCTGGGCGGTGTGGGCACCTTGCTGGGCCCGTTAATGGGCGCAGGTATTGTGGTCAGCCTGCAGCATATTTTGGCGCAATCGCCGCTGGGCAACTGGGTCAGCGTGATTCTCGGCATCATTTTTGTGATCTGCGTGCTTAGCTTCCGTAGCGGCATCATCGGTGAGCTGGACAAGATGTATCGCAAAAACTTTAAGTAGACACTTTTAACAACAGCCTCTCTGTCCCTTATGCATTGATGCTTACCGTTGGGCGCCGTTTGGCGCCCTTTTTTTGATTTTTTATTAAAGGCCTACGGCTAAGGTCGCAAGCGTTGGCATGTTGCTTGTAGCCGGGTAAATAGATAAGTTAACGTAAACGTCAATTACAACGACAACACCCAGTGTGCAGGCACACTAGCGGAGATACGCCATGAATTTTGAGCTTAACGAAGACCAAGTCGCCTTTGCCGATATGGCGCGGGCGTTCGCCCAAAACGAGCTGGAGCCCCATGCCGCCGAATGGGATCAAACCTCGTTCTTTCCCGTTGATGTAATACGTAAAGCGGGCGAGCTGGGCTTTTGTTCCCTTTATGCCCCGGAAAGCGTGGGCGGGTTAGGGCTTTCACGGCTTGATGCCAGCATCATTTTCGAGCAGCTCTCCATGGGCTGCACGTCCACCACTGCGTATCTGACCATCCACAATATGGTCACCTGGATGCTGGCGGATTTCGGCACACCGGAAGCCGTAGAGCAATGGGGCGCAAGGCTGGCCACGGGCGAGTTGCTGGGCTCTTACTGTTTAACCGAGCCCAATTCAGGCTCTGACGCGGCATCGTTAAAAACGACAGCCAAGCGCGATGGTGATCACTACGTGCTGACCGGCAGCAAGATGTTTATTTCCGGCGCCGGTAGCACCGACTTTCTGGTGGTGATGGCGCGTACCGGTGGCGAAGGGGCTAGCGGCGTCTCGGCGTTTGCCGTGGATGCCAAGAGTGACGGCATCAGCTACGGGCGTAAAGAAGAGAAGATGGGCTGGAACAGCCAACCCACGCGCATGATCACCTTTGAAGACGTGCGGGTGCCCGCCAATCACCTGCTCGGCAATGAAGGCGACGGTTTCAAAATTGCCATGAAGGGCCTCGACGGTGGCCGGATCAATATTGCCACCTGCTCCATCGGTACCGCCCAGCAGGCGATCAACAAGGCGCGGGAATATATGCGGGAGCGCAAACAGTTCGGCAAGCACTTGGCCGAGTTTCAGGCGCTGCAGTTCCGCTTGGCCGATATGGTCACCGAGCTGGTCGCCGCGCGCCAGTTAGTGCGTATGGCGGCCACCAAGCTAGATGCAGGGCACGCCGATGCCCCGACCTACTGTGCCATGGCCAAGCGCTTTGCTACCGATGTGGGCTTTAAAGTGTGCGATGAAGCGCTGCAGCTATACGGTGGCAACGGCTATATCAAGGAGTACCCCATGGAGCGCTACGTGCGCGATACCCGTGTGCACCGAATTTTGGAGGGCACCAACGAAATTATGCGCCTGATTATCTCCCGCCGGGTGCTGGCCGACGGTGCCACCGAGCTGTAAGAGGAGAAGGAGAGCCAATGAGCAGCGTACTGTTTACTGAATACCCCACCGATGATGGCCATGTCATCGGCGAGATTAAACTTAATGCCGAGCGCTCGCTGAATGCGTTAACGCTTGAAATGATTGAACTGATGCTGCCGCGCTTAAAAGGGTGGGCCACCGACGAACGGGTCGTGGCGATACTGCTGGATAGCGCCGGTGAGAAAGCCTTTTGTGCCGGTGGCGATGTCGTAAACCTGTATAAAACCATTACTGGTGAGGGCGACCCCAGCTTTCCAGAGCGTTTTTTCGAAACCGAGTATCGGCTCGACTTTCTGCTGCACACCTATCCAAAGCCGGTGATCTGCTGGGGCAGTGGCATTGTCATGGGTGGCGGTATGGGGCTGTTAAGTGCCAGCACCCACCGCATAGTCACCGAGACCTCGCGCCTGGCCATGCCGGAGGTGACCATCGGCCTTTACCCCGATGTGGGCGCCAGCTGGTTTTTGAACCGGCTGGCCAACGGTGCGGGACGTTTTCTAGCCATGACCGGCTGTCAGATTAATGCGCTAGATGCCTTGCAGCTTGGCTTGGCCGACCGCTGTATCGCCAGCGACCAGCGCGACAGCCTGATGCAACAGCTAAGCAAAGCCGCCTGGGGTAAAGGCGAGCAGACCGACGCCCACGGTGTGGTCAATCGCGTGATGCGTGAGTTGGAGCAGGCCTCTCAGCCCGCCTTTGCCGACTTGGAAGCACCGATACATAAGCACGCTGCGCTGATTCGCGAGTTGATGGATCACGATAGCGTAGAGCAGATTGTAGCGGCCATTGCCGCGGTGGAAAGCGACGATAAATGGTTTAGCAAAGCGCAGAAAACCCTGGCCCAAGGCAGCCCGGTGTCTGTTAAATTGATTGATGAGCAGCTCAAGCGCGCTAAGCATATGTCGCTAGCGGAAGTGTTCCAATCAGAGATGGCGCTGTCGGTACAGTGCTGCCGTCACCGTGAATTCCCTGAAGGGGTTCGCGCGCTGCTAGTCGACAAAGACGGCCAACCGGCATGGACGTATCCCGATGTGGCCTCGGTAGAGGATAGCTTTATCAATGAGCTGCTATCTTGCCCCTGGTCGCAAAATCCTCTAGCGGATCTACGTTAGTACTATATTTCCAGAACTGGGTTTTCATGACTGGGTTCACACAACTTGCTGATAAGGATAATAAAATGAATACCATCGCATTTATCGGTCTGGGCAATATGGGTGGCCCCATGGCTGCCAATCTAGTAAAAGCAGGCTTTGAGGTTCGCGCCTTTGATCTTTCTCAAGCGGCGCAAGACACCGCCAAAGCCAATGGCTGTGAAGTGGCTTTTTCGGCTCAGGAAGCGGCCACCGATGCCGACTTTATCATTTCAATGTTGCCCGCAGGCAAGCATGTACGCGGGCTATACATTGAAGACGATGCGCCGCTATTTGATGTGATCAAGCGGGGTGCTCTGGTGATCGATTGTTCTACCATTGACGGCGATACCGCCCGTAGCGTTGCCGCTGACGGTGAGAAGCTGGGTATCGGCTTTGTGGATGCGCCGGTTTCCGGTGGGGTAGGCGGCGCTCAAGCGGCCACACTGACCTTTATTGTGGGTGGCAGCGTGGCCGAGTTCCGGCAGGCTAAGCCAGTGCTGGAAGCCATGGGTAAAAATATCTTCCACGCTGGCGACCATGGCGCGGGGCAAGTGGCTAAAGCATGCAACAACATGCTGCTGTCCATCTTGATGGCGGGCACCTGCGAAGCGATCAATATGGGCATCAAAAATGGCCTCGATCCCGCGGTGTTGTCTGAAATTATGAAACAGAGCTCCGGCGGTAACTGGGCGCTGAATGTTTACAACCCCTACCCAGGGGTAATGGAAAATGCACCAGCCTCCAAAAACTACCAAGGCGGTTTTCAGGTAGATTTAATGATCAAAGACCTAGGCCTTGCCATGGATATCAGCCAGCAAAGCGCCTCCGCAGTCCCCATGGGCTCCGCCGCCCGGTCACTGTTTACCCTGCATAAAGCCAAGGGCAACGGTAAGCTCGACTTCTCAAGCCTGATGAAGTTTTATCAGGATGAAAAAGGTGAATCGTGAGGTGTGAGGCGTAAATGGTGAGGCGGGAACCGTGAGGTGTGAATCGTAAGTGGTGAGGAGCGGTGTTTTGTAGCGCGTGGTAACGAGTAGCGAGCGCAGCGAGAAACGAGGCACCCGCGAGAGGGCGGCGAAGCCGCCCCAGCCCTGCCACAAAAGCCCCAACTTGCCACCCAACCCCATGCGAGGCAAACTCAGCTTTCTCCCTACTCGTAAACACAAGGATTGCCATGATCACGCTTTGGGGCCGCAACAACTCTACCAACGTCAAAAAAGTGCTGTGGGTGCTAGAAGAACTGGGACTGCCCTTTGAGCAGATTCAGGCGGGTCTTGAGCACGGGGTAAATAACACCCCGGAATACCTGGCCATGAACCCCAATGGCCTGGTGCCGCTACTCAAAGACGACGCCACCAACAGCGTGCTGTGGGAGTCCAACACGATCATCCGCTATCTGGCAGCGCAGTACGGCCAAAACAAGCTATGGATCGAAGCCCCCGCCGAACGGGCGCAGGCAGAAAAGTGGATGGACTGGGCAAACAACACCCTGTCACCCAAGCATCGCACTATCTTGATGGGGTATGTCAGAACCCCACCCGATAAGCGCGATCACGCCGCTCTTGAAGCGGGCATGCAGGCCTGCGAAGAGCTGTTTGAACTGCTGGATAACGTGCTGGCCAAGCAGGTGTATTTTTCAGGCAATCAATTTGGCCTGGGCGATATCGCCGTGGCGCCGTTTATCTACAACTTATGGCATATTGGCTTAACCTGGCAGCCGCGCAGCCACCTAGAGCGCTGGTATCAACAAATCGCGGAACGTCCCGCCTACCAAAAGGTGGTTGTGATTCCGGTTACTTAACTTAAAGAGGGCATTGGTGTAATGGCTCATGCTGTACGCCAAAAAGACATGCCTGATTTTTTGGTGCTCATTGGGTAAAGTTGCATTGATGGGTACAAAAGTAGGATGACAGAAAACGTTATTAAACCACCAGTAGAATATGTCAGCCTCGATTAGGAAGTAGAGGCTTTATATTGAAAAGCTAGCATGTCAATATTTGCTTGTTTTTACGGCGCAGACATGATTTGCCATCAGCCGCGGAAGCTGATTGCAGTTTAGTCACAAGCGTGTGGTTTTCTTTATGCCGATCCTTTATTCCAGGGATAACGACATAATAGTAACAGTAGCTTTGAATTTTGGCATGCCCCGCCTATAGCGACTAATAAGTAAGCAGATGTTGTTATATGCTCTTGGTTTTTTACTGCATGTTCCATGTGGGAGTGTTAATGCCGCTGTTACCGAATGAGCCGCGACTAGTTGATGCAGCGCTACAACAAGCGCTAACAGATCAGTTTCTGATGCCCTTAATTGGGTCGCTTACTGCACTGTTTGTTGGTATGCGCCAAGCGTTGGATACCGAGCTTTATCAACTAAGGCCGCTGAAGCAGGGCAAGCCTTACCCGCTGGGCCAGTGCTTAGAAATCTCCGAGGCTGTTTTTCAGCATTTGCGCGTACTTGAACCTCGCACGCTTGAACCTGATGCTGCTAGGGGGCTTAAGACTTTGATAAGTTTTGTGCGCCAGGGTGGTTCGGTACGCCAAGTTTGGGGCGATTTGCGCGGCGAATATTTTCAGAATGCGTTATTGGTGGGTACTCTTTACGTGGATGTGGCCAACGATACTGTAAACCCACATAAGCCACCGGTTGAAATACTCCCCTTCGCTGAGGCGCGATTCGTGCCTATTAGAGATTTCCATCATTTCTCAAGGGTGGCTGCGCGCTATTGGCAGGCACGTATTCACCCTAATCATCTTATTCCTTCACTGGCGCCTTACTTTCCGTTAATCAGCGTGACCGCTAGCGGCTTTGTCCAGTTTCAATCTGCTAGCAATTATATGCTTGCCCTCACGCAGGCAGGTGCCTTTTATCCTTCTGAAGCTGTATTGAGCGAGGGGGCGATGACAGAGAGCCTGTTTGGTTTTATGCATGATCGTCTCACTTCGCTTGCTGTAACGCTAGCTGCTGAACCTAAGACTGGGCAGGCTGCCGCGTTAGCAATGTGTGTTACCTATAGAGAACAGCTAATGGGGGACGATTCGCAGCGGCGCGATAAAGCAGTAAGAGACATGGTAAAGGTAAATGCTGAGTTAGCGCGTTTTAAAGTCGAGGTCAGTGGGGAATCTCCAGCCCATAATATCGCCTAATTTATAAGAATTGATGAATACTTCATTGGAGAATTGAGATGGCATCGATGGATGCAGGCTACGTCACCGATCAGGAATATACTCATGGCTATTACGCTGAACTGAACCCATTGCGCCTTCGTTTGGTGCTGCTCAATGCGGGGTGGATGCCGCCTGTTATTGAGCATGCCTGTGAACTGGGGTTTGGACAGGGGGTAAGCGTCAATCTGCATGCTGCTGCTTCATCGGTGGCCTGGCAGGGTACCGACTTCAATGCCGCCCACGTGGCGTATGCTCGTGAAACGGCAAAGGCGGGCGGGGTCAATATTCATCTCTCTGATGACGACTTCGCGACATTTTGCGCGCGGGATGATCTACCCATGTTCGATTACATCGCTTTGCATGGCATCTGGAGTTGGGTGGGGGACACCAACCGGCACACCATCGTTGACTTTATTCGCCGCCGCTTAAACCCCGGCGGAGCCATATATGTCAGTTACAACACGCTACCGGGTTGGGCTGCAATGTTGCCGGTGCGTGATTTGATTAGGGCGCATGCTGATGTGATGGGTTCGCCTGTAGGTAGTACATCCGAGCAGTTAGAAGCAGCGCTTGTCTTTGTTGAACGGTTGTGGCTAAGCGACCCCGCTTTTGCTCGTGCTCATCCTCAGCTTAAGCAGGCTTTGGTGCAGTTTAAATCACAGGATCGTCGTTATCTGGCCCATGAGCTATTGAACCGTGACTGGACACCAATGAGCGTTACTCAATTAGGCAACTGGTTGAACGAAGCGCGTCTTAGCTATGCCGGGTCGGCACAGCCCCTTGATGATATCGATGGGTTACAGCTTAGTTCTCCCCAGCAGGTGTTGCTAAAAGAGATTGGCAACCCATTGCTGCAGGCGGCTACCCGTGATGTCATGACTAACCAACGTTTTCGGCGTGATTATTGGTTAAAAGGTGCTCGCCGTCTCAACTCTCTGGAAGTAGCAGAAAAGCTACGTCTTGAACACGTGGTGCTGTTGCAGCCTGCTGATGAAGTAGCCCTTGAGGTGAGAGGCGCGCACGGCGTTGCTGCGTTGCAGCTACCCATTTACCAGCCGTTGCTGGAGGCGTTGAGCGACCAGCGTGTGCGAACCATAGGTGAGATGGAAGCAGATGTAGGAAAAGCAGGAGTGACATTTAAACAGCTACGTGAAGCATTGATGGTATTGATCGGTAAGGGCGTGGTCGTGCCAGCACAATCACCGCAAACATCTGCGCTTGTGCGTAACCAATGTGCACGGCTCAACGAGCACCTGTGCCGTCAGGCAATGCTTGGCGCTGAAATGGGTTATCTTGCAAGCCCTGTTACTGGCGGTGGGATAAGTGTTGGAGCAGTTGAACAGCGCTTCCTTGATGCTCGCCGTGCAGGCATGGTGCAGCCTGAGGAGTGGGCAGAGGCAGCATGGAATGTATTTAAGGCTCAAGGGCAGCTGCTAATACGTGATGGTAAACCGCTTTCCTCGGACGAAGAAAATCTGCAAGCTCTTTTGTATCAAGCGCGTAACTTCATGCATAAGCGCCTACCGTTGTTGGAAAGGTTACAAGTCGTATAGCCGTTCGGCCTTGAGCCATTGGGTTTATAATTAGTTCCATCATCTTTTTTGTTGACATTTTTAATCATTCCATATATTAAGTTTTAATTATCCCAATAATTAAAACAATGGCGGTTCGTGGAATGTCCCACCACTGAAAATGAGATGCCTCATGGCTAGTTTTGTCTCTTCGCCTTGACTTACTAGTTTATGCTTTTCTATAGCTTTTTTTCGCCCCCTAGTGGCGGCCAAGGTACCTTATGAGTTTTCACTTTATCACTGGCCTGCCACGGTCGGGTTCCACCTTGTTGGCTGCCTTGCTGCGCCAGAACCCACGTTTTCACGCGGATATGACCTCTGGTCTAGGTTCGTTAGTGAGCGGTGCGATGCAGATAATGAGTCCTGGTGGTGATGTAGGTTCTACGGTGAGTGAAAAACAGCGTAAGGATATTTTGCGAGGCTTGTTTGATAACTATTATCAGAGTCTCACTGACAGGCCAGTAGTGGTTGATACTAATCGTCAGTGGGCCTCACGAATGACTTTAATAAACCGGCTCTTTCCCGAAGCGCGGGTCATTGCCTGTGTGCGTGATCTGTCATGGGTGGTCGATAGCCTAGAGTTGCAGGTAAGAAACAACCCTTATCACTTTACCCGTCTGTTTGGGCCAAATAATCAGGGCACTGTGTTTGGTCGGGCGGAGGCATTAATGGGCCACGACGCTTTGATCGGCCGCGCTTATACCGGATTAAAAGAAGCTTTTTATGGCGAGCATTCCGCTTCCCTGCTGGTCATCGAATATGACCTGCTAGCGAAAGCGCCGCAAAAAATCATGCCGCTAGTTTACAAGTTTTTGGGTGAACCAGACTACGCACATGATTTTGAAAACGTTGAATACGATGCACCTGAGTATGATGAAGCGCTGGGGGTATCTGGCCTTCATAAAGTTCGGCCCAAAGTGGAATTTTTAAGCCGCCGCACGATCCTGCCCCCTGATCTTTTCAAACGATTTCAAGGTATGGAGTTTTGGCGGGATTTGAATGCCACCCAAGCAAATGTAATCACAACAAAACCTGCTAACTCTGAAGAGAACTCAACCGATGACCTCCGCTAATCAGTCATTACAAATTGCAGTTATTGATCGCTCTGTATCTGGTTACCACTCTTTGGTTGACATCGCTCAGGCACAAGGGCTTGAGGTAGTTCTGCTATCAGGCTTTGGTGACGGATTCATTGAGCTAGCGGGTGTGCTGGAAGGCCGAGCTGACGTCGACAGCCTGCACTTATTTTCACATGGCAGCGTTGGTCGTATTCAGCTTGGGCAGGCTTATTTAAGCGCTAGTAATCTGGATCAGTACAGTGCAGTGCTGGAGGCTATTGGCAAGAGTTTCTCGGATGGTGGTGACCTGTTGATCTATGGGTGTGAGGTAGCAGGTAATGATGCCGGTCTTCAGTTGATAGAAGAGCTCTCTTTAAGGCTGGATGCCGATGTAGCGGCATCGGACAATGTCACAGGAACTGCGGAGCTGAGTGGGGACTGGGTATTGGAGATTAGGCAGGGAAATATTGAAAGTACGCTAGAGCCTGACTCAGTGGCGTTAAAGGATTTCAGAAATTTATTGAGTTCTACTGTCACAGTAACATTTGATGCAGTAGATATTATCAATAAAGGTGGCTATGGTTCTGAAAACTCCGGAAAAGATGTAGAAATCAATGTTGGCGGCGAAACGCTGGTTATCGATGGAGATTCTTCGGGCGTTATGGCTTGGGATCCAGACTATAATGCCCCTTATGTTGTGTTTGGCGATAATAATTCCCCCTATACTGATGAGACTAAACTAACATTTTCATTCCTCAACAATACGGCTTTCTCTCCAGAGAGTTTTTATTTGTATCATTGGTCAGGCGAGAGTGAAGTTTTCACCATTACGTCTGACAAGGGTCATTCTATAACGACTGCAGCACTCCCCGTCTCGACGCCTCAAACCGTTGGTATAGGCTGGACGGACATCACGAAACTTTATATGACGTCTTCCAGTGGTGGGTTCAGAGGTAAGCTGGACAGTTTTGTTCTCTCAGTAGGCTCATCGAACAATGCCCCTGTGTTCATTAACTCCGGCCCCTTCTCTATTGCTGAAAACTCAGCCAATGGCACCGTGGTGGGGGATGTTAACGCGAATGACGGTGATGGTGGTGCCGAGGATGCTAATGTCATCTATAGCATCGTCAGCGGTAACCCAAACCTGGATTTAGACGGTAATTCGGCTTTTGCCATTGATGCCAATACCGGGGCTATTACCCTCAATGATACCGATGACATCGACTATGAAGTCGCAACCAGTCATACCCTGACGATTAGTGCGACTGATCAGAACAGCGCAACGACTAATCAGTCCGTAACCATTAACGTTACTGACGATGAAGGTGATAACCCGCCCATGCTTAATCCTGGCGATATGGCTGTTCTGGGCTGGAATGCCCTCAACGACACGATCACTTTCACCACGCTGGTCGATTTACCAGCGGGCACTGTCATTAAGTTCACGGACAAAGGTTGGGATCAGTCGACCAACGCTTTTACGACTTCTTCTACCGGTGATGGAGTTATTACATGGACAGTGGGCAGCCCTATTAATGCGGGAGGCGTATTCGAACTGTTTATGGGCGGTTCCGATGAAGTAACAACGTTGATCAATAAAACAGCGAATGTGGATTTAACTGCAGACATCGTTTCAAGTAGTTTCACTGTCACTGACCCCATGAACCTCGCTGGCGATAGCGTATTTATCTACCAAGGTGCCGACAGTAATCCCTTATTTATTTTTGGTATGAATAACTCTGGCGGTACCGTAGATAGTAGTAATTGGAATACGTCTATTGGCGCAACGTTGCGAGACTCCATGCTTCCCGATAGCACGGGTAGTCAGAATACGCTGACGAATGGCACGAATGCGATTGGCCTGCCGGGAGGCGCTTCACAGCTAGATAACGTGCAATACACTGGGCCAACGGGTATAGCCGATAAGGTCACGTGGTTGGTGCGAATTTCCGATGCTGCCAATTGGACAGGCGATAACACAGGAGCAATCTCAACTAGTGCTGGGAGCAGCGTTCAGATTGGAGTGCCCAACGAAGCCCCTGTATTTGCCACCTCAAGCAAAGCGAGTGTGGCTGAAAACACCACCGCAGTGACGACCCTGGTGGCCACCGATGCTGACGGCGATGCATTGACTTACAGC
>NZ_JAGGRO010000032.1:0-34953 GCF_018612805.1 Halomonas sp. ISL-56 | reverse complement strand
AACACCCAAGGGGTCTGGTCGCAGTGATAACGTAGTGTTGAGAGATCAACAGAAGCCGGATACGCAGCGTGTGGCCCAGGTGAAAGACCAGGGCGGCAGGCAATGAGACGTTCACAGTTTAAAAATCATCAGCATGATGTACATTACCCGTTACGCCTGACGACCATAGCATGCGTGAACCACCTGATCCCTTGCCGAACTCAGAAGTGAAACCGCTTAGCGCCGATGGTAGTGTGGGGTCTCCCCATGCGAGAGTAGGTCATCGTCAGGCACTTATTAAACGAAGAACCCAGCCAATCGGCTGGGTTTTTTGTTTGTATGGAAGAAAACCAAGGGGTCTCCCCATGGAGAGTCCCGGATGGCCGGCCCAGTCATCGTCAGGCACTTATTATGAAAAATCCCCCAGGGCTTACGCCTTGGGGGATTTTTTTTGCGTGAGGGGGCTGGTAAATCGTAAATGGTGAATCGTGAGTAGAAAAGCCACACTTCTGACCACTCACCACTCACCACTCACCACTCACCACTCACCACTCACCACTCACCACTCACCACTCACCACTCACCACTCACCACTCACCACTCACCACTCACCCTAACGTACGGTTTTCTGGCGTTTTATGTCAGAATGCACTCCTCTAGGAGGAATGCCCATGACTCAGATGCGCTGGGAACAGTTACTTTCCCCACGTCGTCTTCACGACCAACGCTCCACAAGTACTCGTGAAATTGGTCGCAGCCCATTTCATAAAGATCACGACCGAATTGTTTTCTCAGGCTCTTTTAGGCGCCTAGGGCGTAAGACCCAGGTGCATCCACTGACCGAAAACGACCATATCCATACTCGCCTAACCCACTCGCTAGAGGTTGGCTGTGTGGGACGTTCCTTGGGCATGATTGTGGGTGAACTGTTGCATGATCGTTTGCCTGAATGGATTACCCCTGCTGACCTTGGCGTCATTATACAAACGGCATGTCTTGGTCACGACATTGGTAATCCCCCTTTCGGTCACGCCGGAGAGTATGCTATTCGCGACTGGTTTCTGCGTGCTCAAAGCAGTGGTCTGTTAGAGGGCCTTTCAGAGGCGGAGCGCGAGGATCTGTTGACCTACGAAGGTAATGCCCAGGGTTTTCGGGTAATTACCCAGATCGAATACAACCAGTTCAATGGCGGTATGCGGCTAACAGCGGCCACCCTTGGCACACTGCTGAAATACCCGTGGACGGTTCGTTACGGTGGTCGAGCGGGCAAGTTTGGCGCTTATCAGTCGGAGCAAGCCCTGCTAAAAGAGGTGGCCGAGGCGGTTGGTCTGTTACCCCAAGGCGATCAACGCTGGTGTCGCCATCCATTGGCTTGGCTTGTGGAAGCCGCCGATGATATCTGTTATGCCCTGCTAGACCTGGAAGACGGCTTAGAGATGGGTATTCTGCGCTATGAGGAAGTGGTCGAAATTTTGCGCCAGATTGCCGGCGATTTCCCTGCCGAATATGCGGAGATGGAGCGTAACAACGTTTCCCAGCGACGGCGTATCGCGCTATTACGTGGCGCTGCCATGGAACGGGCGGTAAACGATGTCGGCGCGGTGTTTGTGCAGCATGAGCAGGCCCTGCTGAGTGGCACGCTCAGTGATGACCTCTTGGAGCTGTGTCACCCCGACCTGGGGTGGGGCGTTCAGGCGGCTAAGCAGTTGGCTCGAGAGCGTATTTTCCAGAATGAGCGTAAGGCAAAGCTGGAGATTGGCGCCTATACGACGCTGGGTATTCTGCTGGAAGCCTTTATTGGCGCTGCACACGAACTTCACCACACAGGGCACTCATCGTTTAAACATCAACGTGTGCTGGCCCTGATCGGTGAAAATACGCCGCTGCCTTCATGGTCGCTTTACGATAGCTATCGACGAATGCTGGACTTTATTGGTGGGATGACAGACCACTATGCGGTCGATCTGGCCCAGGAAATGGGCGGCCGACTGCGCGGCGATTGAGCGGAGGGAGGACACTTAAACTGAAGGTTGGCTCAGATGTTTCAACTCCATCAACTGAGCGCGCTCAAGCAGAACATTAATGATCTTGTCATGGATGGCATCATTGAGTGGGTCTGGTGTTAGCTCGGTTATTTGCTTTGCAAGGGTATCTCCGCTGACCACTAGAATGTCCGAGGCGGCCTCGCTGTTATCTATTTTCCAGCCCGGTAGCACTAATACGCCTCGTACTGGCACGGGTACGCCGCAGCGGCGCTCAAGCCAGTGAGTCAGCCAGCTAACTCCTTGGCGCGTTTTGTGCAACGGTCGACGCTCTTGCCAGTGCGGAAAGCGCAACCGCTCGCGTTCAACCGCTACTGTGTTGAGTTCGTTGCCATCGGTGCCGATAGCGAGTGTTCTTGCTCGTGTCTCGACCACAAATACGCCATGGGGTGTTACGACGACGTGATCGATCGTGAAGCTATCGGTGGGCACATCATGAAATACATAGTAAGGGTGCGCATCAGGGCGGACTAAGCGCTCCAGCTCTTGACCAACAGCCAGTTCGCAGGCTAAGCCTAATTTTAAGCGACGTATACGCTGATAGTCGCGTACCAGCAGTAACGAAAACGTCAGCACAAGTAAGGTGCTGAGCAGGCCATACAGTGCCCATTCGACCCAGTCTTGTCGCTCGACAAACAACATGCGCCCCATCCCGTAAACAAGCGGAGCAAGGCTGATAATGGGCCCTAAAGCGCCGTTTAAAAATAGGCTGGAAAAAGCTTGGTCAAGACGGCGCCGCAGGGCTTGGCCCGGTTCATGAAGGGGGGCGTTGAATGGGGAGTGAACGCGAGCATCGTGAAGGCTGCGCAGCGCAAGGACAATACTGGCCATTGCCGCCATGGGGAATAAAAAAATCAGGGGTAACACGTATTCCAGCCAAGCCATTGCGGTGCCTTGCTCTGTAGCGACTTACCCGGTGGTAAGTCCCGATGGTAAGTTATAGTGGTGTAGAGGTCTAACCTCCAGCGAGTTTAACCTGGTAGCCGAGGGCGCTTAATTCTTGGCGCAAGGTATCGCGGTGGTCGCCTTGAATTTCAATAATGCCCTCTTTAACTGCTCCACCGGTTCCACAGCGCTTTTTAAGCGTTTTAGCCAAGGTTCTAAGCTCTTCGCTAGGCAGCGGAATGCCAGTAATGGTAGTAACGCCTTTGCCTTTCCGGCCACTCGTTTCGCGGCGAATGCGTACCACGCCATCAAGTGCTTCCAGCCGCTGCTGTTCGCTGAGCTCATCGCATTGGCAGGCGTCGAGTGGTTCCCGGCAGGTGGGGCAGGTTTTGCCATGCTCGGTGGAGTAAACCAGCCCACCGAGCTGGTCACGTAAAGAGGGCATTTTTATCCTCCCATTGAGTGCTGAGGCATAGGGGTTTGCCAATACTCACGCGTGAGTCGCTCCACCACGGCAGGCAACTGATACATATTGCTGATCATGATAGCGTTTTCGGGCGTTGACTCGGCATCAGGGAAGCGATTTAAGTGGATCACCGTCATTCCCGCTTGAAGCGCCGCGCGTACACCAACCAAGGCATCGTCTATGGCTATGCAGTCACGCGCTGAATAGCCCATGATACTCGCTGCGTGTAAATGTAAACAGGGTTCGGGCTTCCAGCAATTGGCGGTATAGCCACTGAAAAAGCGTTTACCAAAATAGTGGCTCAGTCCGGTTGCTTCTAGAGCCGAGCGAATTTTGCTTTCCGGCCCATTAGACACTACGGCACTGGGATAAGCCGCCAAAATATCCAGCGCTTCATGGGCACCTGGAATGGTCGTCAACTCCTGTGCAAGCCGGGTGGCTAGATTGGCTCGCATAGAGGCTTCCATGCGGTCAAGGTGGGCAGGGTCAACCTCCCCATAGCGTTGTTGTAATTCAGCAACGATACGTCGAAAGCGCGCTCCACGAAATTCGCCAAGGTAGTCAGTAACAGCGAAAGGCAGGCCTACTGAATTAAGTCCAGCGGCCATCTCTTCAGCGAGTAGCGGTTCGCTATCGACAAGAGTGCCATCACAGTCAAACAGCAAAAGTGGGAGCGGCATTGCGGTTCCTTGCAGCGGTTTAAACGCTGCCAGTGTTAGTTGAAGCCATCCATACTGCTATTGAACGGGATTTTACGCCATTTGTGAACACTGTTTTGTAATTTTTTGCTTGCTTGCACGTTACTCTTGAGCCAGCTTAAATGGCTACGCTCATTTTAGCGGCCGCTGGCACATGTCCTTTCAGGACACGCTGTAGCGCTAGCGTTGGAAACCGCCAAGCTGCGCTGAAGAGATAGTAGGGATACACTATTCTTTTAAAACCACAACATGGAGAACACCCAATGCGACTAGCCCCTTGGTTTTTACCCTTTGCACTCAGCGCTGCGTTACTCACGACGACTGGCTATGTGTTTGCTGATAATCATGACACACAGGACGAGCAGCATGAGCCTCTGGATGATGAGGCACTAGAAGCGGAATACGGTATTAAAGCGGGGTCGGTAAAACGCGACGATGAAGCGTTATCTAGCGATGCCGAAGGCGCTGATGAACAGGCACGCGCTCGTGAAGAAGAGAACAACGAAGAAGTAGCCACCAGTGCAGGCGAAGCTGATGTAGAGCTAGAACCAGGTAAGAGTGAGGAGCGAAACCCAGAGGCTGGCACAGGCGGCACTGGCAGTCCTGAAGATGCTATTCATAGCAGCGAGGAAGAGAATAGTGAAGATGGCGAGGATGGCACCGACGATAACGAGTAACGTCAGTGCCTAAGCTTTACTTGGCGAGTCGCTGTGAGTTAGCGCTACTTCGCTGATGGTAAGGCTTCATTGTGCGCTGGCTGGTAACCCACCAGGGGGCTTGTTTCCCGCTCATTGAATTGAGCAGCGCTTTTTGCATGACGAGGCCAGCTTCCATGCTGGCCTCGAGTTTTTCGGTGACCATGCGTTGATTTTCTTGCATCATTTTAGGACTGAAAAACGGCTGTGTTTGCCATAAATGATTTCGCATAGTGATCGTCGACAAGGATGTTGACCATAGCTCAAAGGCCATGATGCCGACTTTCCATATATCGAACATCGCTACCGGGGTAGTGGGCATTAGGGACAGGGGAGTCGTCGATTTCATAAGCGTTGTGGCCTCCTTGCTGGAACACGAAACGTCGTGGCCTCATCACCAGTGTTAGGGTATTAATGCTGCATTGCAACATCTATTTCATTAGCCAAAAAAAGACGACCAAGCAGGTCGTCTTTTTCGAAAGGGTGTCAATACACGCTTATTTTACCTTGGGCGCTAGTTCGCCACGCTCATAGCGCAAGAACATATCGTCCAGACTGATCGGCTTAATCTTACTGGCATTGCCAGCCGTGCCAAAGGCTTCGTAGCGAGCGATACATAGGTCGCGCATCGCGGTAACGGTCTCTTTCAAGAACTTACGCGGGTCGAATTCAGACGGGTTCTCAGCCAGGAAGCGACGCACTGCACCGGTAGATGCCAAGCGCAGGTCGGTATCGATATTGACCTTGCGTACACCGTGCTTGATACCTTCAACGATTTCTTCGACGGGCACGCCATAAGTTTCAGGAATCTCGCCGCCGTACTGGTTAATCACTTCCAGCCACTCCTGGGGAACAGAAGAGGAGCCGTGCATGACCAGGTGAGTATCCGGAATTCGCGCGTGAATCTCTTTAATGCGCTGAATAGACAGCGTGTCACCGGTAGGTGGCTTAGTAAATTTGTAAGCGCCGTGGCTGGTACCAATGGCAATCGCCAGTGCGTCTACGTGGGTGGCTTTAACAAATGCTGCGGCTTCTTCCGGATCGGTAAGCAGTTGCTCCATATCCAGCTTGCCTTCTGCGCCGATGCCGTCTTCTTCACCGGCCATACCGGTTTCCAGGCTGCCCAGGCAGCCCAGCTCACCTTCGACGGAAACGCCACAGGCGTGGGCCATTTCCACCGCGCGACGAGTAACGTTGACGTTGTAATCATAGTCGGTCGGGGTTTTGCCATCTTCACCCAGCGAGCCATCCATCATGACCGAGGAGAAACCGAGCTGGATAGAGCGCTGGCAGACTGCAGGGCTGGTGCCGTGATCCTGATGCATAACCACTGGAATATGCGGAAACTCTTCAACGGCCGCCAAAATCAGATGGCGAAGGAAAGGCGCACCCGCATATTTGCGTGCGCCCGCAGAGGCTTGCACGATGACGGGCGAGTCAGTGGCATCAGCGGCTTCCATAATGGCGCGCATTTGCTCAAGGTTATTGACGTTGAACGCCGGAATGCCGTAACCGTATTCGGCGGCGTGGTCGAGCATTTGGCGCATGCTGATCAGAGCCATAAAATTATCTTACCTGTTTGCGTTGTCAATTGGGTTATCTGAACGAGCACCATAAGCGCCCAGGTTCAAGTGGCTTTATGTTAGCTGCGTTTGGCAGCTGCTTCGAGTGCTGCCACGGCAGGCAATTGCTTGCCTTCGACATACTCAAGAAAGGCGCCGCCGCCAGTGGAAATGTACGAAACGCGATCCGCAATGGCGTACTTATCAATGGCCGCTAGGGTATCGCCGCCACCGGCAATAGAAAAGCCGGAGCTATCGGCGATGGCTTGGGCGATCACTTGGGTGCCTTTACCAAACTGATCGATTTCAAAGACGCCGACGGGGCCGTTCCACAGGATAGTGCCAGCGTCTTTGAGCATGCTCGCCAAATGGGCGGCGGTATCGGGGCCGATATCCAAAATCATCTCGTTGTCAGCCACCTGATCGACGGGCTTGACGACCGCTTTGGCCGATTCAGAAAACTCGGTGGCGACGACCACATCGGTAGGGAGTGGAATTGAGACCTTCTCCATCAATGCTTTCGCCTGGCCCACCAAATCGGCCTCATGGAGTGATTTGCCGACATTGTAGCCCGCGGCGGCAATAAAGGTGTTGGCGATACCGCCGCCTACAATCAGTTGATCGCATTTTTCCGCCAGCGCGGTGAGTACATCCAGCTTGGTAGAGACCTTTGAGCCGCCGACGATGGCGGCCATGGGCCGAGCCGGATGTGCCAACGCTTTCTCAAGGGCATCAAGCTCCTGGGCAAGTAAAGGCCCTGCACAGGCGCTGGGGGCAAAACGTGCCACGCCATGGGTGGAGGCTTGGGCGCGGTGGGCGGTGCCAAACGCATCCATCACAAAGATATCGCACAGCGCGGCGTACTGTTTCGCCAGCTGTTCGTCATCTTTTTTCTCGCCGCTATTAAAGCGCACGTTCTCTAGCAGTACGACATCGCCGTTGGCAAGATCCAGGGTTTCGCCGACGGTTTCACCGAGATAGGCTTTGACCAGCGGCACCGGGCGGCCTAACAGCTCACTCAAATGTTCAGCTACCGGCGCCAGGGAAAACTCCTCGGTGGGTTCGCCTTCGGTGGGACGTCCCAAATGGCTCATCAACATCACTTTGGCCCCCGCCTTCACGGCTGCCTGAATCGTCGGCAGCGCGGCACGCAGGCGGGCGTCGCTGGAAACGCGGCCATGTTTGATGGGCACATTCAAGTCTTCACGGATCAGCACGCGTTGTCCTTCCAGGGGAAGGTCAGTCATCTTCTTCACGTTCATGTGAGCGGTTTCCTCGTGTTTAGGCCGTTGAACTCAATATAAACAGCCAATGTAAACAACTGGTGCAAACAGGTTACGTCTGTGCGGAAAGTCTGGCCAGCCGCTGGCTAATATCGAGCATACGGTTAGCGAACCCCCATTCGTTGTCGAACCAGCACAGTAGCTTGATAAGGCGCTTGCCAGCCACTCGAGTTTGAGTCGCGTCGAGAATGCCTGAACGCGGGTCGTGATTAAAATCAACTGATGCCATAGGTGCTTCAGTGTAGCCAAGCACGCCTTTTAAGCGCTGTTGACTGGCTGTCAGCAACAGCGTGTTCACATCGTCCCGGTGGGTGTCGCGGCTAACAGTGAGTGCTACGTCCATGGCAGAGACATTGATAGTGGGGACGCGTAAGTGTAGGCACTCAAAGCGTCCCGCAAGATGGGGCATCAAGCGGCTAATGCCGAGCGCCAAGCCGGTGTCCACCGGCACAATAGAGTGCATCGCCGAACGGGTTAGGCGCAGGTCGGTTTGATGATAGGCATCAATCACCGGCTGGTCATTCATCGCCGAGTGAATCGTCGTGGTGACACCGTGTTCAAGCCCCAAGGCTTCATCTAGGACGGTCAGAAGCGGCACAAGGCAATTAGTGGTGCACGAGGCGGCTGACAGAACGCGTTGAGAAAGTGCCAGCTCGCCTTCATTAATGCCCCACACAATGGTGGTATCGACGTCATTTTCCGCTGGTTGGGAAAACAGTAGCCGCTTAGCGCCTGCTGCTAAGTGCAGCTCGGCGGTGGCGCGATCTTTAAAACTCCCGGAGCACTCCAACACCAAATCCACATCAAGCGCTTTCCAGGGCAACTTACGTGGATCTTGTTCGCACAATACCTGGATGCGCTGGCCGTTGACAATGATATGCTGGCCGTCGTTCTCCACGTCACCGGGAAAGCGGCCATGGGTGGTGTCGTAACGGGTTAGATAGGTGATGGTCGCGAGATCAGAGAGCTCATTAATAGCGACCACTTCAAGTTCGGGGTGTCGCCGCTCGACGAGCGCCCGCAACACGCATTGGCCAATGCGTCCGTAACCGTTAATGGCGATGCGATAGCTGGAAGCTGAATTAGCCATGCAGAAGGTTGGCTCTTAAAAGTGAATCAACAATAATCGAAATAGGCTAGAACTCGTTGCGATGATAACGTATTTCAGCGGGCGACTGTTATCGGCTAACTGCGCCTTTCAACTGGCCATGCCTATCAATCGCCAGGCAAGTGGCAGCAGCACCGCGGTGAAAATACCGGTAAGGCTCATGCCCAGTGACGCGAAAGCGCCGGCGGTGGGGCTGATCTCAAACGCTCTTACCGTACCAATAGCATGACCGTTAAGCCCCAGGGCAAAACCGATCAAGCGGTCATCTTCAATATGCAGCCAACGCGACGCCAGACTAACACAGGGAATCGTTATCACCCCGGTCACCAGCAGTGCGCCCAACAGCAGTGCAGTAGTGCCGCCCAATTGCTCGGTAATGCCGATAGCGATTGGCGCAGTCACCGATTTAGCGGCAATGGATGCGAGTATGGTGTCCGAGCTGCCCAGCAACCAAGCAATTGCCAGCGAGTAGCAAGCCGCCAGCGTCGCGGCGATGGGCAAACAAATCGCTAGCGGTCGCCATAATTCAACGATACGCGGCAGCTGTTGATAAAGCGGCATACCCAGCGCCACCGTGGCTGGCCCCAATAGCACCGTTAGCCATGTGGCCCCTTGCTGGTACGTAGCGTAAGGCAGTCCTATCAGCGCTAATGCCCCCGCCAGCAGCAGCGCTGCGATCAAAATAGCGGGCAGCCAAGAAGGGCGCTTTAGACGCTGGAACAGCGCGCTACCCAGCAAATAAGCGGCAAGCGTTAAGCCCACTGCAAACAGCGGGGTAGTGGTTAACAGTTCGAGTAGCGGTGTATTAGCGTGCATGCGGCTGCCCGATAAGACGTTTGAGCAGCCAAAGCGTCGTCGTCACACTGAGTAATGTGCCTACCACTAAGGCAATAAGAATGGCGCTCCACTGGCCTGCCAGCTCGCCGATAATGAAAAATACCCCCACAACGCCGGGCATAATCAACATGGCAAGTAGTGCAATCAGTGGCTGAGCGGCAGCGGCAATACTGGTCGGGACACGGCCGCGCACGGCGAGCGTCGCACAGAGCAGCAGCATGCCGATCACGCCTGACGAGATCGGAAGACCGGTGAAGTGGATCACCACTTCACCGATCAGCCAGTAGCTAATCAGCCATAGAAAGCCACTGAGTGCGGGCATGGCTTAGTCGAGTAGTTCGTTGGCTTGTTTGACCACATTCTCGACAGTAAAGCCGAAGTGCTTAAATAGATCGCCTGCCGGGGCCGATTCGCCGTAGGTGGTCATGCCGATCACGCGGCCGTCCAGGCCCACATATTTGTACCAGTAGTCGGCGTGGGCAGCTTCGATGGCGATACGCTTGGTCACCGCCTTGGGCAATACGCTTTCACGGTACTCCGCATCCTGCCCGTTAAAGCGGTAGGCCGAGGGCATGGAGACCACGCGCACCGCTTTACCTTGCTGTTCAAGCTCTGCAGCGGCGTCCATGGCCAGAGCCACTTCTGAGCCGGTGGCGATCAGAATCAGCTCGGGCGTCCCTGCGCTATCTTTTAGGACATACGCCCCGTTCTGAATCGATGCCAGCTGCGCTTTGGTGCGCTGCTGATGGGGCAGGTTCTGGCGTGACAGTACCAGCGCCGTGGGGCCAGAGTGGCGCTTGATCGCCGCATCCCAGGCCGCTGCGGTTTCCACCGCATCGCAGGGGCGCCAGGTGTTCAGGTTCGGCGTGGTGCGCAGGCTGGTCAACTGCTCAATCGGCTGGTGGGTTGGGCCATCTTCGCCCAGACCGATGGAGTCGTGGGTAAACACATAGATGGCTTGCTGGCCCATCAACGCTGCCATGCGAATCGAGTTACGCATGTACTCCATAAAGATCAGGAAGGTCGCGCCGTAAGGCACCAAACCGCCGTGCAGGGCGATGCCGTTCATGACCGCCCCCATGCCGAACTCACGTACGCCGTAGTGCAGGTAGTTGCCGCTGGCGTCTTCCGGGGTGATCGCTTTGGCGCCTTTCCAAAAGGTCAGGTTAGACGGCGCCAGGTCAGCACTGCCGCCCAGCAGTTCCGGCATTTTCGGGCCAATGGCGTTCAACACTTCAAAGGAGGCTTTGCGTGAGGCGATGGTCTCGCCGCGCTCTTGGGCCTGCTCAATCAAGGCCTCAGTAGGCAGTTCCGTCGGCAGTTGGCGCTTCACGCGGCGGGTGAATTCCCGCGCTTCCGTGGGGAAGGCCTCTTTGTAGCGGGCAAAACGCTCTTCCCACGCCTGCTGCGCCGCTTTGCCCGCATCGCGAGCATCCCAGGCCGAGTAGATCGGCTCAGGGATATGGAAGGGGGCGTGGGGCCAGTCGAGTTGGGTGCGTGCCAGGGCCACTTCGTCGTCGCCCAGAGGGGCGCCATGGGCGTCCTCTTTACCCTGCTTGTTGGGCGCGCCAAAGCCGATAATGGTTTTGCAGATAATCAGGCTCGGCTTATCGTCATGGCTCTTGGCCAGCTCAATAGCGGCTTTGACCTCTTCAGGTTTATGACCATCAACGTTGGGGACTACGTGCCAGCCATAGGCTTCAAAACGCTTGGCGGTATCGTCGGTAAACCAGCCTTCCACTTCACCATCGATAGAAATGCCGTTGTCGTCATACAGGGCGATCAACTTACCCAACTGTTGGGTGCCGGCTAGCGAGGCGGCTTCGTGGGAGATGCCCTCCATCAAGCAGCCGTCACCCAGGAAACACCAGGTGTGGTGATCCACAATGGTGTGGCCGGGGCGGTTAAACTGCGCCGCCAGAGTTTTTTCAGCAATGGCAAAGCCCACTGCATTGGCAAAGCCCTGGCCCAGCGGGCCGGTGGTGGTCTCAATGCCTGGTGCGTAGCCAAATTCCGGGTGGCCGGCGGTGGGCGAATGCAGTTGGCGGAAATTTTGTAGCTGCTCCAGGCTTAGCTCGTAGCCGCTCAGGTGCAGCAGCGAGTAAAGCAGCATGGAGCCGTGACCATTGGAGAGCACAAAGCGGTCACGATCGGCCCACTTGGGGTCTTCGGGGTTGTGCTTGAGGTAGTCATTCCATAGCACCTCGGCGATATCAGCCATTCCCATGGGGGCGCCAGGGTGGCCGGATTTGGCCTTCTGAACGGCATCCATGGAAAGGGCGCGAATGGCATTGGCTAGCTCAAAACGGGACGGCATGGGGGTGCTCCTCGCCTGAAAACAGAAATTATAAAGGCGCTATTGTCGCTGACTTCCCATGTGGCGGCAAATGTGATGACAAATTGTGGGGATCTCGTTCTGGGAAGCATCGCCGACAGCGTGTAGACTCTGCCTCCCGAAGTGATGAAGAACGTCATTACTTCGCTAATATGGGCAGGGGACACCTGCCATGATTTCCTGCTGATGCTGTGGGTTACCTGCAGCCGTCATACAGAGGGTAGAGTGCGCGATGAGCGAATATTCCCTGTTTACCTCCGAGTCCGTCTCCGAAGGTCATCCCGATAAGATTGCCGATCAGATTTCTGACGCGGTGTTAGACGCCATTATTGCCCGTGATAAACAGGCGCGTGTTGCCTGTGAAACCATGGTGAAAACCGGGGTGGCGATCATTGCGGGTGAAATTACCACCTCTGCCTGGGTCGATTTAGAAACCCTCGTGCGCGATGTGATTATCAGCATTGGCTATAATTCGTCTGATGTCGGTTTTGATGGCGCGACCTGTGGCGTGGTTAACCTGATCGGTAAGCAGAGTGTCGATATCGCCCAGGGCGTTGATCGCACTAAGCCGGAAGATCAGGGGGCTGGCGACCAAGGCCTAATGTTTGGCTACGCAACCAACGAAACCGATTCGTTTATGCCAGCGCCGATCCACTACTCTCACCGTTTAGTCGAGCGTCAGGCCGAACTGCGTAAAAATGGCCTGCTTCCATGGCTGCGCCCGGATGCCAAGAGCCAGGTCACCTTCCGCTATAACGCCGAAGGCCAACCCTGCGGTGTCGACGCCATCGTTTTGTCTACCCAGCACGATCCTGACATTGATCAAGAAGACCTGCGCAAAATGATCAAGCGCGAGGTCATTGAGCAAGTGATTCCCGCTGAATGGTTGGATGAGAATACCCAGTACCATATTAACCCAACCGGTAAGTTCGTGATTGGTGGCCCTGTCGGCGACTGTGGACTCACTGGTCGTAAGATCATCGTCGATACCTACGGCGGCATGGCGCGTCACGGTGGTGGTGCGTTCTCGGGCAAAGACCCCTCTAAAGTTGACCGCAGCGCCGCTTATGCGGGCCGCTACGTGGCTAAGAATGTAGTTGCCTCGGGCCTGGCAGATAAGTGTGAAATTCAGGTCTCCTACGCGATTGGTGTTGCCGAGCCGACCTCTGTCTCTATCGATACTTTCGGTACCGGCAAAATTGACGACGCCAAGATCGTTGCGCTGGTTCGCGAGCACTTTGACTTGCGCCCCTACGCGATCACCAAAATGCTTGACCTGCTGCACCCGATGTACCAGCTCACCGCCGCTTATGGTCACTTCGGCCGGGCGCCGTTCGAGCACAGCTACACTTGGAGTGACGATAAAGGCCAAGCGCATACCGAAACCTTTACCGCTTTCCCGTGGGAAAAGGTGGATAAAGCCGACGCGCTGCGTAAGGCCGCCGGTTTGTAAGCGCTTAGTCGCCTGCAGCTCCTCGTCCGCGCCTCTGGTTAATACCAGGGGCGCTTTTTTTGGATACGCATGGCCAACGGTTGCGACGAGAATGATTTGCGCTTATATTTCTCTCGCTTGTAAATGAGTATCAGTCGCTTCGTTGTCTGGGCAGCGTATGCTTAGGTGATGCAATCTTTACACCTCTACCAATAGTGATGGTAAGACATGACACGCTTTCTTGCTGTGACCGGATTCTGCGCCTTGCTAGGGCTGGGCTCATCCTCCGCCCTAGCGGGCAATACAGACTACCCTTTAACGCTAAATAACTGCGGCGTAGAGGTGACCTTTGACAAGGCGCCCGAACGGGCTGTAGGCATAGGTCAGGCCAGTGCGGAAATCATGCTGCTGCTCGGCCTCGAAGACCAGATGGTGGGCACCGCTTTCTGGCCGAACCAAGTCTTGCCGCAGTTGGCCGAGGCCAATGCCAAGGTGGAGGTATTAACAGTCGAGTTTCCTACCTTCGAGTCTATTTTGGCAAAAGAACCGGATCTTGTGACGGCTGCTCTGCCTAGCCTGATAGGTCCATCAAGCAGAGTGGCGACACGGGAGGACTTCGACAACGTGGGGGTGGCGACCTACCTGTCTCCCAACACCTGCGTCGCTGAGGGCATGGAGAAGGATAAGTTCGGCTACGGCAGTCGCGCCCAACTCTGGAGCATGGACGGCCTATATCAGGAAATCGACGAGATCGCGCAGATCTTCGACGTCAATGATCGGGGCCAAGCGCTGATCGAGGAGCTTGAGCAGCGTGAAGCCGCACTGCGGGCAGCAGCTCCCGAAGGTAGCGAGCCGCTCTCCTTCGTCTTTTGGTTCTCCAGCCCGTCGCCGTCTGCGGACGCTTATCTTGGCGGCAAGAACGGCGCGTCCGGCTTTATCGCCGATGTGTTGGGCGGCACCAATGCCATCGACTCCGACGCAGAGTGGCCAGCACTTGGATGGGAAAGCATCATCGCGGCGGATCCAGATGTCATCGTGGTGGCCCGCGTCGACCGTAACCGTTGGGATTTGGACAACTCAGACGCCAAGATCGAGTTTCTCAACTCAGACCCGGCGACTCGCGAGATGAGAGCGGTCAAGAACGGGGCGATCGTGGTCATGGATGGCCATGCGATGGATCCCACGGTGAGGACGATCTTCGGTGCTGAAGAGGTGGCGGAACAGCTTAAGGCGCTTGGTCTGAGATGAGCGCCACACTTGACATGCCGCAAACGACTGAGCGCCTGCCACGCCTAGTAGGGGTGGCAGGACTGCTGCTCTGCTCGTTGGTGGCGATTGGGCTGGTGGTGGGTATCAGTGTGGGGATCGGCGATATGCCGATCCCGCTGTCCACCACTTATGCGGTGATCACCAATAAGCTGGGCTGGACGTCGTTCGAAATCAATCGTATCCACGAAGCCATCGTCTGGGATTACCGCTTGAGCCGGGCGTTGGTGGCGGCCTTCTGCGGTGCCGGCCTGGCACTGGCTGGCGCCATTATGCAATCGATGCTGCGCAATCCGCTGGCAGAGCCCTATGTGCTGGGCATCTCCGCCGGGGCATCGACCGGCGCCGTACTGATCGTCATGCTCGGTCTGGGCGCTGGCGCGGTGTCGCTGTCAACGGGAGCGTTCGTGGGCGCCTTCGCCGCCTTCCTGTTCGTGGCGCTTCTCTCGAACGGTGCTCGCGGCGGTGCCGATCGCACGATATTGGCCGGTGTCGCGGCATCGCAGCTGTTCAACGCGGTGACCTCTTATTTCGTCACCACTGCAGGCAATGCGCAGCAGGCGCGCGACGTGATGTTCTGGCTGCTCGGTAGCTTTGGTGGCGTGCGCTGGCCGGATTTTTTTCTGGTGTCGGTCGTGGTTGGGTTGGGGCTGGTGGCGTGTCTGTGCTACGCACGGGTATTGGATGCGTTTGCCTTCGGCGATGAGGCCGCCGCTTCCCTGGGGGTCAATGTCGGTCAAACACGAATCGTCCTGTTCGCCCTCACCGCTGTCATAACCGCCACCATCGTCAGCATGGTCGGTACCATTGGCTTCGTTGGCCTGGTGGTTCCCCATGCGGCGCGTTTCGTGGTCGGCCCACGCCACGTCGTCTTGCTGCCTGCCTGTGCCATCGTGGGAGCGATCTTCATGGTGGTGGCGGATATCGCCTCTCGCGTGCTGATCCCTCAGCAGTCTCTGCCAATCGGCGTGGTCACAGCGCTGGTGGGCGTGCCGTTCTTCTCTGTCATTCTTTACCGGTTACAGCGCGCATCATGAGTATCAAGGCCGACAATTTGATTTGGAAAATCGGCACCAAGACAGTGATCGATGGTGTCTCCTTTGAAGCCGAACCGGGTAAGCTACTGGGCGTGCTGGGGCCCAATGGCTCTGGCAAAACCTCGCTGTTACGGCTGCTGGCCGGGCTGAAGCGGCCCCACGCCGGACAGGTCTTGCTGGATGGGCAGGAACTCTCAACCTTTCGCCGCCGGGCCATTGCCCAACGAGTCGCTTTCATCGAACAGCACGCCACGACCAATGCCAACCTCAAGGTGATCGATGTGGTCAAGCTTGGCCGCTTCCCGCACCGTTCGATGCTATCGGGCTGGCGCGGTGAGGACGATAGAGCGGTCAACGAGGCGCTGGAGCGTACCGGGATGAGCGCCAAGCGTGATGATGCCTGGCATAGCCTTTCCGGGGGCGAGAAACAGCGTACCCATGTGGCCCGGGCCCTGGCCCAATCCCCTCGCGAGTTGATTCTCGATGAGCCGACCAACCATCTTGATGTGCAGCACCAGATCAATTTACTGCGTTTAGTGTCCAGCTTACCGATGACCAGCATCATTGCGCTCCATGACCTCAACCACGCCGCTATGTATTGTGATCGACTGCTGGTCATGCAGGCGGGCAGGATCGTGGCCTCCGGTGCTCCTGAAGAGGTGCTGACCCAACGGCTGCTACGTGATGTCTTCTCGGTAGACGCCCATGTGGAGACCTCGCCCCACCATGCACGGCCGCATATTCATTTTGTGCGTTAGGCGATAACACGCCAATCCTTGTTTCCCGCATTGCATCACGGTCAGTTTAAGGTAAATTAAACTTAACGGGGCTGGTGCAAGCGCCGTGTCTTTTCCTTGTCATCATGTGAGGATGGGTATGCAGGGCTGGCGATGGATCATGAAAGTGGGGTGGCTGGGTGGCCTGTTAGCGGTGGCGCTCTCGGCGCAGGGAGAGGAGTGCCCAAGTTGGCCCGCTGAGCGGCTGGCGCAGGAAAGCCAAGCGCTGGCCGAGCAGGTTCAGCGCTGGGACACTGCCTACCACGACGAAGGCGTCGCGCTGATCGATGATGCCCTCTACGACCAAGCGGTAGAGCGCCTAGCTAACTGGCAGCGCTGTTTAGGCGTAGAACCGGATCATCGCCCGCTGACGCGGGTGACCAGCAGTAGCGGCACCCTTGAACACCCAGCGGCCCAGCGCGGCCTCAATAAAGCTGATGACGAGGGCGTCAGGCGCTTTACCAGCCGTCGCGAAGACCTGTGGATCCAACCCAAAGTGGACGGCGTAGCGGTGACGCTGCGCTATGTAGAGGGTGAGCTGGTCGAAGCCATTAGCCGCGGCGATGGCGAGCGAGGCCAGGATTGGACAGCCCGTGCCCGACAACTGCCTGCTGTTCCCAATACGTTACCCGAACCGATTTCTGCGCTATTCCAAGGCGAGCTGTATTGGCGCCTAGAAGCGCACGTTCAGTCGCGCTCTCCCTCTTCTGGAGCCCGGGGCGTCGTGGCAGGCGCCATGGCTCAGTCTTCGCCTGACGCGGCCACCCTTGAGCGTGTTGGCCTGTTTGTATGGGGCTGGCCTGACGGCCCGACCGACATGGAAAGCCGCTTAGCCCAACTGAGTGCGCTGGGCTTTGATAGCGCCGACTACACCTATCCCTTGAATGATCGCCGTGATGCCGCCTACTGGCGCGATACCTGGTTCAACGGCCCACTTCCGTTTGCCACTGATGGTGTGGTGATTAAGCAAGCTGAGCGGCCCGGTATAAGACGCTGGTCATCATCGCCGCCTGAGTGGGCCGTTGCCTGGAAATACCCTGCCCAGCAGGCGCTAGCGGAAGTGCGTGGCATTGAGTTTCGCGTAGGACGCACCGGGCGCGTGACGCCGTTAGTGTGGCTCAATCCTGTACTGCTAGAGGGGCGACGTATTAGCCGCGTTTCGCTAGGGTCGATGGAACGTTGGGAATCACTGGATGTTCGCCCCGGCGACCAAGTGGCGATTTCCCTGGCGGGACTAACGATTCCCCAGTTAACCGAGGTGGTATGGCATACTCAAGAGCGCTCGCCGCTGACCCCGCCATCACCCCAGCGCTACCACCTGTTGAGCTGTTTTGAGTTAACGCCCGGTTGCGATAGTCAGTTGCTGGCGCGGCTTACCTACCTGGGCGAGCAGCTAGGCATGCAGGGTGTCGGTGAAGGTACTTGGCAAGCGCTAATCGAAGCGGGCGTAGTCACTCATTTACTGGACTGGCTGAATGTTGAACCACGCCAGCTGCAACAGGCCTACGGCATTGGTGAGGCCACCGCCGCCTCGCTCACCGAGCAATTTCAAGCAGCCCGTGACCAACCTTTTGCAGCTTGGCTAAGTGCGCTGGGCGCGCCGCCGGGTAGCGAATCGGTGCGTGGGGATTGGTATGAGTTAGCGGGCTACCAGCGCGAACAGTGGCAAGCCGTTCCCGGCGTCGGCCCAGTGCGCGCAGAAGCGCTGGTTGCATTTTTCAGCCACCCAGAGATGCAGCGCATGGCCGCACAGCTTAACCATGCGGGTGTTGCTGGCTTTTAACAGCTCAATCACTAACCAAGCCCGGTGAGGCGCAGCATTAAACCGAGATAGAGCGGAATCAGCAGTGGCGCCAGCAGTGTGGTGACCAGCACCGCTAATGCGCCTTTCTGTGGCTGGATGCCCAGCTCCATGGCCACTACCACAACATTGGCGGCCATGGGCACCACACCCAGCAGCAACAACGCTAAGGCCAGCTCCGTGGAAAGCGGCGCGACCCACTGCAGGATTAACACCGCCACTAGCATGACCAATGGCCACATCAGGTAGCGTAACCCTAAGCAGGCGGCCACAAAGCGCGTATCCCAGGCGGAAAGCGTCACTTGGCTAAGCGTCATGCCAATAATCATCATGCCCAGCAGCGTATAGGTAGCAGGAAACACTTGCAGCGAACTCATGACCGCGGCGGGAATGGTTACCTCAAGGCTACTGAGTAGTAATGCTAATAAAAAAGCGTAGATAAGCGGCAAGCGTGAAATTTTGATCAGGCTCTCGCGCACCGAAAAACGCCCGCGGGCACTGAGATAAAAGCCCACGGTAAATTCGTAAATATTAATCCCCAGCATACAGAACAGGTAAAGGGTAACGCCTTCCGGGGGCAGCAAAATCAACGCAATTGGTAAACCAAAATAGCCGGTATTGCCCGTCCCTGAGGAGAACGCCAACAGGGCCGCTTCCTGTTCACCAAAGCGGTGGCGAGTGACGCGTTGTACGATCAGTGCCATCAGGCTGGCCAGAATGAATAGCGCTAATGTGAGTAAGAGGTAGTCAAGCGTCGGGCCACCGTTCATCAGCGCGCGAAAAATCGTAAAAGGCGCTATCAGGTAAACCAGCAGTGTCGCGATCGGGCGGGGGTCTAGCTTGAGTCGTTGGGCGGCCAGCCAACCCAGTCCCACGTAGCTCAGTAACATCAATAGCGGCCCAACCAGTGCCCCAGGTGCAAGATCCATTTACCCTCCCGTAATAGGTGTCGTGACGACGAACATGAGCCGAATTAAAGGCCAAGCGTGGAATCTTTCATTAGCCCCAGCCCGTTGGAACAGCGAGAATACCTTAAAATATCATCACTATTAATCACTAATAAGGAAGTCCCATGAGCAGCCAAGAGCATCCGCTAGGTATCAGCTTTGAATTTTTTCCGCCCAACACCGATGCCGGGCGCGATAAGCTGATCCACGTTCGCGATGAACTGGCCGCCCGGAAACCACGGTTTTTTTCGGTGACTTACGGTGCTGGCGGGTCTACCCAGGCGCGTACCCGTCAGGTGGTGCGTGAGGTTAGCGAGAGCGGGATCACGACCGCCCCGCACCTCTCCTGCATCGGCAGTGAGAAAGCCCAGCTGCGTGATCTGCTGGCACAGTACCGCGAGGAGGGCGTGGATAGCTTGGTTGCGCTGCGTGGTGATATGCCCTCCGGTATGGGTAGCATTGGCGAGCTGCGTTATGCCAACGAACTGGTTGAATTTATTCGTGAGGAAACCGGCAATCATTTCGACATTGCGGTGGCGGCCTATCCTGAATCTCATCCACAGGCCCCCAACCTTGATAAGGATGTGGAAAACTTCGCGCGTAAAATGAAGGCGGGGGCCAATATGGCGATTACCCAGTACTTCTTTACCGCTGATGCCTATTTCAACTTTGTCGATAAAGCCCGTGCACTAGGCGTCGAGCAGCCGATTATTCCCGGCATTATGCCGATTACCAACTACACCAAGCTGGCGCGTTTCTCTGACGCCTGTGGTGCCGAGATCCCGCGTTGGATTCGCAAGCAGTTGGAGTCGTATGGCGATGACAGTGACGCGATCTCAGCCTTTGGCACCGATGTGGTGAGTCGGCTTTGTCAGCGTTTACTGGAGGGCGGAGCGCCAGGCCTACACTTCTATACGCTTAACCAAGCCGCGCCGGTGCTGAAGATCGTTGACAATCTGACCGACTAGGTTCGTTTGTTGTCCTGCTATACGGCCATTAAAAACCCCGCTCAACGAAAATGTTGAGCGGGGTTTTTACGCTTAGCGGCTTAAATCAATCAGCCCGCTTGCGCTGTTTTTTTACCACCGCCGTGTAGCTTGCGCTGCATGACAAAAAGCACGATACCAATCGCAAGGCCAATAACGTCGGTGTAGATACCGCCGTAGATCAAGAACATCGCCCCCACCAGCATCAGCAAGCGCTGTAAGGCATTAACGGGCCCAAAGAACCACGCCTGCACCATGCCAGAGAGCAAGACAATGCCAAGGGTGGCGGTAACCCCGACGCGGAGGATCTGCATGGCGGAGCCTTCCATTAGCATGGCCGGGCTGTAGAAGAACATAAACGGCACGATAAAGGCGGCCAAACCAATCTTGAAGGAGGCCACCGAGGTGCCCATGGGGTTGTCACCAGAAATACCGGCGGCTGCATAGGAGGCCAAGGCCACGGGCGGCGTAATCGCCGAGACGACCGCAAAGTAGAACACGAAGAAGTGAGCAATCAGCGGTTCAATGCCGATATTGATCAGGCCAGGCGCGACCACAGAAGCAGCCACCGCATAGGCGGCGGTGGTCGGCATGCCCATGCCGAGTAGAATACTAATCAGCATGGCGAACACCAGCGCCAACAGCTGGCTAACGCCCGCTAAGCCAAGTAGCAGCGATGAGAAGCGCGCGCCTACACCCGTCAACGAGATAACCCCAACGATTAAGCCCGCGCAGGCACATACGGCGATAATCTGAATCGCCATGGTGCCCGCTATTTGCAGCGCTTTAAGAATTGCACGAAGACCCATTTTGTTGGGTGAAATCCAGCTAACCACGGCGGCTGATGCCGTTGCCAAAGTACCGGCACGAATCACCGAGTAGCCCATAAACAGGGCGACAATCAGAATAATAATCGGCGCGAATAGGTAGACCTGCTTGACCAGCTTTGAAAACAGCGGGATCTCATCTTTGCGCATACCGCGCATACCTTTACGGGCGGCTTCGAAGTCGACCATAAAGTAGATGGAGGCAAAATAGAGAATCGCCGGAATGACCGCGGCAAGAGCAATTTCGGTATAGGGAATGCCGGTCACTTCGGCCATGATAAACGCACCCGCGCCCATAATCGGCGGCATGATTTGCCCACCGGTTGAGGCGGCTGCCTCGATCGCGCCTGCGCTACGTGCGGGGTAGCCGACTTTCTTCATCAGCGGAATGGTCAATGAGCCGGTGGAAACCACGTTACCCGCTGACGTGCCGTTAATCATACCCATCAAGCCAGAGGCAAAGATGGCTACCTTGGCGGGGCCGCCACGAGCTCGGCCTGCGGCGGCAAAGGCAAAGTTAACGAAGTAGTCGCCAACTTTAGAGGCCTGCAGGAAAGCGGCAAAAATAATGAACAGAATAATATAGGTCGACGACACCGCGGTGGTTGGGCCGAGAATACCGGCATCCGTGTAGACCTGGCTAAAGAAGCGCTGTAGTGACAGCCCTGGATAGCCTAAAAAGCCTGGCAAATAAGGGCCAGCAAATACGTAGGTCAGGAAAACCGCAGAAATCACCACCAGGGCTAGACCCGCTACCCGGCGAGTAAGCTCCAGAATCAGTAGAGAGCCCGCAATCGCCGCCCAGGAAATGCCTGACGGTGCGAAGGAGGTACCTGTCGACATACGGATATTGGTGTTATACGCCACCAGCAAATAACCAGCGCTGGCCATCGCACAGACCATCAACACCAAATCGGCAGGGTTGAAGCGATGCCGGGCCTGACGATAAAACCATGACAGTACGATCGCACCCGCTGTCGTTGCCATGAGCGGATAGCCGTAGTGCCAATTTTCGATGTTCGGGTCGATGCGCATGGCGCTGCCGCTGAGCGTTTGATGCATTAAAAAGACTTGCGCCAGGGTATAGGCGGCGGGAATCAGTAGCGCGTAGCTTACCCATTTGATCCAGGCGCCAGATGCTTGGTGATCGTCGTCGGCAAAACGGGCACCGGCAAATAGCCCGTAACCGAGAATAAGTGCACCGGCAATATGCACGATACGAAACGACCAGGTTTCCATCGGATACACGTTCAGTGAGATCAGATGGAAACTTGAGTAAGCAATCGCTAATGCCGCAAATAGCAGGAACTGCCAGCCCGTAAACAGGCGGCGGTTGGGTTCAACAACGTCTTCATCGACACCATCGGCAATGGACTCGGGTATCACAGACGCCGCGTGAGCATCATCCTTGAGGTCATCGGGTTCTTGGTCGGTTTTGTGACTCATTAGAGTTCACCCTCACAGCAAAAGCAGACAAAGGGGTAGTAGCAGCGAAAGCTGCCCCGCCCGGCGGGGCCGGTAACGGGGCAGTTAGAACGGGGAAAGTTGCTTAGTTGATCATATCATCAGCAATTTCATAGCCGTTCTCTTCGTACCAGCGTGCAGCGCCGGGGTGAAACGGCAGCACGGTGTTGTGCTTGATGTTTTCTGGAATGGTGGTTTCAGCACTGCGGTGCACAGAACGCATGCGGTCATTGTTTTCCATGGTGGCCTTGGTGACTTCGTAGACGAAATCTTCCGGTAGGTCGCAGCCTGCAATGGCGAAGTTCCACATGGAAACAGCGCGGGCATCTTCTTCCAGCGTCGTATAGGTGCTGGCAGGAATGGTGAATTCAGCAACCGGGAAGTTTTCCAGCACCGTGGCCAGTTCTTCTTCATTAAATTCGATGATATTAACGTCAGTCTGTACTTCCAGCTGGCTAACGGCAGGGATCGGAATGCCCGCAGCGAAGGCGACAACGTCTAGCAGGCCATCCTGCAACTGGCCACCCAGGTCTGACCAACCGCCGTTACGGCGATCGAAGTTAACGCCCAGGGTTTCTAAAATGGCCGGGAAATAGGTGTCAGAGGTTGAGGCGGCCGGGCCAAAACCGATGCGTGCGCCATCAGGAATGTCGGAAATCGACTCAATACCGCTGCTTGAGAGTGCCGCAATTGAGAAAGGTGTCTCGTACATGGGGAACATCGCGCAGACATTATCCATCTGCATGCCAGGTGCTAGCGGGCTTTCACCTTTAACGGCATCAGACGCAGGGCCCATGGTGGTTAAGCCAAATGCCATATCGCCTGTGTGCACGAGCGCCAGGTTTTGAGTGGGGCCGCCGGTGACTTCACCGCCGCCAGATACGCCTAACTCATCGGCAATAAAGTTCGCCCAGCCTGAACCGTAAACGAAGTAAGTGCCGCCCTGACTAGCGGTGCCAACAGTGAAGTTGTCGGGCCACCCGGAACGGTCTTGAGCCTGGGCACTACTGGCGGCTGCGACAAGCAGGGCGCTGCTGGCGAGGAGGGTAAACGTTTTAGGCATATGTTTGCGCATGGCGAAAATTCCTAGCTGTTATTGGGGTTATAGTCTGACGGCCTCTATTAATACCGCCAGTCGATACTGCGTTAAGCAGGTATGCCTCTATATAACAGCGATAGTTGTGCCACTTAAAGGTTAGATTTTTAAAATCATGGGCTTATAAAGTTTTTATTCAACTTTGGTGGCAAGCCACAAGCGTTGAAGTGTCCGAGTGTTCGCACGCTGAGGGCTTTTTTGTGTGCGAATATCCGCACACAAATTGAGCTGTTCGTACGCTACCGGCGGTGAGTCGGGTAGGGAACGTAGCAGATACCCGGCTGGTGAAGAGTGAATAAGCCAGCCGTGGTGGTGAGGGGGTAGGGGAAGGTGTTAACGCGAGGATTTACCTGGATCCAGAATACGCACTGGCTGCACATCCTGCTGCTTCTGGTCATCGCGCACTTGATTGACCCGAGTGGTCATTTCGGTAAGCGCGTCCTCCTCAATAGGCAGTTGCTCGAAGAAATCGCAGCTGACGCACTCCCGGTAGCGAATGCCGTTTTGCTCCCAGGCACGGATACGATCCATCGCCGCGCAGCGGGGGCAGGTCACACCGGCAATAAAGCGTTTCACACTTGACATCATTAGGCTCCAAGGGCGTACTCCCGACGTGGGAGCACGCATAGGCTGGCGTTGCAGGTTTAAGCGGCGCGAATACCACTATGGCGAAGCAGTGGCTCAACGTTCGGCTCACGGCCCCGAAAGGCTACAAACAGATCGGCGGCATCGCGGGCGCCGCCTTGCTCAAGAATTTCGCGGCGAAAGCGCTGGCCTGTTTCAGGATCAAAAATCCCAGCTTCTTCAAAGGCGCTCCAGGCATCTGCTGACAGTACTTCCGCCCACTTATAGCTGTAGTAACCGGCCGCGTAGCCACCCGCAAACACGTGACCAAAGCTATTCTGGAAGCGGTTGAACGGCACTTTCGGCAGCACAGAGACCGCTGCACGCACCTCATCCAGCAAAGCTTGCACGTCGCTGGCGCTGGGGGCGCTAAGCTCATGGTGCAAGCGCAGGTCAAACAGCGAAAACTCGATTTGGCGCATCATGCCCATGGCCGACTGAAAATTCTTGGCTGCCTGGAGGCGCTCAAGTAGCTCGGCGGGTAGCGGTTCGCCGCTATCTACGTGCTTGGCGAGTAGATCCAGACCTTCACGCTCCCAGCAGTAGTTTTCCATAAATTGGCTGGGTAGCTCGACCGCATCCCAGGCGACACCGTTAATGCCTGAAATATCGGCAATATGTTGCTGGGTCAGCATATGATGCAGGCCATGGCCAAACTCATGGAACAGGGTGGTGACTTCGTCGTGGGTGAGCAGCGCAGGGCGGCCACTAACCGGGGCAGTGAAGTTGCAGGTAAGAAAGGCGACCGGCAGTTGCAGGCCCTGCTCCGTTTGGCGGCGGACTCGGCAGTCGGCCATCCAGGCGCCGCCACGCTTGCCTTCTCGAGCGTAGAGATCGAGATAAAAACCGGCAATCGGCTGGCCGTTTTCGGTGATACGGAAATAGCGCACGTCATCATGATAGCGGGGCGCCTGGGTATCTTCTTCAAAGCGCACGCCGTACAGACGTTCAACGACCTGAAACAGACCATCGACCACCTGGGGGGCCGGAAAATAGGGACGTAGCTGCTCCTGGGAGATAGAGTGGCGCGCTTCGCGTAGTTTCTCGCTAGCATAGGCAACATCCCACGGCTCCAGCGCTTCCAGGCCTAATTCATCTTGGGCATAATCACTGAGTTCAGCAAACTCTTCTTTCGCTTGAGACACCGCACGGCGGGCTAAGTCGTTAAGAAAATCGAGCACCTGCTCGGGAGAGTCCGCCATCTTGGTGGTCAGGGAGTAGTCGGCGTAGGTGGCAAAACCGAGTAGCTTGGCCATTTCACTACGTAACGCCAGAATCTCTTCCATGATATCCGCGTTATCGAACTTGCCCGCATCGGGGCCTTGATCAGACGCACGGGTAACGAAGGCGGTATAAACCTCGCGGCGCAGCTCGCGGTTGTCGGCGTAGCTAACCACCGGGAAGAAGCTGGGGAAGTCTAAGGTAATGCGGTAGCCAGACACACCCTTGGCCTCGGCGGTGGCTTTCAGAGTGTCGAGAGCACTCTCCGGTACCCCTGCTAACGCTTCTTGGTTATCGATATCCTTGTGCCATGCCTGGGTGGCATCCAGTACGTTATTGGAGAACTGGTTGGACAGCATGGAGAGCCGCGACTGAATTTCGCCGTAGCGGGTTTTCTTGTCGGCGGGTAGGTCAACGCCGGCTAAGCGGAAATCGCGTAGTGAATTCTCCACGGTACGCCGTTGGGCGGCATCCAGATTCTCCCATGCGGGGCCATCTTGCAACGCCTGCCAGCCGTGGAACAAGCCTTCATGTTGGCCTACCCAGGTGCCAAAGTCAGAGAGTTTCTCAAGGCATGCCTGGTACGCTTCGCGCATTTCCGGCGAATTCATGGTGCCATTGAGGTGAGAAACGGGAGACCACATCTTGGTAAGCCGGTCATTCACTGCTTCAAGGGGCGCCGCAAAATTGTCCCAGTTGGGTGGTGCGGCGACGGCTTGTTCGGCGAGGCGATCAATGGCCTCACGGCTTTCGCTTAGCAGCGTGTCCACGGCAGGCTCCACGTGCTCAGCGCGAATCTGGGTAAAAGGGGGTAGCTCGTGCGTTTCAAGCAGCGGATTGGTGGACATAGGCACCTCAAGTGACATCAATTTAAGACCGTTAACGAGCGCAAAACACGCCATAATAATGACACAGTGCGGGCGGTTAAGCCGTGTTTCAATGCTAGGTTTAATCTCAGGGTTTGGCCTGCACGCAAGTGCCTGCTAGTCTTGCCGCCTTTTAATGCCACGAATGGCAGGAGCATGTGATGAGCGAGACGCTGGAGCGCTGGGGGTCGAAACGGGCCTTTATCTTGGCGGTAACAGGTGCTGCGGTGGGGTTAGGCAACATCTGGCGCTTCCCTTATGTGGCCGGAGAGAACGGTGGTGCGGCGTTTCTGCTGATTTACGTGGCGTTTGTGCTGCTGCTGGGTATTCCGGTCATGATGGCGGAAATACTGATTGGCCGCGCCGGTCGGCGTGGGCCGATGCAAGCCTTGGGCGCCCTGGCAGCCGAAGCGGGTGCTTCACCAAAATGGCGCTGGCTTGGCCTTTTCGGTGCGTTCACCGTTTTCTGTATTTTGTCTTTCTATTCGGTGGTGTCGGGCTGGTCAATTGAGTTTTTGGTGGCCTCTGTTAACGGCAACTTCAATGGTGCAAGTGCCGCTGAGATTGGCGCTGGCTTTGAGGCTTTTCTAGCTAGCCCAGGGCTGCTGATTTTTAATCACTCGCTGTTTCTGTTTATGACCATGACCGTCGTAGCTGCGGGGGTTGCTAAGGGGCTTGAGCGGCTGAATAACCTGCTGATGCCGCTACTGTATCTGTTGCTACTGCTGTTGGCGGGCTATGCCGCGACCACCGATGGTTTTGCGCCAGCGTTAGCGTGGTTGTTTCTGCCCTCTTTCGAGGCGCTAACCCCTTCTGTAGTGGTGCATGCCATGGGCCATGCGTTTTTTACTCTGGCGGTAGGCGCCTGTGCCTTGATGGCTTATGGCGCTTATATGCCGGAAGAGCAGAGCCTGCCGAAAGCGGCGGTTGCTGTCGCTGTACTCGATATTAGCGTGGCATTATTGGCGGGGATCGCTATTTTCTCGGTGGTGTTTGCTCAAGGCATGGATCCTACTGACGGCCCAGGGTTAATGTTTGTTACCCTGCCGATTGCGTTTTCGGAGCTGCCTTGGGGCTCTGTATGGCTCAGCGTGTTCTTCTTATTGCTGTTACTGGCCACCTGGACATCGGCGATTAACCTAGCGGAGCCGATGGTCGCCACACTGCAGGGCTTGGGGCTACGGCGCAGTATCTCGACGGCGATCGTGGCGCTCAGCGTCTGGTTGATCGGGCTGCTATCAGCCTTCTCCTTTTCAACGCTGGCGGAGTTTCGGCCGCTATTTGGGCGTAATGTCTTCGAGCTGGTCAGCAGTATACCGCCGGATGTTTTCTTACCCCTGGGCGGGTTGCTGATCGCGATTTTTGCGGCCTGGGTAATGCCCCGTGAGAAGGTGGTGAGCGCGTTAGGCGTTGGTGAAAGTGGTTATTTGGTGTGGCGCAATATCATCCGCTGGGTGTCGATTCCGCTGACCTTTATTGTTCTACTGGCCGGGTTGCTTTAGCGGGTTGCTTTAGCGGGTTGCTTTAGCGGGTTGCTATAGTGAGTTGATCAATGTCTCCGTTTCCTATCCGACATCTCAGGAGCGAGTTATGAGCAGTGTATTAAGGCGCTATCAAGGTATGGAGCCCCAATTGGGCGAGCGCGTTTATATTGATCCGGCCAGTGTGGTCATCGGTGACGTGGTGCTGGGCGATGACTGCTCCGTGTGGCCGATGACAGTGATCCGTGGCGATATGCATCGCATTCGCATCGGCGCACGTACCAGTGTGCAGGATGGCAGTGTGCTGCATATTACCCACGCTAGTGATTTCAGCCCAGACGGCTTTCCGCTTACCATTGGCGACGATGTCACCATTGGCCATAAAGCGATTCTGCATGGCTGCACGTTGGGAAGCCGAATACTCGTTGGTATGGGCGCGATTGTGATGGATGGCGCGGTCGTTGAGGACGAGGTGATCATTGCTGCGGGCGCCGTGGTAACGCCGGGCAAGCATTTGGAAAGTGGCTATGTGTATGCTGGTAACCCTGCCAAAGCACTGCGCCCGCTGAAAGATAAGGAGCGCGCGTTCTTCCCTTACACTGCAGGCAACTACGTTAAATTAAAAGATCGCTTTCTGGCCGAACCCTCCCTTTAGCTATCTTGTCTAATCAATCCTAAGCAGTTGGCCTAGCAACCTTTTTTCTTCATTAGCCATGTCGCGGATAGCGAAAGTCTGTTAATTTATACAGTTTTCTGTTTTGCAGACTTTGGGATGCCGCGTCATGGCTAATTTTCGCACGCATATTACGGTGGCAGCGGCGGGCGGCATGCTGGTAGCTTACGCAGGCTGGAAAGGCCAATGGTGGCCGCCCTCCCAGGCGGTGGTGATGATTGCACTGGTTACGTTCGGGGGGATTTTGCCCGATATCGATGCCGATCGATCCCACTCTATCCGCTTGATATTCAATCTTCTTTCGGTGCCCGCTCTGGTATTGGGCGTCCTGTTGCTGCAGCCATGGTTGACGCCGGGAGCGTTGTTGATTGCCTGCGGTGGGATCTATTTCAGCGTGCGCTATTTGGCGGGGGTGCTGTTCTCGCGCTTTACCGTGCACCGTGGTATTTGGCACTCGCTGCTAGCGGGTGGGCTATGTAGTCTGCTCACCGCTGCGCTAAGTTTTAATTTACTCAACCAGCCAGCGTGGCTGGCTTGGTCTCATGGGGCTGCCACGCTGGTAGGGTTTTTGATCCACTTGTGTTTGGATGAGATATACAGCGTTGACCTTGAAGGCGCGCGGCTTAAGCGCTCGTTTGGAACGGCGCTTAAGCTAGGCGATAGCCGTCGGCCAATGTCCAATCTGCTCATGCTGATTGCGACACTGACCTTGGTGCCTTGGGCGCCGCCCTGGTCGGTACTGGGCGAGTTGCTGCATCAGGGCTCGCTGCTGTGGCGATAGTCATCGGCATGGAGGCCATGTTTTTTAAGCTTGTCGTAAAACGTTTTGCGTGGAATGCCCAAGTGGCGGCATACGTCGGTTACCCGGCCATGGTGGCGCGACAGCGATTGGCTGATCAGGCTCTTTTCAAACAGCTCTACCTGGCGCGGTAGGGTGGGCTCTTCGGTATCGGCGTTGACCCCTTCCAGCAGCGCATCCAAACGATAGTCAAAGGCCGCGCCTAACAGCACGTAGCGCTCGGCAAGGTTGCGTAGCTCGCGCACGTTACCGGGCCAATCATGAGCCAACAGCGCGGCAATCGCAGGGCTATCGAGGGTCGGTGCTTCCAGCCCGCTGCGGTTGGCCGCGACGACGGCAAAATGCTGGAACAGTAAGGGTATATCCTCACGCCGCTCGCGCAGAGCGGGTAGCGGCAGGGTGACCACGTTTAGCCGGTAGTAAAGATCCTCGCGGAAGTGCCCCTCTTCGGAAGCGGCTTTGAGATCTACCTTAGTGGCCGCGATGACGCGGATATCAAGCGGCACGGTTTCATTGGCGCCGAGCCGTTCGACGCTGCGCTCCTGCAGTACTCGCAGCAGTTTGACTTGCAGCGCCATGGGCATCGATTCAATCTCATCCAAAAACACCGTGCCACCGTTAGCGTGCTCGAACTTGCCGATGCGCCGCTCTACGGCACCTGTGAAGGCGCCTTTTTCGTGGCCAAACAACTCGGACTCAATGGTGTTCTCGGGCACCGCGCCGCAGTTAATCGCCATAAAGGGGCTGTTACGCCGCCCGCTGCGTTCGTGAATCGCGCGGGCCACTAAGTCTTTACCAGTGCCGGTCTCACCAAACAGCAGTACATCGGCTTCGACTTGGCTGATGCGCTGGATCATGGCGGCCAGCCGCGAAATGATCGGCGTGCGGCCCACCAGCCGCGGCCCTAACGCGGCTTGCTGCACCTCCAACTCTGCTTTAAGACGGTGGTTTTCCAAGCTAAGCTGGCGCTTTTCTATGCCTCGGCGCACCACATCCAGCAGTTGATCACCGGCAAACGGCTTCTCGAGAAAATCCCAGGCCCCGGCACGCATAGCTTCTACGGCCGTGGAGATATCGCCGTGGCCGGTAATTAAGATGATGGGCAGCGTGGCGTCGCGGCTGTGCAGCTCATGGAGCAGCGCCATGCCATCCATTCCCGGCATGCGTATGTCACTGACAATGACCCCCGGAAAGTCAGGCGTCAATGCCGCCAACGCTTGCTCTGCTGATTCAAAACAGTAGGGCGTATAGCCGGCAAGTTCGAGGGTTTGGCTGGCGGTGATCCGCAGATGCGGTTCGTCGTCGATCACCATGACCGGCAGCGTCGACGGCTCATGCATAAGTAGGGCTCTCCTGGGTGTGGGTTAACGGTGAGTGGGGCAGTGTAATGGTGAAGCGGGCGCCACCCTCGGGCTGATTAGCCGCCTGCAGTTTGCCGCCTAAATCGTCCATGATACGCGACGAGATCGAGAGCCCCAGGCCTAAACCGCTCCCCGGCGCTTTGGTGGTAAAAAAGGGTTCAAAAATCTGCCCTATGTGCTCCTCGGGGATGCCGGGGCCATTATCGCTAACGCTAATAATGACCTGCTGCTGGTAGCTATGGGCGCCCAGGGTTAACTGTGGGGCGGGTAGGCCTTTCATGGCCTGGAGCGCATTGCCGATTAAATTCACCAATACCTGCTCCAGACGCACTAGGTCGCCTTTTACCCATAAGGTTTCAGCGGGCCAATCCTGGACAATGGTGATATTGCCTTCGCGCAGGCGGTTTTGAAATAGGCGTAGGGCGTAGTCGATACAGGCCTGTACCGAAATGGTCTCCTGGCGCTCGCTGCTCTTACGCGAAAACTGGCGCAGCTGTGCACTTATATCCGCCATGCGCTCGGTGAGCTCAACAATCTGCTCAAGATTGGCATCCGCCTTGTCGTGGCGGGCCAGTTCCATAAAGCGGCGGGCGTTTTCTGCGTAGGCGCGAATAGCTGCCAGCGGCTGGTTAAGCTCATGGTTAATACCTGCAGCAAGCTGGCCCAGTACCGCAAGCTTGGCCGCTTGAATCAATTCATCCTGGGTCTGGCGCAGGCTGGCTTCAGCGCGGCGGCGTTCCTCGATTTCATCCGAAAGGCGTTGGTTGCTGGCCACCAGGTCACGGGTACGGCGTTCGACGCTGATCTCAAGTTCGTCACGAACGCGGGCCAGGGTGTTGCGCTCCCGTTCAGCAAACGCTTCACGCTCACGGCGTAGCCGCAGGCGCTGCCAGCCAATGCCCGCGCCGAGAGTTACCACGCCGTATAGACCGCCCGCCATAAGGGCGGCGATCCACTGGGCGCTAATCACCGGTGTTAGTGGCTTTAAAATATGCATTTGCCAACCAAACTCGGGGACATGCCGGGTCAGGCTCAGGTAGTCGCCATTGCTTAGCGGGCCCTGGGAGAAACTGACTAATTGGCTACCCTGGCGGTAAGGCGCATTAACTTCAATACCCGATGGCGTCAACGGCTCCATGGCATAGCGGCGCGTTGCCCGCAGGCTTTGGCGTTGCTCATTAGTAAGCGGGTAGAGCGCGTTCATGCGCAGCTCGGGATGGCTGGCCATAAAGATAATGTCGTCACTATCGGTGACAAAGAGCTCGGCATCCTGCTCTGCCCAGCTCTCTTCAACGTCATCTAACAGTACTTTAACCACAAGGACGCCGTCTGGCTGTGCGTCGGGTGAGGTGTTGTCTAGCCACACGGGGGACGAAAAGTAGTAGCCCCGCTCAAGCGACTTGATGCCTAAGCCAAAAAAGCGCCCCTGTCCGCCGGCAATGGCATCGGTGTAATAGGAACGAAACGCATAGTTCTGGCCAATAAAGGTGTTTGGACGGTGCCAATTACTGGCGGCGATCGTGTCACCATCGCGATTGAGTAAATAGACGTCTGAAACCCCCGCTGTAAAGCGGAAACGATCCAGCAGCATATTGAGCGGCATTGGGTCTTGGCTATCGGGAGAGGCCAAAAAGCGCTGCACGCCTTCCCGGGTGGCCAGCATTTGCGGTAGGTAGTCGTAGCGCAGTAAATAGCCGTTTAAGTTGGCAGCAGACAGGCGCAACTCGTTTTCTGCTTCGTCCTGTAAGTTAGAAAGCGCTTGTTCACGAGCCAGCTGGGCGGCTTGCCACATGCAAAAAAGCAAGCCGAGCGCAATGAGCACCAGCCACAGGCGTCGCCAGCGTGGCGGTAAAGGGGCCGGTGCTTGGCTGTTGATGCCAGCAGCGCTATTCATGCCGATGTCTTACCACTGCCTTGGGCACGTCGAAGGGCGCGCTGAGCCCGTGTCTCAGCTCTTGCCATCTCAAGAAGGCCTTCTTCAACAAATACCAAATGTTCATGGGCGCGAGCACGGGCATCTTCAGCCCGCCCTTCCAAAATGGCATTGAGCAGGGCGCGGTGCTGCTGCATTAACTGGCTGCGCGAACCTTCCTTGGCGAATAAATGAGCCAAGTTACTCACAATGCTCTTCTCTAGCAGATGGAAAATGCCACGGATAGTATGCAGCAGCAGAACATTATGGGCGGCTTCGGCAATGGCTAGGTGAAAAGCGGCATCTAGTTTAGCTTCCTGGATGGGATCCGCCCCTGCAAAGCCTCCGTCGAGTTCCTCAAAGCGCTGGATCAGGACGGCTTTATCCGCGGGTGTAGAGCGTAGCGCGGCGTAGTAGGCGGATATCCCTTCCATGGCGTCGCGGAATTCGAGTAAATCCAGATTGAACTCGTCGTGACGGGAAAGCATTTCCAGCAACGGGTCGGTATAGCCATTGCTGAGGTCGTCGTTGACAAAGGTGCCGCCGCCTTGGCGGCTGGTCAGTAAGCCTCGAGCGGCTAATTGCTGGATAGCTTCTCGTAAAGAGGGGCGTGAGACACCAAAACGTTCGGCTAACTCACGTTCAGGGGGTAAGCGCTGACCTGGTTTTAGGCTGCCTTCGAGCATCATGGCTTCTAAGCGCTCAGTGATAACATCGGCCAAGCGCTGTTGGCGGAGCGGTGGATAGCTCATACGAAATAGCTCATGCGAAATCGCTCATGTCTAAAAGCCCTTTAATTGGTAAGACCAATATTAAAAGCTATGAATGCTTTTCTCAAGCGCATGTAGAGCGAGAATTGGTTGGGTAGCGTTAGCTTTAATAGCACTAAAGAATGGTGTTATTAAACTAAAGTATAGCGTTTTTAAGTGTTTAAAAGCGGCATCATCGTTTAATGTTGATCATTGTTTTTTGTCAATTGGTAAAACCAATTTTCCACTTTGGGCGCCAGTGTTTAGCGCATCCATCGCATAGGGCTCCTCATGATCATCTCAGCATCTACGGATTACCGCCAAGCCGCCAAGCGTCGTATACCTCCCTTTCTTTTTCATTATGCCGACGGTGGATCCTACGCGGAGCATACGTTGCGGCATAATGTTGAAGATCTTGCTGGCATCGCATTACGCCAGCGCGTACTAAAGGATATGTCGTCGCTGTCACTTGAAACCGAGCTGTTTGGTGAAAAGCTTGCTATGCCGATGGCGCTGGCGCCAGTGGGGCTGGCGGGCATGTACGCCAGGCGCGGGGAGGTGCAGGCGGCACGGGCGGCGGCTAATAAAGGTATACCGTTTACGCTGTCGACGGTATCGGTATGTCCTATTGATGAGGTGGCTTCGGCCATTGATCGGCCCATCTGGTTTCAGCTTTATGTGCTGAAAGACCGGGGTTTTATGAAGCATGTGCTGGAGAAGGCCAAGGCTGCTGGCGTCAAGACGCTGATTTTCACTGTTGATATGCCTGTTCCTGGCGCGCGTTATCGCGATGCTCATTCGGGCATGAGCGGTAAGCACGGCCCGGCCCGTCGAATGCTTCAGGCTGCAATGCATCCTTTGTGGGCCTGGGATGTGGGAGTTAATGGTCGCCCCCATGATTTGGGTAACGTGTCTGATTATCGCGGTAAGCCAACGGAGCTTGAGGACTACATTGCCTGGTTGGGGGATAACTTTGATCCGTCCATCTCCTGGAAGGATTTGGAGTGGATTAGAGAGCAATGGGATGGCCCAATGATCATTAAGGGCATACTTGACCCAGAGGATGCCCGTGACGCGGTTCGCTTCGGTGCGGACGGTATCGTCGTTTCCAACCATGGTGGCCGCCAGCTCGATGGTGTTCCCTCTACTGCACGTGCGCTGCCTGCAATTGCTGATGCTGTAAAGGGTGACTTGGCCATTTTGGCCGATTCCGGCGTGCGCAGCGGGCTCGACGTGGTGCGGATGATCGCCATGGGGGCCGACACCGTATTGATTGGGCGTGCTTTCATCTATGCGCTTGCCACTGCTGGAGAGTCCGGGGTTGCGCATTTGCTTGAGCTGTTTGAAAAAGAGATGCGGGTTGCAATGACGCTTACCGGGGCGCGTAGCATCGCCGACCTTGGGTCGGAATCACTGGTGCCAGGCTCAATCCGCGGCGCCTAATGAGCATTACTTACGGCTCTTTCAAAGCCTTGCTTAAAAACCACTTGCCAACCCGGCGCTGAATCCGTAAAGTACGTATCCGCTGCCGGGGACGCCAAGCGTTACCAGCGGTGAATAAGGTGTAAAAGCCTTGGTTTGTCAAGAGGTTAGAGCAGGCTGTATCGCTCGCTTCACTCGCTAAAAACAGTGATTGACAAGCATCAGGAAATGCGTAGAATACGCCTTCCTCGCTGAGGCAAGCCAGTTCAACGGTTTGTAAGGTGGCTCAAGCAGTCATCGCGGCGAAACAGCTCTTTAACAAT